>JADFHP010000004.1 GCA_022567135.1 Chloroflexota bacterium
ACCAGAGCCACGGGAGATTGACGTAGGCGTGTCTCTCCCTTGCGGTGAGATACCGGTCGAGTGACCGGATGGTCCTATCCCCGATCGCCGCGACGCGCTCGCGGCCTCCCTTGCCCTGCAACCTGATCACGCCCTGCTCGACGTCGACGTCGTTACTGAGCGGGTCCGACTCGGAGTATCTGAGCCCTCCGACCTCGGCTCTCCGTCCTCCGGTATCTATGAAGATGCGGATGAACGCGTCGTCCCTTCGATCCTCGAAGCCCCTGCCCCGGCAGGCGTTGAGGAGTGATTGGATCTGGTCCTCGGTGAGCACCGGAACCGGCTTCTCCGGTATTTTCGGCGCCTTCATCTTCCTCATCGGCGAGATCTCGATGAACTCGTCCTCTACCAGGTATGAAAAGAAAGAAGAGATGGCACGGAAGCGGGCGTTGGCCGTAGCTGGGGCCCATCGGTCAAGTTGGTCGGCGATGAATGCCTCGAGGTGTTCCTGCGAGATCTCAGAAACATCTATCGGCATGCATTCTTTGGTGAGGAACTCGTGGAGCTTCTTCAACGAACCCGAGTAGGCTTCCAGGGTGCGGGGGCGGGCATTGCGTGCCCGGAGGTGGCGAAGCCAAGACCGGAGCCTTCGATCGATCTCGCTCGGATTCTGGCTAAGAAATGCGTCGTGAGACATGATATTCTCCTAGCCGGGACGCACACTCTCCCGATTATAAAGATGTGTCCAGTTAAGCGCTGTGTGAGCGCTGTGCTTTTTCCTAATTCCAGGCAGACGCTCTGTTTGAACTGGAAACCATGGGGCTGTAGCTCAGCTGGGAGAGCACCTGCTTTGCAAGCAGGGGGTCGTCGGTTCGAGTCCGATCAGCTCCACCATTCCCTCTCTGCGATTCATGTCGAGCGTCTGATAGCGAGAATCTCCGCGCCATCAGAACCACGCATCGGTTGATGTTGCGTGGAATCGGGTATGAAAAATCCCGCCGAAAAGGCTCCGATGCCGCTCAGAGGTTCCAGTCGGCCATCACAGTCTGCAACGTGAACGAAACGTCTTCGGCCATATCGAGAAGCGGCAGAAAGACCTCATCGTGGATTGGGCGGGCCACCCATTCGAGTCGCTCCTCCTCGCTTCGCCAGAACGAGACGACCTCGAGTTTCTTATCCGGCTTCGCCGCCTCAAGTTTCGCCAGCGCATCGTCTGAAAATGGCGTCAATATCGCCGCGCTGATAAACCCCGGCTGCTCGGCCATGGCCGTAAGCCACCTGTCTTTTATCTGAGCCTCAAGCTCCAGTTCCCTGCCGGCCTTCGCATTCATGTAGACGTGTAGTGAGATCAATATCTGTCCTTTTTATCCGTCTAAAAAGCCCTGTTGCCGGCAACCTTTACCCGCGTCCTGTATAGAGAGGTCGAGGCGGTGGCGAACAGGGTGCGGAAGTCATCGCCGCCCCAGTTGAAGTTCGCCAGCACTTCCGGCACATGCATGACACCAAGGCACGTGGCGTCCGGGGCGAAGACGTGTATGCCGCCCGGCCCGGTCGTGTACACATTCCCGGCACTGTCTATCTTGAGGCCGTCGGGCACCCCGTCGCCTTCCCCCGTCACCTCTGCCCAGACGCGGCTATTAGAAAGATTACCGTTCGGTTCGACGTCGAACACGCGGATATGGCTCTTCGGGGTGTCGTTCACGAACAGGTGGGACTCGTCCAGCGAAAAAGTGAGGCCGTTGGGCTGCTCGAAATCGGATACCAGGAGCGTGAGGTCGGAGCCGTCTGGATTGACGCGGTAGACGCCCTGGTGGCTCAGCTCCTGTTCGCGCGGAATTCCGTAGAACTCCACCCGGCCGAAAATCGGGTCGGTGAAGTAGATCGTGCCATCGCTCCTGACTACGACATCGTTGGGGCTGTTCAGCTCCTTGCCCTCGTAGTGCGATGCCAGGACGGTGATGGATCCGTCCGGCTCAGCCCGGACGAGGCGGCTCGTCGCATGCTCGCAAGTGATGAGGCGGCCCTGCGGGTCGTAATAGTTGCCGTTGGCCATGTTGCTCGGCTGCCGGAAGACCTCTATCCGGCCGGTTGGCCCACCTTCCGGCGTCCACTTCCGCATGACGTTGCCGGGCATGTCGCTGAATATGAGAAACCCGCCCTCGTGATTCCAGATCGCCCCTTCCGTGAAATCGAAGCCGGTGCCCAGTTGCTCGAAGAGGGCGTCATCGCCCACCACTTCACGAAACCGCTCGTCCCGTATCTCGACACTCAACTGCCGCCCGTCCTTTGCCGCCTTAGCCGTGTCCTACTCCCGCAACAGCCAGCGAACGGCGTTCGCATGCAGTCGCTGCACCATGGGGTGCTCCAGGGATATCTGGCGATGGCCTTGCGCCTGGTATACGACGCGGCCTTTTCCATACTCACGCGCCCATCCAGCCGCAGATTCCCGCCCGTCGGAACCCTGGCTCCGAAGCAGCAGATGCACGCCATCCGGGTCGAACCATATGAAGTGCTGCTCGTCCTCGATCTCGTAGTCGCTCACACCCTCGGTGATCGGGTGATCGCCATCCACGACGTATATGTTGAACGTCTGGAATGGTGGATGGAACTGGAAGTAGCCGCCGAGCACCCGCCTGTAGCCGCCCTGCCACGGGTAGGCCCAGCCCGAGTTGTGAAGGGCGAAGAACGAGCCGCCGTTCTGCACGAATTCTTCGATCGCCTCTTCCTGGTGCGGCTGCATCCAGGCTTCTGGCTTGCCCTCATGGCCGTCGGGCCACTCCATGCCATCCCGATGAAAGACCAGGAGCTTCTTGCCGGCGAGGCTATCGGCATCGATAGACGCGAAGTCCGTCGTGTACGTTACGTCCAGCCCTGCGCCTTCCAGAATCGGGCCGATCGCGCCGTGCGCCAGTTTCGCATCGTGATAACGGTCGCCTGCCAGAAACAGTGCGTCAGACATATTGGTTGCATTCCCTCATGCGCAGGTCTGGCTCAAGCCCCGACCTGTCTGGTGGCTTTTCCGGCGCGAATGTACCACCGCCGCCTGAAGGCTGCTCGGCTCTCCCTTCTGTGAGTTGGCCGCCGCCGCGGCGTCCAGGGAGTTTCCGGCGCTTCCGGAAGAAGCTTCAGCCCAGCGGGTTCAACCGGTATCCAAAGCCGCGCATGAGTTCGACATAGCGCGGTGCCCCGGGGTCCGGCTCGACGCGCTTCCTGATGCGGTGGACGCACTGGCTGATCTCCTGGTCGGTGACCGAGCCGGGCGGCCGCTCGGGCCAGCCGCGAGCGGAGATGTCATCCTTGCTGCAGGCCTCGCCGCGGCGTTCCCACAGTAACTCCAGGATGTCGAACTCTTTCCTGGTAAGCGGAGGCACGACAGGCGAGCCTGCCATATATACCTCACGCTTGATCGGATCTACGGTCAGTCCCTGGGAGGTTGCGGAATTAAGCGTGCCGCCTGGGGGGGCCGCGGCCGCGCGGGTGCCGACGCCTGCGTGCGGCAGCGTGACTGTGCCGGCCTTGAGGGCGAACGTGGCCACGACCTGTCCTTCGCCAAGCTCCACTATCTCCCCGCCGATCAGCACCCGCGGGTGTTCGGAGAGCCGCACGCCGTCCACGAACGTGCCGTTTTTGCTGCCCAGGTCGCGAATCGAATATCCGGAATCGCTACAAGAGATCTCGGCATGCCGCCGCGAGACGAATGGATTGTCAAAATCGATGTCTGCGACGGGAATTCTGCCGAGAACGTGAAGACCTTCGTCAAGCGGAATCGCGCCCGGTGCGGGAATTCCGGACTGGACGATAAGAAGCGCACCTGCGGGAGCAACCATCATTGCCCTCCCTGCCAGCAGCGGCCGGCCCTGATTCGGAGCGACCGTGAAGCGGCATTTGAGAATGTTCCGGACTCTGCCATTTCAAAAAATCCTTACGGGGGGAGGAATGCGCGGTATCCGGCGCAATGTCTGCTAATTAAAAGCCCGTTGGGGTCAGCTTTACGATCAAACCGCTCTGTCCGACTGCCCAGCCTGCTATTCCATCCGGCCCGTCGATAACGGATATATCTTCCATGGAGCCGCCGATATCCTGGGCACTGAACACTTCGCTCCAGCTTTCACCGCCGTCGCGAGTCTCCAGTATTACCGGCGAGTCGCTAAACGCCGCTCCGCCCACGGCCCAGGCCGTGCGATCGTCCCAGACTGCGATGGCCTCAAGCCGCTGCCCGGTATCCAACGAGCGTTCTTCCCACGTCTCCCCGCCATCGTTGCTGACCAGTACGCCGCCGCACTCATCGACGGCCCATACAGCGGGAAGATGTGCGTCTATATCGAGAACGCGGCACCTGATGATTGGCGTCCTGGCGCGCTCCCAGGTCGTCCCGCCATCGCGGGTGCGAAGAATGGCGCCTTGCAGGCCCGCTAACCAGCCGTGCTCCTCGTTCACGAAGTAGATCACTTCAATACCTTCGGTCGTAGGCACCTCGATCTGTTCCCATGTGCGGCCGGCGTTCTCGGTGCGGGCCAAGACGCCGTTCCATCCGGCGACCCAACCGTGAACAGCGTCCAGGAAGAACGATGCAGTAGCGCCGCTGTCCGGCAACGGCTCCGCATCGAGGCGGTTCCAGGTCTCACCTCCGTCCAATGTCCTGATCACACTTCCTGAGCACTCATCGGCGGAAACTCCGACCTGGGACGATAAGAACTGGAGATCAAGCATGGAGCATCCACTTGAAACGTCTGCAACATCGAAGCTGCTTCCGCCATCCTGCGTACGGTAAATAGCGCCGCCTTCTCCAGATATGTGGACCCGCTCGTTGTTGACGACGGCAACCGAATAGAGGGAATCGAACGTGAATTCGCCCAGACGGCGCCAGGTGTATGTGAGCGGTAGATCGCTACGTGGCGGGCCATTCGGCGCTCCGGACCGCAGCGCCTCGGGAGTGGTGGCCGACTTGATTTCCGCGAACTCGGCTGCCGACACGAGTTTCAACAGCAACCCGCCCGAGCCCACCGCCCAGCCAACTATCCCGTCGGAAGTAACCCGGATGCTCATATCCTCGATAAACCCGAAGGCCAACTCCTCTACGCCTGCGTTCAGGCCCCAGGTCTTGCCGCCATCGTGGGTTTCCATGATCACCGGCCGCTCCGGGTCGTACTGCATTCCCGAGATCCAGGCCGTTTGATCGTCCAGAAACTCGATATCGGTGAAATTAGTCCCGCTGCCGGTGCGAATCGATCGGTCCTCCCATGTCGCTCCGCCGTCGGCGCTGAAAATGACCTGATCGCAATCGCCGACCGCCCAGACAAGAGAGCCGCGTGCGGCAAAATGGTTTATCTGGCAATCGGTCGGCGTCCGCGCGAGTTGCCAACTCTGGCCGCCATCCGAGGTCAGGAGAAGGCCTCCGCTGAGGCCGCTAACCCAACCGCGACTCTCATCGGCGAAATAGACAGCCGACAAATAGGAACGTGTCGGAATCGCTAGCTGCTCCCACGATCTACCGCCGTTATGGGTCACCGCGAGAAATCCAGACGGGCCCGCAGCCCAGCCGGTATCTGCGTCAATGAAGTGAATATCGTTAACGCCTTCGAAGGCCGGATTGATTTCGCCGGTCCGTTCCCAGGTAAGGCCGCCATCGATCGAGTTGAAGAGGACGCCCCCGCACTCGTCGAGAGCAAACGCTCGTGTTTCGGTCACGAACTCGATGTCCCGGAATTTGCAACTCTCGATTATTTGCTGGGACTGCCAGGTCGCGCCGTTATCCCCGGACTGGTACACCACGCCTCGGTCCCCGCCCACGTGTATTCGGCTCGCCGGATCAATCGTCACCGATGCTAGATAGTCAAACGTGAAAGCGGTCTGCGGCACCCACTGCGGGAACTCATCGGAGTCGGCCGGGGAGCCGCTTGACGATGAGATAGGTGTGGGCGTCCCGGCCGTGATCAGCACCGGGGGCGGAGAAATTATCGGCTCAGACTGTAGTGCCGACGTGGGTGTTTCGACCGGCGCGGGTTTCTCAATGTTGATAACGTCCGGCCCGGCCTCCGATGCCGTGGCTGTCGCAGTGGCAGCCGCTACGGCGATTGCCGTGGCGCCCACGCTGACTCTGGAAACAACGCTGCCCGGCTCGATTTGCTGTGGAGCCCGGAAATCACCCGGTGTTGCGGTCGGTTGCGCCGTCTCTACCAACCTTTCGGTGAACACGACCCGTGGATCTGACTGCGATGAACGCTCGTCGACCGGACCCGTTCCCACGAACCGGCCGGTTGGTGTCCCCGGGCCGCCGCCCTCGCCCGGCGCCCGGTTCTGGACCACGTTGATCGCAATTGCGCCGACGACCCCGGCGGTGATGAGGGCCGCAGACACGATCGCCACTCGGCGGACCAGTTTGCCGACCCCGCCTCGGCGGCCAAGCCTCAGGGTATCAGCGGCAATTCGCGGCTCGACTGGAGGATGAGTCGTCGAACGGTAGGTGGCGCCCGGCTCGGCACGAAGTCCAGGGACCGCCTGCCTGAGGGCGAGGGCAAATTCACCGCCGTTGGCGTACCGCTGGTCCGGATCTTTGGACATCGCCTTTTCGACAATCGCAATAACTTCCCGCGGGATATCTTTGCGCAGATGTCCAAGCGGCCGGGGCTCCTGCTCGATGTGCTGGCGAATGACCGCGAGCGGCGTGGGAGCTTCGAACGGAAGCTCGCCGGTGAGCATCTGGTACATGACACAGCCGAGGGCGTAAACGTCCGATCGCGAGTCGGCGATGTCACCCCGGGCCTGTTCGGGCGCCATGTAGTACGGGGTGCCCATCAGGGCGCCCGTCACGGTCATGCTGGACGCTGATTCAGCGCGGGCAATGCCAAAGTCTGTGACCTTGGGTATCCCTTCCTGCGTAATCAGCACGTTTTGCGGCTTCAGATCGCGATGAACGATGCCGAGCGCGTGGATTTCGGCGAGGCCGTCTGCGATACCCACGGCCAGCTTGGCCACCCGGTCGACCGGGAGGGCGCCTCCTTCGATCAACCGTGCCAGGTTCTCGGGCAGATATTCCAGGGCAATGTAATGCCGCCCGTCTTCCTCCCCTACGTCAAATATCCGGGCCACGTTCGGGTGGTCCATTGACGAGGCAAGGCTTGCCTCTCGATGGAACCTCTCCAGGTAAGACGGGTCGCCGATTACCGTGTCGTGGAGAACCTTCAACGCCACGAGCAGGCCGGCGTCCGGGTCGAAGGCGCGATAGACAGATCCTTGAGCGCCCGAGGCGATCTTCTCAAGGATTCTGTAGTGACCCAGGCGTTCCTGACTCATCGGCATCACTCTGCGTTCACGAGTATCACGAGATCACTCGTCCAACGTTCTCACCGTACCAAACGTAGCTGCCGCCTAATACGGGATATTCCCTAACTCCTGATGTCAGTCTCGTGGACAGACGCCTCGAATGATTAACTTTTTACTAGCAAGAGGTTTCAGAACGCTTTATAGAAAACGTTCCGGATCCATTCAAATAGGGGTCGCCTTCCGGGGCATTTCCGGCGCTTCCCGCCTGAATTCGTGCGTGCTCGTCCGCGCGCCGTGTGAACTACTCGCACGCCAGGACCGGCCGTCACTTCCAGACCAACCTGCGCGACCTGTGTAGTCCGCTGCGAATTCCCTGCCTTTTATGCCTCCGAAGGCAGTCCACGACTCCCGCGTCCCGTACGGGCGTCTGGACTGCTAAACCGGCGTTCAACCACGGTTTGTTAATCGTTTGTCAGACCCCTGTGAGTGTGGCGTCAAGGAGCCGTTCTCAAGCTGGTGAATCATCGATATAGGCGAGAGGGAACGCACCTTCCGCCCCGCCGGCCCACAGCGCAGCCAGCCAAATCATATGAACGGACAGCGGCGACAACGAACAGCCGCAGTCGCAGTAGAGAAGAAGTTGGGAGAACGAAATGTTGAACGCAGTTCACATAAGAGACAAGTACGTTCTTAGATTCCGAACGATGTGGCCGATACTTCTTGGCCTATTCGTTCTTGCCGGCACAGCCTGTGAGGCGCTCGCTACCGAAAGCGCACGCTCCGCAGTTGCAGCCGGTCGTGAAGTTCGCCAGTTGGAAGACACTGAAGTACGCCCGCTGGAAAACCAGTTGAGGGCGCTCTACGAGGACGAGATCGAGCCTCGCCAGGCAGAGATCGAGGACCTCTACTTCCAGGAGCGCGAGATTGAAGACACGGTCATTCGCCCGCTCTGGGATTCTCAGGTAGACCCCTGGGGCCCGGGTGGCGAGGCCTCTGTGGCCCAGCAGGAGTTCGACGCACGGTACCAGGAGATCGAACAGCTCTACAGAGCGCTCGACCTCGAGGACCGCGAGCTTCAGCTCAAGTACCAGCACGGCTCATTCGACCCGTGGCAGTCTCCTGAGGCGCAGGCCAAAGAGGACGAGCGCTACGAGCTTCAGCATGAGCTGGACCAGCTCTACCGCCGCGGCTGGGAGCCGATCGAAGCGATCTACGACCAGATCAACCGTCTGCAAAATGACGTGAACCACGGTGACTCAAACACACAGTCCCAGATCGACGAGATCAATGACCAGATCGACTACCTTTACGAACAGGCGAACCAGGTGCAGTTCGACGTCGATGATGACGCATCCGCCCTGTACAACGAGCTCGACAACGTCAACAACGACCTGAACTACTTGTACAACGGGGTCCGCGCTCAGATAGACGATCTCTGGCGCCAGATTGAGAACGAAGAGCACAACCTCTACAAGTCGGGCTCGGGTTCCTATGCAGGTGAAAGCTACCTTGAAGAGCTTCAGTCCCGGATCCGGTTCCTCGAGGAAGAGCGCGACAGGATCATCTCCGGCCTGTATGCAGCACAGGACGCTGTCTACGCCGAAATGAACGACGTTGTTTCCGAGATCGACGCCACGATCGCCGTAGTTGAAGCTGAGTTGGATGTTCTCTACAACAGTGGCACAACCGCGACGGCAGTCGACCCTGAGGTCTTCGCCACACTCGACGTTCTTTACGCCGTGTTGGACGCTCTCTGGAACCAGGTACAGGCCATCGAGTCCGCCGCAAACGAGCAGATCAATGCTCTGTTTGCCGCCAAGGACGAAGCAGTGTCTCCCATGATGGTCCAGATTGCCGACCTCCAGGTGCAGATCACTGAGGTTGACGATGGCACGGCCTCCACGACTGACGCGGTCCTGGCACTTGCAGCCCAGATCGAAGACCTCGAAGATGCCATCAACGCCGTCCACACCGAGACGGAGAATGCGGTCGCAGCCGTTGAGGCGCAGATGCACGCGGACCTTGACGCCGTGTTCGTCCAGATCAGCAACCTCGAAGCTGAGATTGCAGACCTTGAAGCTCAGGTGAACGAGACCGTAGAGGTCCCGGTCGACTCTGACATTCACCCGTTCGTTACAGCGCTAGAGGCCGAACTGGTCGTTCTATACGCCCTCCGTGACTCCGAAGCCGAGTTCTACGCCAACTGGGCGGACGAAATTGGCCGCAACATCGGCGAAGAGGACAAGTTCTGGCAGGCCCAGATCGACGCAGTCTACGATGAGATGAGCGTCATATCCGGCCAGCCCGACACTCCTCCGGTGGTAGACGACTCTTACCTGCAGTCACTCTACGCACAGGTAGATGAGATGGAGCAAAAGCAACAGTCCGAGATCAACCGGCTCGAGAGCCGCAGGTCGGAGCTTGAGAACAAGGTGAACGCCCTGTACTCCAACGACCCGGCACAGCACATCTACGAAGAGATCGACCGCCTCTACGGCGTCATCAACCAGATTGCTGACGGTTCACAGAACGGTTACGACGTGAACTGGGACCTGATCGACCAGCTGCAGCAGCAGGCATGGCAGATGGAGCAGGACCTGCAGGACCGCACCCGTGAGATGGAAGACCTTCTCTGGGCGCTCGACGACGAACTGCAAGCGTTCTACCGGAACGCCGAAGTACAGATGCGGGAAATGCAGGCCGAGATGGACGACGCATTCCAGTCCATGCAGCAGCGACGCTACGAGCTGGACGACATGCGATTCGTGATCGACGCTGAGATGAACGACTTCTTCAACTCATTCGACGATGGCCGTCACGACGTTGAAGAGAAAGTCCGCAAGATGGAGACCCAGCTTCTCACCCCCATCCGGGCCAGGATTCGAGTCCTGGAGAACGAGCTAAATGACCTGCGGGACGAGGCGAGAGCCCTCGAGTCCCGGGTTCGTGAGGCACGACACTACATCGAAGAGCGCCAACGGGAAGTTGAAGACCAGGTTTTCGACCTGATCGAGGACGCCATTGACGCCGCCTCGACTACCAATGCTCTGGAAAGTTTCATCGCCGGCACAGCGACGATCGTCGACGACCCGACGACAGTGCCCGCAGACGATACAGACGTTGTTGTTGAGGAGCCGGTAGCAGTAGGAGCTGGCGAGTAACCCCAGCTCATACAAGAGCCTGAACCCCTCAAGGCTCACCAGTTCCACTGCTTACGACACAGGCGGGCGCCGGCAACGGCGCCCGCCTTCGCGTTGCCAGAGAAACCGGAACGCGGGCGGCCGCACATCTGGACCCGGCTGCCGACTTCGGGCTATGTTGAGCAGGCATCTGGAATATCCTGTGGGCCATGGCTGCTTCGAACTGGTTACGGGATGGGGCCGAAGCCACCCGGAGAAGACAACGTGGCCTTCTCGCGGTTGCCGCGTCCGTCATAGCGATTCCAGCGACGATTCTGATCCTCGCGACTATCGTGGCCCAGGCGGACTCCAGTAGCCGACCTCTCGCGGTGGACGCGTCCGTGGCCGGAACGGTCACACGGGCGAGCAATGGCACGGGCGTTAACCAGGCCGTCGTCTCTGCACGGTCCCTGGCCGGAACGGTATTGACCACCCTGTCCGCCTCGAATGGCGCCTACGCCTTCGCCGCGCTGCCGCCGGGTGACTACGTCTTCCACGCCGCAACTACGTCAGCTGAAAACCTGGCCGGCCAGTTCTCCGGCGGCGCCACCACGCGGGCCAGGGCACCCACGATCACGCTCACCGACGGCGCATCTCTCTCGGCAATCGACTTTTCGCTGCAGGCGGCAGGAGGAATATCCGGCTTCGTCACCGATTCTTCCGACGACTCCGCCGTTTCGGGCGTAAGGGTAACGGCGCGACGCGTGGATGACCGATCTGCTGAGATCACGGCCGTCTCCGACTCAGCAGGCGCCTATCGAATCTCGTTCTTGGCGCCGGGCAATTACATCGTCCGGGCCGTGCCCCCGGCGTCCACCGCGTTTTCGACGCAGATCTACGACGGCACGCTTGATTCGGCAGAGGCCATCATCGTCGGGGTCGAGGCCGGGGAAGACACGGAGGGTGTCGATTTCGCGCTTGAAACGGGTGTGGACGTCTCAGGCACTGTCCGCTCCGCATCAGGCGGCCTCGGGGTCAGCGGAGCTGTCGTCACGGCCTCTGAATTCACTACCGGAGAAATCGTCGCGGTCGCGATTGCCGATTCGACCGGCGCCTATGTGCTGCCCGGAGTTCCGGCTGGTAGCTACCGATTGCACGCCCGCCCTTCGTCTGCAGCGGACGCGCCAAATCTCGTACCAGCGTTTTTCGACGATGCAGCACGAGACGCAGCGACAGCGGTTGCAGTCTCCGGCAGTCCCGTAACCGGCAAAGACTTCGATCTCGCGGTCGGGGGTACGATCAGTGGCACCGTGTCGAGAGCCAGTGGCGGCAGTGGCGTCGCCGGCGTCTATGTGCTTGCTGCGCCTGGCCCGTCGAGCGGGTCCGGCCTGGCCGCAGGCAGCCTCACGGACGCGTCGGGGCGCTACAGCATCACCGGGCTTCCAGCCGGCGATTACCTGGTCGATTTCCAGTCATCATCACCGCTGCTGACCCGGCCCCAGCCCGTCGCGGTCACACTCTCGGCACCGGGTGTTACGGCAACGGTCAACCTGTCTTTGATCGCCGGCGGGTCGATCAGCGGAACGGTGAGCGCGGCCACCGGCGGCACTCTGCTCGGCGAGGCGCTCGTGACGGTCGAGCCACTGGCAGGCGGCGCCGCCCGCATGGTGATCACGCAGCCCGACGGCACGTACGAAGTGAACGGCCTGGCCGCAGGCGACTACAGGGTGCGGGTAGACGCGCCCGATCTGGCCTTCGTCACAGAGTATTTCGGCGGCTCACTCACCGCGGCCGGCGCAGCGACGGTCGCGGTCACGTCCGGCGTCGCCAGTACCGGCATCGATATCGCGCTCGATGCGACAGGCTCGATAAAAGGCACCGTTTCGGAGTCCGGGGGAGGCCCGATCTCAGCTCTCCAGGTGACCGTGGCGAGCCTCGGCGGGGTCGACTCCACCGTCAGTACCGATACCGATATCGATGGAACGTACGAAATCACGGGCCTGGCGCCCGGAGAGTATCGGGTGTCCGCGCCGGGCATCGGCCAGGGCTTCCTCGTGCAGTTCTTCTCAGGCGCATCCAGCGCCGAAAGCGCCACTCCGGTGGTTGTCAGCGCGGGCGCGGCGACAACCGGCGTCGATTTTGTGCTTTCGACCGGCGGGAAGATCAGCGGCACCGTGACGCGAGCATCCGGAGGGACTGCCGTAGAGGGCGCATCTGTTCTCGCCATTGATGAGGCCACCGGAGCCTTCAACCGAGGCACGACCGGGTCGGACGGCATGTTTGAGATCGTGGGGCTCGTCGATGGCAGTTACCTCGTCAGCGCGGAGGCTCCGCAACTGGGACTGCTGCCGGCCTTCTTTGATGGCGTGGATCTGGCTTCGGACGCCGCGGCGGTGGTCATATCCGCGGGAGGAACGGTGGGCGACATCGACTTCGCACTGACCTTCACGACGACGTCGTCGCCGGGCTCGATTACCGGTGTGATCACTTCAGCCGCCACCGGCAATCCCGTCGAGGGCGCCACCATCAGGGCAACGGGGTTCGATGGCGGATCCATTGCCATCGTGGCCCTCAGCGCTGCTGACGGAACCTACTCGATTACCGGCCTGCCCCCGGATGACTACCGCGTTGAAGCGCACGCCCTGGACCAGGGGCTGGCGCGGCGTTTCTACGATGACAAGCCCGCAGCAGACGGTGCCGACAAGGTGACTGTTAGCGCCGGGGGCGCCACCTCGTCTATCGACATCGCGCTTGAGGGCAGCTAGCTGTGCTCGCGCGTCATTTACCCCGCGCGACCATCGCCGCATTTATGGCGATGCTTATTTTCGCCGCCTCGGGCGCAGCTCCCGTATACGGCGCAGGTGGACCGGCCGCATCGCCGGGCGGACCGTACGTCACCGTGGAAGGGGCGGCCACTATCTTCTCGTCGACGATTACGGACACGGGCGGCGGAGAGCCTCACGTATATGAGTGGGATTTCGACTATGACGGCACGACCTTCAATGCCGACCAGACGGCAACCTCGCTGACATCGCCTGTCCACACCTATCCAGACGACGCCGTGACGCAGGTCGCCGTTCGCGTAACCGACTCGGTCGGCGCTATCGGACCGATCACGACGGCCAGCGTGATCGTCCAGAACAGCCCTCCGGTGGCATTCGCCGGCGGTCCGTATGAAGTCGATACGGGAGCGAGCCTGGTTCTTCACGGCGCGGCATTTGACGCGGGCGAAGATTCACTGACATATGAGTGGGATTTCGATTTCGCGGGCGGCGCGTTCTCAATTGATGTGTCCGGGGCAGGCCTCTCCGATCCGACACATACCTACGGATCTGCCGGCAGCAAGGTGGTCGCGCTCAGGGTTCGAGACGACGATGGCGGTCTCAGCGACGTAGTCCTCGCCTCCGTGCAGGTAGCTGCGGTCGGCCCTGTTGCGGACGCCGGCGGCCCGTATACGACGACCAACGGTCTTGCGATCAATACTGAGCGCGCAGTCACGTTTTCAGGCTCAGCCACACAGTCTGCTACGGGCGATCTGACGTTCGAGTGGGAGTTCGACTATAACGGATGCGACTTCGTGCCCGATCTGTCTGGAATCGGACTGGCCGACCCCGTCCACCTCTACCCCGACCGCGGCGGGTATATGGTCGCGCTGCGGGTCACCGATGCGGACGGCACCGAAGGCGCAGTAACGACCGCGCTGGTGACAGTGGCGAACGATTCGGGCGTGCTTCCTCCCACCGCTGACCCGGGCGGGCCTTACAGTGCCACCGAAGGAGGCTCGGTAGGCGTTGCGGGGAGCGTCACCGGGACTCCGCTGGGGAGCGGATTTGTATTCGCGTGGGATCTGGACAACAAGTGCTCGTTCGACAAATCGGGACAGAGCACCACGTTTTCTGCCGCGGGACTCGATGGTCCGGATGAGCGGGAGATCACGTTCCGAGTCACGGACCCGGTTGACGGAGCGGTTTCGACCGGCAGGACGACCGTGTCGATCTTGAACGCTTCGCCGGTCTTGAGCCCTTTGAGTCTTCCGGGTCTCGTAATTTCGGGCACGAATAATCCGATCTCAGCATCAGCCACCGATCCGGGCGTTTCGGATACGTTGATTTTCCTGTGGGACTTGAACGGCGATGGATTTTTCGACGCGAGCGGGAGCGAAGTTATCTTTTCCAAGACCGTGAATACTCGCACTGTTTTCACGGTCATCGTTCGTGTGACAGACGACGATGGCGCATTTGATGAGGAGTCGGCCACCATAACTGTTCGGCTGCCGCCCGTGGGGATAGTAGCGCCGTCCGCCACGCCGACGGCGAGCCCATCACCGATACAGACGGCGACCACGGTGGCGACGCCGGAATTGAGCCTCACGCCGGCACCCGTGGCGACTGTCACGCCCGTCCCGCCCCCGACGGCTATCCCGACGGTCGGGCCCGCCCCCACTCCCACGGCGGCGCCGTCACCGGTTCCCGTTCCGCCGACCGCCACGCCCACGGCAACACCATTACCCACGCCGGTGCCCGCAGCTACGCCGACCGCCAGCCCTCCGGTGTTGAGGTCCACCGTAATTGTCGAGTCAAGCACCGCAACACCACTGGCGACGGCCGCTCCTGTGCCGGTCGGTACCGCCACTCCGGAACCGATTGCCACCGGCACCCCACTGGCCACGATTCCCGAGCCGCCCGCGCCGCCGCCCGTGCAGATCGAAGCTGTTTTGATAGAAGCGAGATTGGAACGGGACGCACTTGCAGTGTCCGAATCTGGCGATCTGTCCGTCCGGATTCCGGCAGGCGCATTGCCGGAGGCGACGGAGCTATTCGTGGTCTCGACGTCACCGCGGACCACGCTCGCCCGCGGGCCCAACGGTGAGAGAGTCGCAGGAGCGGCAATTGACATCGGCACAGGCCTGCCTGGCGTCGAGTTCGCCGGCGCAATCGAAATATCGATAGCAGTCGATCAGATGTTGCTGGAGGCCGCCGGCGGCGACCTGGGGGCGATCACGTTCAGGCACCTCGACCCGCAGACGGGTCTGTGGCGGGTGGCCCAGAGCAGGATTGAAGATGGGCGCCTGATAGTCATTGCCGAAGGGGCTGGCCGGCTGGTGCCAACGGTACCCGGGCCGCCGTCACGGCCTGGAGAAGCCATCGTGATACTGGCGCCCGGTGAAGAGCGCCTTCTCGCCCCGCCGGGCGAGGACGATTCTGCCGCCCTGATCGTGGTCGTGCCCCCGGACGCCGTCCTACGTCTCGTGAGCCTGGTCTACGTGCCCCAGCGCCTGTCCGGAAGTCCGCCGGCAAACGACGGAGAGTCGCTGGTAGGTGAGCCATTTGAGCTCACGGCGTTCCGGCTCGACGTAGAGCAAGAAGAGTTCATCTTCGAGCGACCTGTACAGGTGTTCGTTCCTCTGAATCCGGAGCAGCTCAATCTGGTTGAGTCTGGCCGGACGCTGACGCTGACGTTTTTCGACGCCGATGCCGACCGGTGGATGCCGCTGCCGACGATGCCTGTCGAACGCGGCCTTCGCGCAGACGTGAGCCATCTATCCCTGTTCGCTGTCTCGGTCGATGCCGAGATCGCGGGCCTTCTGGACGTATCCGGGTTGATGGTAGGCGGCCCGGCTTCGCTCTATCTCGTGTCGCCATTCGATGACGGAGCGCCGCCGCGGGTGGGCAGGCCGGTTACCGCGACTTTAATGCTGGATCCGGGCGGGGCGGCGATCACCGAACTGGATATCAGGCTGGTGAGCTCGTTCGGGGCGCTGGAGATAGATGACTTCGCAGGGGTCGGGCTTTGTGAAGGTACCGGGTCAACGGATGGACAGGGCGGAGCACGGCTTGAGTGCGCTCTGTCCGAGGCCGGCTACTCCGGCCAGCCCATCGCAGTCGGAGAGGTGATTATTGCCGCGCTATCCACTGGTAGCGGGTCGATTTCCATCACGGATAACTCGGAAGCGGGAGCGGATCTGATCGGGCTGCTCCAGGGCCTATCCCTGAACGTTGAGCCGGCGCTGACAGTGGAATCGGTAATCGAGCTGATCGGCGGCCGTGGCGCTTCGATCTGGCGATGGCTCGCGCCGGCGATCATCGCGCCCGCTTTGCTTATTACGCTCTTCCTTGCCTACGCGAATCGCACGCGAATCGCGCGGGTACGGGTTCCGCTGCCGCGCCCGCGGTTGCCTCGGCGGCCAGACCTGCTGCCACGGCTTGCCATTCCAGGACGCCGTGAACCGGAGCCGCCCGTGTCGAAGGCCGTGACGGCAGGCGGGCTGGTCATACTGGCCGTGATCGTCGCCGTTGCGGTCGAGCGCAGGCGCCGGAAGAAGAGACCGCCGGAGCGCAAGGAGTTCTCGTGGCGTGAGTGGCTGCGGGAAGGCCGGACGCGTCGCCGGCGCCGGCGCGCCTAGGGCGCTGCCAGCGGCACGGCTACGAAGTTGTCGTAGAAGTTGACTGACGAGCCGGCGTTCTCAAAGAGGCCCACACCTGTGGCTGTCGTTGAGGTCCCCAGAGTAGCGCTGACAGTTCCGACGCCCTCCACCACCAGCGTTATGCCGTCACCATCGGCGGTAAGAGCCATGGCGTGAGTATCGCCGGCGCTGCCCCAACTGAGCCCGGACTGCCGATTCAGCTCACTGAATGAGCTGCTGGCGAGCTGACCGATTATCAGGCTGTCTACGCCGTCGAACCATGCCATCACCCAGTTGTCCTCGTCCTGGTATCTGACGACGAGTCCGGCAGCAAGGCTATTCCATGTGACGTCGGCGGACAGTTCGATATCCGCATCCCCTGCTTCTATCACGAGCCTCCGATCGCTGCTCGTCGCTTCAGTCTCGGTTGCCCGTCCAGTATTGATGACCCACGTCCCTGCCACCTGCGTCCACGTTGAACTGCCCGGCGATGCATCAGGCGTGCGGCCGCTAAGCGTGGTTCCGTTGCTCGCCGTAAACGTATCGTGAACGCTCGCAATCGGCAGCATGACCGCAGTCGATGTGCCGCCGCCGGGTGTCGGGTTGAACACGGTTACGGGCGATTTGCCCGCCGTATCCAGATCTCCAGATGTAAGCGTGAGAACGATCTCAGTGGAGGAGCTGGTCGTTGCGCTTCTGGATATGCCGCCAATGGACACTGTTGTGGCATCAATAAAGCCCGTGCCGGTAATCGTCAACGTCGCACTGGAATCGCCTTCAGCAACCAGAGAGGGATTCGTCTGAAGCGAGCTGATCGTCGGAAGGTTGTTTTCGACAGTGAGAACTACGGTGTTCGATTCGCCTCCATCGGGCGCAGGCGTGAACACGGTCACTGTACTGGTACCGAGCGTGTCGAAATCGCCGGCTTCAAGAACGATGCTGATCTGATTGCCGCTAATGAAATTGGCGCTTCGGTCCGCGCCGTCGACTCGGCCTATCGTGGTGCTGACAAATCCCGTCCCATTGACGATGAGGCCGGGTCCTGCATCCGCAATACCCTTGGTCAGCGATGAATCGGTGATCACCGGAACTGCGTTCACGATGTTTAGCGCTACGGCTCCGGAGCCTCCCCCGCGTTCAACGCCGTTTTCTACGGTGATTTCCGGCGAGCCGAAGCTCGCGACGACACTCCCCGCAACGGTCGCCTGGACTTGCTGAGGGCTGAGATAGGTGGTTGTCGTGGTGGAGCCGTCCACGGCCACCTCTGACCATTGCGTGAAGTTGCTGCCGTCGACCGTCAGAATAAAGTCACCCGATCCGGCATCCTGCGGATTGGGCGATAGCGACGCTATGGCCGGGGCGGGCTGCGGGTCTATGCCGGTCACCGTGAAATCGTCGAACAGGCTGTCGATCACCGCACGGTAGAAGACACCGGCCCGGCCATTGAGTTGAAGCTCCTCTTCCATGAAGCGGAATATCTGTTTTCCGTCTACGAATATCCGGCCGTGACGTCCGACCGCGGCGATGCGGAACTGGTGAGTCCTCCCCGGTTTGCCCCATCGGAACTCATCGCGCCCGATCTCCTTGAACTGTCCGCCCGTATTCTTCGCCAGGACCAGATCGCCGATTCCGTCGTACCAGACCATCAGCCAGTTCGACTCATCCCCGTAGCGGAATACGATGCCTGCCCGGCCGCTGTGCCAGGTGAGGGCGGCATCTACGAGCTGGTTGCCGACACCCGCATCGATAGTTGCCCTGAAGTCCCTCTCTGTACCGCGGAAATCGCGGGCAGACAGCGATCTCAGTTGCCAGAATCCGCTATCAATGGTCCAACCCAGTCCCAATGGGTCGACGTCCGGTGATCGGCCGTCCAACGCAAATCCGTCGAACCCGGTGAAGCTGTCATAGAAATCGGCGTCGGCAGGTGCAGCCGGTGGCGTTGGAGTCGGAGTCGGCGTCGGGTCGACTGGCGGAAGGTCCGGGTCGGGCTCGGGCAGATCGGCGGAGGCCGTGACCACGAAGTTGTCGAAAGTGGACGTGTCCAGGTTGTGGGCGAAGAGCCCGATCTTCGTGCTGGTGGCGTGCTTGGTCTCGATTCGGAGCATCAGCAACGAGTCTGTGTCTTCATAAACCCGGATGCTGTCCCCGTTGCGCTTGACTCGTAGCCGGTGAGTCTCTCCTTGCCGCCAATCAACGGACACGCGGCGTAATTCCTTGAATGACCCGCCCACCGCCTCGGCAAGTACCAGCTCCGTGACGCCGTCGAACCAGACTTTCGTCCAATTGGATTCGTCCTCGTAACGGATAACCAGCCCTGCCAGGCCAACACCACCGGGTTTGCTGGCCGGGTCGTCCCAGGTGATATCGACGCGAATGTCTATGTCCGCCGAGCCGGTGTCGATGATCGCGTGGACGTCCGCGGCCGCGCCGTCGATCTCCGTCGCGGTGGATGTTCCCGCCGTCCATGAGCCGGATCCGATGCCGCCAGTGCCGGTTTTCCAGCCGTTTCCAATCGTGTCCTTCTCCGGTGTATGCGATGTCAGGCTTATGACGGACCCTTCCGTAAAAGTGTCAAAAACCAGGCTGTCAGCGATATTCGGCAGCGGCGGAATGGGCGGCGGCGCGCCGGGAGTGCCGCCGAGGCTGGCGACGGTGAAGTTGTCGATCGACGCCGTCTCCTGCAATTGGAAGTAGAGCCCGTGGCGGGTCTGCCCCTGGTGAGTCGTGTCCGTGATATCAAACTTTTTGGAGTTGCCGACCTTCGCGACGATGTCGCCATCCTCGAGGGTCACCGAAAGCTCGCGGACCTTCCCGGCCTTGCCCCACTCGAAGTTCAGACTCGGAAAGGTTGTCGTGACGCCGCCTTCGATTTTCCTGAGCAGAAGCTTCTTGCCGCCGTCGTAGATGAACTGCCAGTGGTTCTCCTTGTCCTGGTAACGGAAGAGGAGGCCGACCTCGCCGACCGTCCAGGTAACGTCTGCTTTGATCTCGACGTTGATCAGACCCGCGTCGGAAATCGCGTAAAACGGTGACTGCGCGCCCGCGAGGTTGCTGACCTCGTTGGACTCGATGAACCACTCCCTGTACGCCTGTTCGTTCCAGCCACGGCCCAGGAAATCGACGTTCGCAGCGTGGCTTTCGAGCGGCGTGCCGCCCGTGTCCTCGAAATGGTCCTGGACGATGTACGAGCCTGCCGTAGGGAGGGACAGGAGATTCCGCACCCGAAGCCCTGTCCCGAGGGTCGGCGTGCCGGTGATGGACAGAACCAGAGCGTCCAGGGAGTCGCGGATTTCCACGATCAAGCGGTCTGACGATGCATCGGAGCCACCGTCGACGGCGGTCAGAGTCACAGCGTGGCCGTCCGTCGAGCCGAGCTTGCCGGTCCCGGTCAAGTCCGCGGTGTTCCAGTCCGCATCGCATTCCGTTATGCCGGAGCATGGATCGCCCGCGCCCTGATCGTCGGAAAGTTCGAGCGAGATGATCTCCTCGAGCGTGAATCGCTCGGACTTGGGAGCGCCGACTTCTTGCAGGCTAAACGAGCCTTTGAGGTCGCCAGACGAATTCAGTCTCAGATCGAGCGAAAATTGGTACGTGGTGGAACTGGCTGAAAGTTGACCCGCGCCGCTGATACGGGGCTCCGCCTCACTCTCACCCTTCGCGGTGGCAAGTCCGGCCTGGGCGAGTGTCACGGCTCCCGCCAGTGCCAGTACCGCAAGGATTAGCGCGGCCCGAACAATGGCCGGCCGGCGTACTGTTCTTGACCACTGCGGGAGCCACCGCCAGACCGGACGATTCAGCTCTTGCCCCGACGTCATCGACTTCTGAAGGGCGCGCTCATCCGCCCGCGCCGCCCGCGGCGCTATGGGTCGCATATCAGAGCGGTGTTATCGAGGGCCGGCTATTCAGCGCGGGTTGGAAAACCGGCATCGTTCGTCCATCCATCGAAGCCCCTGGTTGGCCAGGCAGTTCAGTCGTCCAATCCACCGTGAATTACGGCCAATAGGATATCCGTTTGTACGAATGCGACTGGGATCGCGCGTTATCGGCGGCTCGCTGAAACGGCCGTACAGGCGCCTTGTGGGGTAGCCCGGGGAGCCGCCCTGTTCGGCACGACGCAGACTTTACTATCTGCGACACTTGATCGGCCCCGCGGTTCACGGGCTGCGGCAGTCCCCGAGTTGAATCGCCAATCCCACGGACCCCGAGCGTGAGAGCTCCCAATTTGCATTCGCACCGTCTCTTCGTGATCGCGCTGGCCGTGCTGGCAACTTTCAGCGTTGCCTGTTCGCCTGATTCTGATGCGCTTCCGGGATTCACTGCCGATGACATAGAGCGTTCCGCTCGCGCTGAGCCTCTCCCAACCCTTACAGCGGAGCAGGAGACACTGCTGAAGGTTGGCGACGTCGATTTCAGGACCTGTACCGGCCTGGTAGGACAGCAGGATGTTACGGACGCGGCGGACGGCACAGATATTCTGCTGAGGGACGCCCTGGACCGATTCAACCTTGGCGTGCCCGGTGATGCAACCCGGCGCGGAATCGTCGCGTCATGCGCGCTCGAGTACAGGGAGAGACCGTTTGACGGTGAGCCGGGGACCACCATGACCATTACTTCGCTGGCGTTCGAAACAGAAGACGAGGCCGACGCCCAACGCCGCAGGCTGCTCGCCAGCTCGAGAACGATATTGCTCAATCTCGAGCCGGACGCCACGTTTCGTGATGGGCCGTTGGGCGAGGAAACATTTCAGCTCGTCGCCAATGCCGATCGCCTCAGCAGCATGATCGGCTTCCGCGTGCGAAATACCTTTACTCAGCTCTCGACCACGGTTTCCGAGGATGGCTCGTTCGTGATTTCACCGGAGAACCTGTTGTCGCTGGCGCGGATTGTCAGGGCCAATCTGGAGGCCGGCCAATGAGCCCGATAGAGGAGCTCAAAAGATGAGCAAAACTGCAGACATCCGCTCTGTTGAAGCGTAACGTTTGTGAAATGACTGCCAGAGATGCCGCGATAGACGTGGCAGCCGGGGATTCTGGACCTCCCGCGTCACTCGTCGAACTCGCTTATCGCAAGAAACTTCTGGTTGTGGCGGCACTCTCGGTAACGCTCTTCGTCACGACAATTTCCCAGACTGTGGTCGCCACCGCGGCGCAGAGCATCGTCGCCGACATCGGCGGCTTCGATCAGTTCACCTGGCTCTTCGCCGGCTTCTCTCTCGCGGGCGCCGTGGCGATTCCAATCGTCGGCAAGCTCTCGGACATTACCGGCCGGAAGCGCGTCATCGTGTGGTCTCTCCTCATTTTCATCGCAGCTTCCCTCGCCGCGGGATTCGCCCAATCGATGAACCAGCTCATCGCCATCAGGGTGATCCAGGGCGTCGGTTTTGCCGGCGCGATGGGCAGCACGTGGATCATCATGGCCGCTCTTTGGCCTCCCGCCGATCGCGCGAAGTGGATGGGCGTCACCGCCGCCAGTTTCACGCTGTCAGGCGTAATGGGCCCGGTAATCGGGGGAGTGCTCGCGGATATCGGCTCATGGCGATGGATCTTTTTTCTCAACGTCCCGATCGGCGCCCTGGCAGTCGTTTTGTTGCTCGTCTGGCTGCCAAACCTTCGGGAGGGCGGGCGGCGTACGAGTTTCGACCTGGCCGGTACCGCCGCATTCGTGATATTCAGCACCGCGTCCCTGTTCGCGCTCTCGATCGGAGGGGTGAGCGTCGATTGGATCTCGCCGGTAATGGGAGGGCTGGGACTGGCTACGGTCGTGGGGATCGTCGCTTTCGTTTTCATCGAACGCCGCGCCGTGGACCCGCTGGTGCCGCTTGAGCTGTTCAAATCCCGGGTCTTCTCCGCCGGAATGGTGGCGTCTCTTTCCATCGTTACAAGCTTCATCGTAGTCACGGCATTCCTGCCACTGTTTATCCAGGGCGTAAAGGGTGGGAGCGCGACCACTTCTGCGATTCCCCTGATGTCGCTGGCAGTTGGTACGGCGCTCGGATCGAACATATCCGGCCAGCTGCTTTCCCGCTACAACCGGCCCAGGGAGGGCGCCATCTTCGGCCTCGGTGTCGCGGTCGCGGTTCTCCTGTGGCTCGGCGGAGCGGGCCCGGATACATCGATGTGGGCAATAGCCCTGTCAACCGGATTCCTGGGTGTCGGACTCACGTTCGGCTGGACCGCTTACACCGCTCCCATCCAGAACGCAATGCCCGACAAAGTTCTCGGCGTTGTGACGTCCAGTCTGCAATTTGCCCGAATGTTCGGCATGGCTGCCGGCGCCGCCGCGCTGGGCGCGATTCTGGCGTCTCAGCTCGCAGGAAATCTGGGAAGCGGCCTGACCGGCCCGGCCGCCGAATTCACAGACCCCGGACTGTTGATCGCTGAGGAGCGCCTGGAGGACGTGCGGGAAGAGTACCTGCTCGACCCGTCGCTCGGCCAGACGGCATTCGATTCGGCGTTGAGAGACACCCGCGAATCCCTTGCTGACGCGCTTGGGATCGTGTTCAGGGTGTCTGCAGCCATCGCGTCCCTGGGCGTTTTCATGTCGTTTGTCACCTTCTATCGATATCGCGTCTACGTGCCTGAACCCGCGCCAACTCATCCGGGGCACGGGGGAGGAAGCAGGGGAGGGCGCCGGCAGCCGGCTCCGTCCGGCGATTGAGGTTCGCTCTCAAGTGGGGCTATGATGCGCCATCTCAGACCACTGGCTGTTGATCCATTATCAAGAACGGAGATGGAACTTGGGACCTGTCATCAGGAACTTCGAAGGCAATAGCAACCCGATCCTGGGGCCGGGTGACGGGGTATCGACATACGTGATGCTCTACGTGCAGCACGGCCCCGGCGAATCGAGCCCGGATCACACGCACCCATGGGAGCACCAGGCGTTCATAACCGAAGGCGCCGGAGTGCTTATCTTCGACGGCGAGGAGTTTCCGATAAGGGCCGGCGATGCCGTGCTGGTTCCAGGCGGCGTGAGGCACCAGTTCAAGAACACGGGCTCAGTGCCGATGAACCGCGTCACCGTGAATCCAATCGAGTCCGTGCAGGGTGGCGGCAGCGGATAGGGCGCCCCTACTTCACCGCCCAGAGATACGCCATTGCCCTGCGCTGAATGCCCGCGCCGGCTTCGACCTGAGGCCGCGCCATCTCTTCGAACCGCCTCCGCTCATCCGGAATTAGCAGGTCGTCCAGCGCCTCCGCCAGGGCCGGAACGTGTGGATTGGGAGCGGCCCCAAGAAACCGCTTCCACGAAATCGGCGGCGACGGACCAACGTCGATGTCCAGATCGAGGTGAATCTGTCGGAATCCGATGGTCTCAGACATGTCAACAAGGTCACGCTCGTCGAAATTGAGCATCGGGGCGCATTCCTCACGCTCGTCTACGAAGAAGTCGTTGAGGCGTCTGGCAGTTTCTTCCATTCCCGGCAGTAGGCATCCTCGGAAGCGTTCACGATCTCGTCGATCGTGCGAGTACCTGTTTATCGGTTCAGCCAGCGAAATTCTTCCTTCGGGCTTGAGCACCCGGTGGAATTCTCGCAACGCCTTAGCCTTGTCCTCCACATACATCAGGACCGAGCGTGTGGTGACGGCGTTTACCGAATCGTCTGCGAGCATCGTCAGGTCATCGGCCGAGGCCACCACAAACTCGCTACTCCCATCCAGGCCCGCCGCCTGCACTTGTTCCCGCGCGGCACTCAATAGGTCTTCCGAAATATCCATAAATATGACCCGGCCGCAGGGCCCCACGCGCTCCATCGCCCCGCATCCGATAAGACCATCGCCACAGCCTACGTCCAGGACTGAATACCCATCCTTAATCCCGGCGCCGTCGAGAACGCGATCGCGGACGCCCACCAGCCAGCGCATTCCTTCCCGCTCGGCTTCCTTGTCTCCGCCAAAACGCGTCTTGAGAAGCCACGTTGCCCATTTGTCGGCCATCTGATTCCACTCTTTCCATCCGAGCCAGGCCAGCCGTTATCAGTCGCCCAGCCGCATCGCTGAGTGAATCGACATCTTGTAAACAGCGTAAAGCACGATTGCGATTACTACGGCGAGGACGCCGCCAAGGAGGCCGAATGCGGTCGCAAAACTGCTCCAGTCAATCTGGAGAATCATCGGCGGCACCACGTCTACGCCTTCGCCGGAGTTGACCAGGTAAGGCATGATCGTTGACCCGAGCCGCGCTCCAGCTACCGCGCCGACCGTGATCGCGACGCCGATCACGAGGGCATGTTCGAGCACGACCAGTCCGAGCAGTTGGCGCATAGACAGCCCCACAGTTCTAAGCAGCGCGAAGTCCCGCGATCTTGACTGAAAGGTGACCCTGGAGTGTACGAGCAGGCCTATTGCGCTGACCATCAGGACCGTGAAGAAGGAGACTGCCAGCAATGCCCGCCATCCAGCCGACAGCAAAGGGTCGATCTCTACCCGCCCTAGTAGCTCAGAGCGCTCCACGATCTGGAAGAACCGAATCGGCAGCTCGTCCGCCAGCTGCTGGGCGTTCGTCGGGGTGGTAATCCAGACCTCGTCCGGATGCACCTCAGACCCGATCTGGGAGAAGTTAGTTCTGCGGATCAGGTTGGAAAGATCGGCGATCATGAACGGTCTGCGCTGGGGATCCAGCGTCGGGAAGAAATCGATGGTGTCGGCAAACACGACGTCCAGCGACCACCTGCCCGAGCCAATCCTAACCTGATCGCCAAGTTCCAGCTTGAACTCGTCAAGGAACGTCTCGCTGATCAGCACGGGCACGGGAGCCGGCTCGGGGCCGAATCCGATTCCCCGGAACTCCGCGACGCTTGCCCTGGTCCACACGAAGCGGGCAATGCCGGGGACTGGAACTCCGTCATCGTCTGCCATTCTCAGCAGGTCGCCGCGGGAGCCCGGGGAGGTTCGCAGCGCGTGCCAGCGGCTCACGTTATCGAACGACTCAACCACGGTCACGTTCCCGGCGCGATCCGTGACCGACAGCGTATCGAGGTCCATCGCGGCGGGCTGGAACGTGCCGCCGAATCGCAGGCGGGCGGAGCGTGATATTCCGATTGCGTGAACCTCCAGCGGAAACGCCGGCAGGAACAGTTCCCCGTCGATGAGGCGAATCTGTTCCAGCTCGGCCGAGAGTTCGCACCAGCCGTCGGCGTCGAAGAGGCAGACCTGCCGGTTTTCGAGCGCAAGTGAGTTGCGGGGTATACCCGTCAACCCGCCTCCGGCAAGGAATCCCAGTTCCAGATTGAAAAACCGCGCGTTGGCGTCCTCAACTCGCGCTGAGATCACGGTTATCCCGCTGGGTATCAGACTGGGTCTGAAACGTATATTCAAGGATGCTGCGTCCTGAGGCAGCACCAGCCCGCCCGCAGCCTCGGCGCTAATCTGCGACAGGAGGCCGGGATTCCGCGCAGCCTCGAAATCGTCGCGAATCCAGGCTACGTTCCCGATCGTTTGCAGGTCGACGGCGAGGAGATCGAATTCGTTGATTTTTCGCAGATCGAGGACCGCTGCAAGGGTGCGGAAAGCGGCCGAGGATGCTTCGACGCCGTCCAGTCCGCGTGCAACGCCCACGATGGAGCTTGATGGCCCCCCCGATTCCCTGAGCATTCCCGTGAGGCGCACGTCCGCACCGGATTCGTAGAGCACCCGCTCTTCAAAGCTGCGTTCCAGCGTGGCGCCGAAACTCGCCGCGAATACGCCCAGGCCGGCCGTTAGCATGAGCAGAAGGGAAAATCGAGCGTGGTGAGCGGGATTTCGAGCCATCTCCCAGAGCCCGAGGACCATGGTGGCGGGCGCGATCCTGTGGGCTTTTGGCGATGAAAGAGCCATTGCCAAGAGCGCGGTCGCGATAGGAAAGAGCCTGACGACGACGATGGCGATCGCGACGAGCATCAGCGCGGGCGCCGCCAGGATCAGCTCGTCGACTTTGTCCTCGCCAAATAAGCGGTTGCCCACGAATGAGCCCTGTTGCGAGAGCAGCCAGAAGAGGTAGACAACTATGGCCACGAAGACCAGGTCAAGGTAATAACGCTGCATGAAGTTCAGTGCGGGCGGGCGGGCCATGGACCGCAACTGGTGCACCAGGCCTATCCGCGCCGCGCTGAGCGCCGGGATGAATAGAGACAGCATGATGAGCAGGCCGCCAATAGCCGTCATCTGGAATGCGCCCGCTGTAAGCCGCACGGGCAGCAATGCGCCATCGTTCAGTTCTGAAAACCAGGGCAATACCCCGATCAGCGAAACGGCCCCAAGCGCGATGAACGGAGCGACTATGGCTGCGGCGAGAGCTAGCAGCGCGATCTCAATCACATATACGGCGAGCACCTGCAGAGCGGTAGCGCCGCGGCTCGTGAGCAGCCCGATCTCCGTGCGCTGGGTCTCCACGAGAAGCAGGCCGAGCACGGCCACGTAGTAGAGCACAACGATAACGACGAGGATGAGTACCACCGTCATCGGCACCGTATTGAACGTAACGCTCTCAGTAACGCTTCCGATCAGAGAATCGAGATCGGTGGTCTGGAAATAGTTGTCCAACGTGCCAGAAAGGAACCTGTCCGCACTGTCCAACCGATCGACCAGATCACGTCCCTCGGATGGCGTCAGGCCCTCCGTCCGCATGTCGTAGAACCAGCCGAACTTGGCCTGCATTTGCGGCAGCGCAGTGGAGGCGAGTTCAAGAAACGCGGCGTCTTCCACCAGGAGGCCCACAGTTCGCCGCAGTACCGACGGATCCTGCAGCCCCTCGTCATATAGCCGCCAGATCTCCGCGTCGGCGTCGGACCGCTCGTAGATGCCGGAGATCACCACGTTCACTCGTTCCCGAACCGAAATCCACGCCGGGAAGGCCGCAAACGAATCACCGACACCGACACGCAGGTTTCGGGCATCCCCTGCGGAGATCGCCACCTCCCAGGTAACCGGGGCATCGGGGTTCTCAAGATCCTGGCTGGACGCCAGAGGTCCCGGTGATCCGCCGGCAACATAGCGAATGTGCGGCTCAAACGAGCTCCCTTCGGCAAACCACATGCGGCGGTTGTCATTGGAAGTGGGCTCGTTCTGGCCGTCACCGACGCCAACGTTTGAGGAGATCAAAAAGGTCTCGCTCTTGACCGTAAATCCGGTAAGCGTCCCAAACTCCGCGACTGCGGGGCCGATCCTGTCCTCGACTGCCGACCTGACGAGCCCGCGGGAGTCGGGTGCAAGGGGCCCGAACGTCGCCGTAATCAGGAGGTCTACGTCTTCCTCATCGCTAGGAGCCAGGGCGTGCTGGACGGCAAGGTCTTTCAGCGAGTTCGTGTAGATGACGGAGCCTGAGAGGATGGTCGTCGCCAACAGGACGCCGATTGCCACCGCGACGAGTAGCTCGAAGTGGGCGAACGTTCTCCGGGCAACGAGTTGGAGTGCGGAAAGTATCAAGTCACCGCACCTCTCTTATGCCGATTCGGGCAATCGCGCCGTGTGCCGGACCGGCGTTCTTCCGGACACGCAGCGCCATTGCCACAGCGAACGTGATAGAGAGAGCTGTTACCACGAGCCCAAACGCGAGCCACGATGTCGCGAGTTGGAACGGCGGCAGCAGCGACGCCCCGCGCTCGGTGTGGGCCACGGACTCGACAACGATTCGGCTGAGCGCGAAGCCGCTCACAACGCCGAGGGCCACACCCAGACCACCGATTACGAGGTGCTCGACCATCAGCATTCTCAGCAAATGGCCGCGCGTCAGTCCGAGCGCCAGGATGAACGCAGATTCATCGCTCGTACGCCGCGCGTGCGCCGCCTGCGCAGCCGAGTAGCCGATGAAACCGGCGATGACGGTTATCGCAGCCGCCAGCGCCGCGATGCCTCTCCAGCCGGCCGCAACCAGAGGGTCGACAACGGCCTCTTGCTGAAGCTCGCGACGGTCCAGGAACGTCGAATTGCGGAACATGAGACGGATCTCCGAAAGCGCGCCGGGGTAGAAGTTCGGGTCCAGTTGAATAAGGGTTTCCAGCTCGCTGACGGCATAGGCGCCCTTTTGATCGACGAAATCGCGAACGGCCTTCAGATCGGCAACGATGAAGCCGCCATCTTTCGGATCGAGGGTGGGCATGAGAGTCACCGAATCGACAATTCGGAGCGGGACCTTCACGTCCGCGATTGAGGCGACCATCGTTGCTCCGACGGCGAGACCGCTCGTGGCGAGAAACGACTTGCTGGCAATCGCCGGGATTGGCCCGTCGCCAACGGCGGCCATTCCCCTGACGCCGCTGTCAGTACCGCGCCCGAGGATCAGCCTGGCGACCTGCGTTCCGGACACGCTCCCAACTCGTGTAAGTCCGGAGTCGAGGAGTTCCGGCGCCAGCGTGAATCGGGTGTCCATGCCTTCGGATGTCGCCAACCCGCTCCAGGTTCGCTCGGATTCGAAATCTTCCAGAATAGTGATCGACTCCGTGCCGAGGCGATCCACGGTCTGAACTTCCAGATCGTCGAAGAAGATAGTGTTGGGGACCGCTCTGTCACCGCCGATATTCTGGAATATGTGAATTCCTATGACCTGCGCCGGCAGGCCAACCTGTTCCAGATCGGCCGACCTGAACTGCCACTCATCGCCGTCGATCGAGCCCAGGCTGATCACCGTCGCGATTTCGTTGGGTCCCCGAAGGACTACCCAGACGAACCCCCTGATTACCGGCTCTTCCGGCTTCAACCAGATGCCGATCGACGTCGCATCGACCGGCACCATCAATGGTGTCCGGGGAGGCACCGTGATCGATTCCATCAACTCCGCTAGAGGCCGCGATGAGAAGTCGTCCCTGAACCAGCTGATATTCCCGAATACCTCGGGTTCGATCGCTAAGAATTCGAACTCGATTCCGGTTCCCGTGGTGCCCACCCGGGCCAAACTTCTTAAAGCGGACGTCGCTTCGGTTACGCCTGGCAGATCTCGCAGCTGGTCGGCGACCTGTCTTCCCCCTTGAGAGCCGCCCTCCCGCGAGATGACCCTCAGGTCCGTGGCCGTCAGGTACAGGATTCTCTCTTCCTGGCTGCGCTGCAGGGTGGACGCCAGCGTCCCGGTGATGATTGCCGTGCCGGCTACCAGAGCGATCAGCAGGACGGTCCATGCCGAGTGGAAGGGCGATCGCGCGATGCGCCAGAAACCCAGCGCAAACCAGGCCGGAGCCACTCTGCCGGCCAGCCAGGACACGCCATTTGCCACATACGGGAATACTCGTAGCACCCCCAGAATTCCAGCGATCAGGAACAGCGCCGGGGCGAAGAGCAGCGTGATGTCCGTAGACTGATCATCGACCAGACCGGATGAGACCAGGGCCCCGCGCTCACGCATCTCGAACCAGATAATGGCGCCTAGCACCATGATTCCGATGTCCAGGAAGAAACGCTGAAAAAAGGGCTTCCCATCGGGCCGCGCCGCAACTCTGTTCTCGTCGCCAAGGCTCGCTCGGAGCCGCAGTAACGCTGGACCCGCGACCAGTAACAGCGCTGCCGCGCCGGTCAATGCTGCGAGGCCGAAGTGAAACGCCGATAGCTCGACCGGCAAAGTGTCGCCGCCGGTTATCTCCCTGTAAGGGCCAAACCTGCCGACCTGAGCTACCACATACGCCGCGAGGAGCGGAGCCAGTACGACAGGCAGGCCGATGAAGATGGCGCCTTCTATGACGTACATGCGTGTTATCTGGAGCGAGCTAACGCCGCGGCTTCTCAGAACCGCCAGCTCGCCGCGTCTCCTATCGCCGATTATCCCGGTCACCATGAAGAGGCCGTATACGGCGGCCGCCAGAGCCAGCGCGGCCATCAAGAGCATCGGCACCCGGGTAAACAGCGCACGGATCCGGTAATCCTCCAGCGCTACTGCGAGTCCCGTAGTTACCAGCGGCCGCGGCAACTCCACCGCCACGTCTCCCTCGAACTCCTCGACCATCGATATGACCGACTCGGCGTCTTCCAGACGCAGGGCTTCCCCGTCCATGAACAGGAACCAGGTGGCGTCAGATGGAATCCCGGTCAGGTTCCGGCCAATGGGGCCGACGAGCGTCTCGGTGGGAACGAACAGGGTCAGTGGAAGATCGTTTCCCGCCGTGAAAGAGGGAGGGGAGAGCAGCGGCTCCGCCAGGCCGAGCCAGAACTGATCGAGGGGCGATATCTCTGCGAACCGGCCGGTGATCCTGATGGTCAGCGTGTCGGCGATAATCCCGTCCGGCTCCACGACGAGCATGTCGCCGACGTTCACACCGAGCCTGCTGGCGCGTGGTTCGTATACCGAAGCCTCGATAACCGGCCCGTCCGGCCCCGTGATTATTCCGGCCTCTGGGTGCCTTCCTGCCAGATATCCGATATGTTCCTGGATGTCGGTATGCGCCTGGAAGAATGCCCGCGAAGCGCCGACTCGCGTGTTTACGCCGCGCTCAGCGTCGCCCCACAGATGAGCGGGGGACTTTGAAACCCGCTCCTGGCTGAGGTATAAGTCGCCGAAGTCTTGGCGCGCAAGGCGCTCTATATCATTCGTCGCGGACTCGAGTGATCCCTGGTCCAGCGTCAGGAAGTTGGTGTTGACCTGGACGTGCTGGCCGCCGATGCCGAGATCGTCGAGCGCCCGATCGATGCCGAGAAGCTCCAGGCTCCTCAGATATATTGGCGACCCGGAAACCACTGCCGCGGCAAGGAGTATTGATACGGACGCGGCCGCCAGAAGGGCTGCCTCAGTGCGCCCCCGGCGGATCAGAAATCCAAAAAAACGGTTGAACTCCAACCGCACCCGCTCCCACTCTGCCCGTGCCCTGCATTGGAACACGCCGCGTGCGGCATGTTCCATCGTGGCGCAGATGGTACACGGCCTGAAAAACGCGCCCCTCCACCGGGTGGTGCGAGAGCCTCATACATCCCCGCCGCCCAGGCCGCCGAGATGTCATCCGTGGGTGCCCCGCGACCCGAGGATCTCAGCCTCCCGCGACATCAACCATCGATATGGCGTCGAAGCCTCTCCACCCATCTTTTCCCTGTCCTGTGACCATGTACCCCGGTGTCCTGAGCTTCGAAGGGTGGATGCGGTCCCGGCACCGCTTCTGGGGCGCGGAGGCTTACGTCAGGGTAAATAACGTTAGTGGCAACTACACCTACCCGGAATCCTCGATCCGAGAGCGCCTCACAGGCCGCCGAACGAGCGCCCCACCGCAGTTGGGGCAGATGTCCCCGAACGAATCGGCGCAATTCGGGCACCAGGTGCATTCGTAGCTGCAGATCCGGGCATCCGCGTCCATCTGCAGCTGCGCGTCGCATCGCTCACAATTCGTGCGCATTTCAAGAGGCAGCGGCTTCCTCCCAGAGGCAGTTCGTTCTAAGTGGATCTAAGCCAATCGGCAGGCGAAATCGAGAAATAAGAGGCATTCTTTCGTATATCCCCTCGCGCCGGATATTACAGTTTGCATCGCGTAGAGTGTTGCCGAATCAAACGTTTCAGGTGACTAGAAGGTTTAGCTGAGGAGTCATGCGATGGCGCGCGCAACCTGGAATGGCGTGGTGCTCGCGGAGAGCGAGAATTATCAGGTCGTTGAGGGCAACGTCTATTTTCCTCCGGACTCGATCAACCGCGAGTATTTCAGCGACAGCGACCACACGACACAGTGTCCCTGGAAGGGAATGGCCAGCTACCTCACGGCCGAGGCCAATGGCGATACCTTCAAGAATGCCGCCTGGTACTACCCCGACCCCAGTTCCAAAGCCCGGCACATCAAAGACCACCTCGCGTTCTACGCTCCGATCAAAGTCGAGGCCTAACAGCCGCGCTATCGTCCCGGCCCCCACCGGGGCTCCCACCGCCCGGCATTAGGGCCAGGGGGATATCAGGTCTGATATCAGGCCGGCCACTATCTTCGAGCCGGGAAAGTTGAATGCTAATTAGCGTTCTTGGACTACCGGTCGGGCCTGCCGGGCGGACCATCGAGGCCGTGCAGCTTCATTAAGGCCCTGGCGTGAGGTACGCCCTCCGCACGAAGCGTGGCATAGTCTTCCCCGTCGATTCCTTCCCAGCTCAGGAAGCTCCTGATGTCATACGGCTCCGGGTAATCGAGGGGCAGCTTGCCCTCTGCGATCATCAGGCCCAGCGGGTACTCCGTCTCCTCCAGCGGCAGATTGATCACCCTGTTCTGCCGCGCCGATTCGTACATCGCCATCATGATCTCAACGGTCACCGCGGCGTTCCTGCCGTTTCCTCTGTGGATGGGGCCGCCTTCAATCCATGCGAGAAGTTCCCGTACCTGCGCGGCGTTGGTTTCGCCGCCGATGGCTCTCGCTCCCTCCACAAGATTCAGCTCAACGTCCTGCCAGCCGCCACGGTCAGAGTTCATGAGCCGCACACTGGTCTCGGTTACGTCGAGCAGGCCTTCGGTTCCACGGATGAGAAATACGCCCGCGTCTGCACCTTCCAGATAGAGATCGGACTGCACGAATAGCTGGACGTCGCCTTCGAGATGAATCAGCCCCATGCAGGCGTCTTCGATGGGCACCGCGCGCTCGTGTTTGTTCGAGATGCGTTCGAGCGCCCCCATGACCCAGCGGGCCGATGGGTCTCCGAGTACGAATCGCGAGCCGTCGATAGCGTGAGTGCCCCAGTTCGTAAGACCGTCCATCACCTTGATGTTTACGAACTCCGGTTTGCCGATCGCACCTTCGGCAACCAGCTCTTTCGCCCTCTCCCATCCCGGCGTGAATCGTCTCTGATGACTGATGACCAGTTTGGTGCCGGATGCGTCGCAGGCCTCGACCATGCTGTTGGCCGCGGCGGTGCCTATTGCCATCGGCTTCTCGCAAATGACCGCTTTTACTCCGGCCTGCGCGGCCGCGATCGTCGGCGCCGGGTGCAGGAGGTGCCATGTGCAGACGCTGACGATGTCGGGCCGCTCCGCCGCCAGCATCTCCTCGATCGTCTCATAGGCGCCGGATATGCCGAACTCTCGCTGGTACTGCTCTCGGGCATTGGCCACGGGGTCCACGACCGCCACGACTTCCACTTCATCCACCCTTGAGTAGCCATCCATGTGGGCATGGCCGATGGAGCCTGCACCGACTATCGCTGCTTTGTACGCGGGGGACACCTGGCGCTCCTGTCGGCTGGCTCATGACGGGGGGCATGTCCCGCCAGTTTCGTAGGGCGGAGGTAGGTTATGGCATCGGGACCCTGCCTTCCGACCACAATTGTGGGGAGTCGAGTCTTCGCAGTCGCCAAACCCTGTCCCCGAAATACCTAAGTCCATGGGGAGATTTTTTCTTACGATCAGTCATGAAATGCCAGTTGGAATCTCGGGTAGAACTTCAGGATCAGAGTCCGTGGATACCGGATTGCGCATCGCAGGCAGGAACATACTCGGTTCCAGTGATGTCCCGCGCTATCACATCCGCGGCGGCGCCATAATAGGCCGCCGCGGCAACACCGGCTACTCCATTGACGGCGAAAAGATCATCGGTCCGGACGGTGACAGCGGCTTCCGGGTGAAGAACGGCCGCATTCTCGGCCCTTCGACAACCGTGCCATGGGACCCCCACGCCGATGGGTCTGATTCCCGCGGCCCCGGCTTCTAGCTTCCACTCCCTCTCACTTTCCTTCTCCCTCCGGCCTGAGCGGCCCGCATGAGGCGTCCCTTGCGCCTACACTTCAGGCCAGCAAGCGCTCTTGCACTGGCGCGTTTACGTCTAAACATGGGAGGGGCGTCGAATCGTGGAGTATGTCAACTTCGGATCGGCAGGGGTGCAGGTAAGCCGGCTCGCGCTTGGACTGGGTTTCAGGGGACAGTCTGACGAGGCGGAAGCCCAGAGAGTGATCGAGGCAGCAATCGACAGTGGCATCAACCTGATCGATTGCGCAAACGTCTACGGCCTTATGGACGACCGAGCCAATATCGGGCGATCCGAAGTAGTGCTTGGCAAGGCGCTGAAGGGCAAACGAGATGACGTCATAATCACTTCCAAGGTTGCCAGCGAAATTGGACCCGGCCCGAACGATATCGGGCTATCGAGATACCACATTCTTCGCGAAGTCGAGCGCTCGTTGCGCCGGCTCGATACCGATCACCTCGATGTGTACCTCGTGCACCGCTACGACGAGACGACTCCACTCGACGAGACGCTCTCCGCACTGGACTCCCTGGTGCGCGACGGGAAGATCAGATACTTCGGTGTGTGCAACTTCACGGCATGGCAGGTCTGCAAGGCGCTCTGGTCGTCCGACCGCAACGGTCAGGAGTCGCTGATCTGCGTTCAGAATCCGTACAGCCTGATGAACCGATCTCTCGAAACCGAAATGTTCGGCATGGTGGCCGATCAGGGCATCGGCATCATGGCCTACTCTCCACTCGCGGTCGGCCTGCTGAGCGGACACTATTCGGCCGACGCGCCCGCTCCCGACGGTTCGCTCTGGGCGACCAGTCGGAAGGCGGTGTTTGAAACGGCCCTCGACGGCAAGCGCGGGCAGACCCTTACCGCTGTTCAAGAAGTAGCACGAGAAAGTGGGAAGACGCCTGCTCAGGTCGCTCTCGCATGGGTTCTCTCACACCCTGAAATTTCGGTGGCAATCACCGGCGGAGACACGCTCGCGCATCTGGAGGACAACCTCGGAGCCGTTGGCTGGAAACTGGACGACGAACAGATCGCCCGCCTCAACGAAGCATCAGCCTCGCTGTCCACGGTTCTCGACTAGGTTCTCGGTTAGACAGGTGCGCGAGTCGACGAATCAACCCGCTGCGGGCCCGACTGCAGCCGCCTCGTCAAGAGCCTTGCGCACCCGAATTTCCAGGTCCCTCACGTGCCACGGCTTCACAACGAAACTCGTAACGCCAAGAGAGCGTGCCTCCTGAATCGCTTCGGGCGAGGGCGCGGCGGTAACCACGATGATCGGTAATTTCATTGCTGTCGGAATGTTCCGCAGGCGCCTGATGACCTCGATGCCGTCGAGATCGGGCATCAGAAGGTCCATGAGTATGAGGTCCGGTCGCATCTTGATCACCGCTTCAACGACCTCGCTGCCGCCGTTGATCGGCGCCGCGTCATAGCCCGCGTCCTGAAGCGTGGTCATGAGCGCCAGCCTCACATGTTCTTCATCGTCTACGACGAATATCCGTTCAGGAGGGTTGCGCTTCGGTTTTTGAGATGACTCCAGGGTCCACTTGACCCTTATCTCGATCTCGCCCTCTGCCCAGGGCTTGCCGATATATTCTTTGGCGCCGAGCTCGCGGGCGCGCTGGGCATCTCTGGGCGAGCCGGCGGCGGTGACCACGATTACCGGAAAATCTTTCCCGGCCGGGTGTCGCCTGAGCTGTTCCAGCGCCTCAAATCCAGTCACTTTCGGCATGTTGAGGTCGAGCAAGATCAGATCGGGCCAGTGAGTAAGTACCGCCGGGAGCACCTGATCGCCATCGGTCGCCTCAATCACGCGATGGCCCTCGCCCTCAAGAAGCTGCCTGAGCGCCAGACGCACGTCTTCCGCATCATCGACGACCAATATTAAAGGCATCTCTGCTGCGCTTGTCCCCCTGCCCCGATTGAAAACGCTGAAAATGCCCGCACCACACGCGGGCGTGCACGCCTGCACCATTCATATTCAGGGATTCAGCACTTCGGTGAAATGAGAGCAGGCCGCATATCTGGCTGCGGGATTTCCTGTATGAATCGCAGTCGGGAGAGCCTGATCAGGCCGCCGACGGCGGTCTAATGTTTCTCCCCTCAGGTGGCGTGCCCGGCGAGTAAGGCCTGCACTGAGAGCCACTTCCAGAAAAGAAAACTCTTAACGTCCAGCCTCACCATGTAAGCCTGGGCGGCCAGAGTCTTGGCGACGAGAATCTCTACGCCACGGTCCTGGAACATCCGGTAGGCGTCATAGTTCGATTTACGGGCGTAGGTGTCGACCGACACCGAGGCGTGGCCGCCTCAGCCGAGGGCGGCGATATAGTCGAGGGCGACCGGGCGGTCTCTCTTCTTCAGATACTCTTCAGCCGCGGGGCTCATTGCTATATGCAATTGGGGGTCAGGCTCCTCGCTACAGTAGGCGCCGTCGGCGCCTCAGTTCTAATCATATTGAGATGCACGGCAGCCTCGCCGGGGCGCGCTGTGATCCGATGTCAGGCCGGGAAGCATCATAATTGCGATTCCGGATTCATTTCAGTAACGGTTGGGATGCACGGTGAAAGTTCCAGAAATTCGGCAGACCTTCGGGGAAGCCGCCGGAGAAATCCAATCCCGCATGTGGGATTCCGACCACACGCTCTGGAAGGATGACCCGGCGGAGATCACGAATCGGCTTGGCTGGCTGAACGTCCCTGCCGAGATGATGGATCTGATCCCGGACCTGGAGCAGTTTGCCGCCGAGGTGGTCGATCGCGGGATCACGGACATCGTATTGCTGGGCATGGGGGGCAGCAGCCTCGGCCCGGAGGTGCTCCGGCAGGCGATAGGGAGCGCTCCTGATTATCCGAAGCTGACCGTCCTGGATTCGACGGTGCCAGCCGCAATTCTTTCGGTGCGGGACCGTATCGATCCCGCGAAATCCCTGTTCCTCATCTCCTCCAAATCAGGCGGCACGATCGAGCCGCTATCGCTTTACCGGTATTTCAGAAATGAAGTGGCCGATGCCGTGGGCGCAGGCAACCCCGGCAGGCACTTTGCGACCGTTACGGACCCCGGCACGCCGCTACAGGCGCTGGGCGATGCGGAGGGGTTCGCCCGCATATTCCTGGCAAATCCCGACATAGGCGGTCGCTATTCCGTGCTTTCGCACTTCGGCATGGTCCCCGCCGCCTTGATGGGTGTCGACATACGCCGCCTGCTCGAGAGCGCGCTGGCGGTGCGGGAGAACATCGCGGCCGGCGCCGACCCGGCAGCGTCGAGCGCGTGGTCGCTCGCCGCACAGGTGATGGCAGCCCTGAAGGAAGGCCGCGACAAGCTGACCATCGCCACGGGCGGCACGCTTCCCGGCTTCGGGCTCTGGGCCGAGCAACTGCTGGCGGAGAGCACGGGCAAAGAGGGCAAAGGCGTCATACCGATTGCGACGGAGCCCTTGCTTCACGCCGAAGCCTACGGCTCGGACCGGATATTCGTCGGCCCGGACCGCGACGCCGACGCCTTCCGAGACCTGATCGCCGCCGGCCACCCCGCCTATGCCGGTGGAGTATCGGACCCGTACGATCTCGGCGGGCTGTTCCTCGCATGGGAGTTCGCGACCGCAGTCATCGGTGCGGAGTTGAAGATAAATCCGTTCGATCAGCCGAATGTGCAGGCTGCCAAGGACGCAACCGACGCGGTGCTGGCAGATTACGCCCGGCACCCTACGTTGCCTCCGCTGGATTCGGTCAACTCGCTGCCAGAGCTGCTGAGCCAGGCGCGGGAGGGTGACTACCTGGCAATCATGCCGTTCGTCGCCGAAACAGACGAGTCGACCGCTGCGTTCAACGAATTGCGTCGTCGCGTAATGGCCAAATACCGCATTGCAACCACTCTGGGATACGGTCCGAGATTCCTCCATTCCACCGGCCAGCTCCACAAGGGCGGGCCAAATAGCCTCCTCGCATTCCAGGTAACCGCCGGCCATGCACGGGACGTTGATATCCCCGATGCGCCGTACTCTTTCGGCACACTGGTCGACGCGCAGGCGATTGGCGATTTCCAGGCTCTGCAAGCGGCGGGCCGCCGAGTCGCCAGGCTCCACGTCGATGGCGATCTGGTGGCGGCAATCGACGCTCTCGCCCAGGCGATCTGACCAGCCCAAGGCGGACCCAACGGAGAACATTCATGCAAGAATTCGATCTCATCGTCATCGGAACCGGGTCCGGGCTGGAAGTCTCTGCCGATGCCGCGGCCCGTGGCAAGTCCGTTGCCATCGTAGAAAACGGCCCGTTCGGCGGAACCTGCCTGAATCGCGGCTGCATCCCGTCAAAGATGTTGATCCACTCGGCAGATGTGATGGAGACGATCAAGACCGCCCATCTGTTCGGCATCGACGCGCATGTGGAGAGCATCGACTGGGACATGATCATGCGCCGGGCGAGCGAGGAAGTAGATCACGATGCACATGAGATCGAGCAGGGCAATCGTTCGATCGACAACATCGAGGTATTCAAAAGCGACGGCAGGTTTGTGGACACGAAAGTGCTTGAGATCGACGGAACGCAGATCACCGCGGACATCATCGTCATCGCGGCCGGCACGCGCCCGTATGTGCCCGAGAGCCTGGGCCTGAGCGGCGTGCCATTCATCACGTCCGACGAGGCGCTGCGGCTGCCGAAACAGCCCGCTCGGCTGGCGGTGATCGGCGCAGGCTACATATCGGCCGAACTGGCCCACTTCTACGGCTCGCTGGGCACGGATATCACGATCATATGCAGGGGGGATGTCCTTCTACGTGCCGAGGATGAAGATATCTCGCGCCGATTCACCGAGGTCTACAGCCGCCGCTTCAACGTGATGCTCCGCTCCGTCATACGCTCCGCCCGCATGGACGGCGAGGAGATAGTCCTGGAAGTGGAGGCTGATGGATCGCCGCAAGAGGTCAGGAGCGACGCCGTCCTCGTAGCGACCGGCCGCGTGCCAAATACCGACACCCTCAACGTCGAAGGCACGGGCGTAGAGGTCGATGAGCGGGGATATATCAAGACTGATGCCACGCTGGAGACCAGCACGCCCGGAATCTGGGCGCTGGGAGACATCGTCGGCCGGTTTTTGCTGAAGCACTCCGCCAACCTGGAAGCCTCATATGTCACCTACAACATCGCCCACCCTGATCATCGGGCCGAGGTCGACTATCATGCAATGCCCCACGCCATCTTTGCAGGCCCCCAGGTGGGCGGCGTGGGAGCTACCGAGAGGGAGCTGAAGGAGAGCGGAACGCACTACGTGAGCGCCACCTACAACTACTATGACACCGCATACGGGTCGTCAATCGAGGATAAAGATGGATTCGTGAAGGTGATGGCGGATCCCGAATCGGGTGAGATTCTCGGCTGCCACATCATCGGCACCGATGCGGCGACGCTGATTCAGGAAGTCGCCAACCCGATGCGAACCCGCGCGACGGCAGACGCCGTCACCCAGGCCATCTACGTACACCCGGCGTTGCCGGAAGTCGTACAGCGGGCATTTGGAGAACTCGGCGTCTAGCCGGGCAAAATTCGGAAGGGCAGTAATGCAGATTGGAATGATCGGACTCGGCCGGATGGGCGGCAACATGGCCCGGCGGCTCATGCGCGGCGGCCACGATGTTGTGGCGTATGACCCGAATCCCGAGGCCGTGGAGAGCCTCGGGGCAGAAGGGGCGTCAGGTGCGGGATCCCTCTCCGAGATGGTCTCCGCGCTCGCCACGCCAAGGGCGGTGTGGGTCATGGTGCCGGATGGACCGCCAACCGACGCCACGATTTCCGAACTGCGGGAGTTGCTCGATTCCGGCGATACCGTGATTGACGGCGGAAACAGCAACTACAAAGACAGCATGCGGCATTCGGAAGAGCTGGCTGCATCGGGCATAACGTTCCTCGACGCCGGCACCAGTGGCGGCATCTGGGGCCTCGCAGAGGGCTACAGCATGATGGTCGGCGGAGACCGCGCCGCATATGAGCGGCTCGAGTCGATTTTCAAGACGCTCGCGCCTTCGGAAGACACCGGACACGGCTATGTCGGGCCTGCCGGTGCCGGCCACTTCACGAAGATGATTCACAACGGCATCGAATACGGGATGATGCAGGCGTTCGCAGAAGGGTTCGAGATCCTCAAAGCCAAAGATGAGTTCAAGCTGGACCTTGCCCAGATCGCAGAGATATGGCGTGAGGGAAGCGTCGTCCGCTCGTGGCTCCTCGATCTCACGGCCGAAGCGCTTCACGAAGACGCCGATCTCAGCGCCATTCAGGCCTATGTCGACGACTCCGGCGAAGGCCGCTGGACCGTCGAAGAGTCGATCGCGCTCAGCGTCCCGGCGCCCGTCATCGCGGCGTCCCTCCAGGCCCGCTTCCGCTCGCGCCAGGACCAGCCCTTCGGGGTGAAGCTGCTGGCCGCAATGCGCAACAAGTTCGGCGGCCACCCCATCAAGAAGGCATGGCCATGGCCGATGCCGCTGACCGCGAGGACCAGGGCGTAGTCTCCCTCGTAATTCTCGGCGCAAACGGGGATCTCGCACGCCGCAAGTTGATCCCCGCGCTATTCAGCCTCCACTGCAAAGGGCGGCTTCCGGAGCATATAAACATAATCGGCTTTTCCCGCACGCCGTTCACCGACGACGAGTTCAGGGACTCGATGTGGGATAGCGCAGTCGAGCTGGCCGAGGTGGACAGGCCGCGTGAGATGTACGAGGAGTTTGCGAAGCGGCTCTGCTACGTAACCGGCGACCTCGGCGATAGCGAGGGGATATCCCGGCTCGCCGACCGGCTGGACCAGCTCGAATCCACCGATCGCCCGATAAACCGTCTCTTCTACCTGTCGATTGCTCCGGCGCTTTATGCGCAGGCCGTCGAAGCGCTCGGCGCCGCGGGACTGGCGAGCGAAGACTCAGGATGGCGGCGCCTCGTCGTCGAGAAGCCTTTCGGGTCGGATCTGAACTCCGCGCTCGAGCTGGACCTGATCGTGCGCGGCGTGTTCGACGAGACGCAGGTCTTTCGCATCGACCACTATCTCGGCAAGGAGACCGTGCAGAACCTGATGGTCCTGCGGTTCGCCAACTCGATCTTCGAGCCGATCTGGAACCAGAACTACGTCAAGAACATCCAGATCACCGTCGCCGAGGAGGTAGACGTCGGATCGCGAGCCGGCTACTACGACCGCTCCGGCGTGATCCGAGACATGCTGCAAAACCATCTGCTTCAACTGCTGACAATCGTGGCCATGGAACCCCCCGCGACGGTGGATGCCGAATCGCTGAGGAACCGCAAGGTAGACGTGCTGCGCTCGATACGAAGGCTATCGCCGGACGATGTGCACACAGAGACGGTGGCCGGCCAGTACGACGGCTATCTGGACCAGGACGGAGTGGCCGGGGGTTCGCACACTGCCACATACGCGGCGGTGAGGCTGTTCGTCGACAACTGGCGCTGGAAAGGCGTGCCGTTCTACCTGCGGACCGGCAAGGCGATGGAGCGGAAGGTCTCCGAAGTCGTCGTGGAGTTCCAAACCCCACCCCACTTCATATTTGCCGACGGCGTGACCAATCCCGATCCTCCGCCCAACGTCCTTGCCATCTGCATACAGCCCGACGAAGGCGCCCACTTGCGTTTCCAGGTGAAGGTGCCCGATCGCGGCATGGAGATGCGCTCGGCCACAATGGAGTTTCACTACGAGTCCGAGTTCTCCGGCCAGGCGATCCCGGAGGCCTACGAGCGTCTCTTGCAGGACGCGATCAAGGGAGACGCTTCGCTCTTCATCCGGGGCGATCAGATCGAGGAGTCGTGGCGAATCGTCGACCCGATCAACCAGGCATGGGAGTCGAACGACGGCTCGGGTCCCCTCCGCTACGCGCCCGGCTCAATGGGCCCGGCAGCAGCCGACGCCTTGCTGGCGCAGGCCGGAGACCACTGGCTCGTCGGCTGCGGCCCGCACGAGGACGACCCCGAAGCCTAGCCGTACTCTCATAGAGATCGTTTATCCGCCTGAGGCGGAGGTGGCCTTCCCGGCCGAAGGCCCCCTGAAGATGACACGCCGGAGCTACGAGGCTGTATCCCGAACCAGTTTCACGATCAATCCGCCGTCTCCGACAGCCCATCCGACCGCCCCGTCTACAGTCTCCGTAATCACGATGTCCTTGATGGCCCCCAGAGGCTCCTCAGCGCGGAACACCTCCTCCCAGCTCCGCCCGCCGTCTCGAGATTCGAGGATCACCGGCCATTTGCGGTCATCGAGCGCGCCGGCTATCCATACCGTCTGCTCGTCCCAGAACGCTAAGGCGGTAAGCCTTCCATCGAAGGGGATTTTACGTGCCGCCCAGGTTTGGCCCGAGTCGACGCTCAAGTAGACGCCTCTGCAGTCGTCCACCGCCCAGATTATCGGCAGTCGTGCCTCTATGTCCCGCACCCGGCAGTCGATTACCGGCACGCTCGTCCTGAGCCATGTAAGGCCGCCATCGTCGGTCTGTAGGATGGAGCCGTCGACGCCCCCCAGCCACCCGTTCTCCCGATCGACGAAGTAGATGGCTTCAAGCTTGGCTGCGGTAGCGATATCCAGGCGTTCCCAAGTCTTTCCGCCATCGTTGGTCCGAGCCAGCGAGCCTCCTTGCCCGGCAACCCAGCCGTGCTCAGTGTCCACAAAATAAAATGCAATGACCTCTTCGCCGTCTAAGAGGTTGGCCGATACACGCCTCCACTGCGCGCCGCCATCCTCAGTCCTCAGCAGACTGCCGCCATCGCTGGGGTGACAGGAATCGATCACCAGACCTACCTGCGACGTCACGAACTGCAGATCCTGGACAGGGCAACGGCTTATGGGGTCAGGCAGCTCCCAGCTGAACCCTCCGTCCATCGAGCGGTAAATCGCACCCCTGTCTCCGCCGACGTAGATACGATCCGGTCCGACGACGTCCACGGCGTCGAGTCGATCGAACGTGAACGTCGGCTGACGATCCCATGTCAATTTGGGCGGCAGCGCAGCCCGCGGAGGGTTGGACTGTACTGCAATCGGCGACAGAACGGTCGTCGCGCTCGGCGAGGCTACCGGAACACCATCTTCTGGGACTATCTGGAGAAGCAGCCCGGCCGTACCTACCGCCCAACCGATCAGGCCCCTTTCGCTCACCTCCACTACGATGTCCTCTACCTTGGCCGCGATGTCTTTGGCAATGAACGCCGTATGCCAGCTTTTGCCCCCATCAAGCGTTTCCAGGACTATGGGAAAACCTTGACCATTTACATTCCCGCCGACCCAGGCAGCCTGATCGTCCACAAAATCAACGGCTGTGAGTTCAATGTTTTCCTGCAGCGAGCGGTTCTCCCAGGAAACCCCGCCATCCGGGCTGAATATGACGGCGCCGCAATCGCCAACCGCCCATATCAGCGGTAGACGTGCTGCGAACTTTTCAATACGGCAATCGCTGTCGACACGCACCCGTTCCCACGTCGCACCGCCGTCAGAGGTTGAGAGCAGTCCGCCATCGGGGCCGCCGACCCAGCCTCGATTCTCGTCCGCGAAGAAGACCGCGTTGAGGTCGGACCGCGTGGGAACATCGAATCGATCCCACGTGCTCCCCCCGTCACGGGTCGCAAAAAGCTCTCCTTCGTGGCCCCCGATCCATCCGGTCTCCGAGTCAACGAAATAGATAGAGTGTCCGCGCAGCTCGTCTCGTTGCATCTCCGCCAGACGGCTCCACGTCGGCTCACTTTCACCCGTTCCAATCCAGCCGGCGTCGCAATCGTCGATTGCCGTCCACATCCCGTCGGAAACGAGCTGGAGATCCCGTATCTTGCAATCGATCTGAGACTTTGTCGCGCTCCAGGTTTCTCCTCCGTCGGCCGATCGGTAGAACACACCGCCATCCCCGCCAATATGGACGGTGTTGTCGGATGCGACCACGACGGCCATCAGGGGATCGAAAGTGAAGCTTTCTCTGCGTATCCATACAGCTGACGACACCGACACGGGTGCCGGCGCAGCACTCCCCACCCTGCCGGCCGTGGAGGCGCTGGACGGCGCCGCGTCCGTTGCCGAGCCGGTCGTGAGCATGGAGACGGGATTCGCGGGAGTTATCGTACGGACCCGTAACGGCGCTTGAACGCCACCCTCTGGTGCTTGAACGACGCCCACGCGGGGACTCTCATCATTTGCTCCAGGGCCTATACGGCCTTCAGCTACGCCAATTGCGACCAGCCCGATCGCGCCGAGGCCGATCAGGGACAGCACTAAGGTGACCACCCGGGTTACCCGACTCCGAAACCGTCCTGGACGGGCCGGTTTCAGCTGTAGTTCATCTTGTTCATCGGGCGCCTGGCTGGGCGGAAGTAGATCCCCCGGCCGCTGTTGCGTTTTTGGCGCGGGTGGGAGACCGAAGACTGCCTCGCGCAGCCCGTGCGCCATATCGGCGCCGTTTGCAAATCGCCTTCCCGGATCCTTCGCCATCGCCCGCTCGACGATGGCCGACAGTCGCCGCGGCGTGTCCGTGCGAAGCTGCCCTACTGGCCGCGGCTCCTGCTCGATGTGCTGCCGGAGCACCGCCAGGGGCGTGCCCGCATCGAACGGGACCTCGCCGGTGAGCATCTGGTAGAGCACGCAGCCCAGCGCATACACGTCGGACGACGCGTCCGCCTGCTCGCCGCGCGCCTGCTCGGGTGACATGTAGTAGGGGGTGCCCATCATCGCGCCGGTTGCCGTCATCGTGGAGAGCGAGTCGGCGCGGGCGATGCCGAAGTCGGTCACTTTCGCAACCCCGTCGGGGGCGATCAAAACGTTCTGAGGCTTCACATCGCGGTGGACGATCCCCACCTCGTGCACCGCCCCGAGGCCATCTGCGATCTGGGCCGCCAGCGAGGCGGCGTTTTCGACGGGGAGGCTGCCGCTCTCTATCAGACGGGCCAGATTCTCCGGCAGGAACTCCATCGCGATGTAGTGCCGGCCGTCAGCCTCTCCAACATCGTAGATTCGGACGACGTTCGGATGG
>JADFHP010000175.1 GCA_022567135.1 Chloroflexota bacterium
CGAATCTCGTTCTTGGCGACTTCGGATATGTTGCAGCGATTGGTTTCCGCGCAATCCAGGGCATGGTCCAGCTGAATGCTGGCAAGTTCGCCGCAGGAATAGATGATCGCCTCACGAAATTCTCGGTTCGGCAACTGGCGGGTGTTATCCGGGCTGCAGGGGCCGAATTGGAAATCGGTAGGGTGCCACTGGATAGGCTGCTCGGCGCCAATCATGATATTCGCCTTGGTGACCAGCCATGGCCGTACCCACGCTCCCGGTGGCGGCACGAACTCGCGCGAACGAAGCCTCTCGATCTCTTTATAGTTCTCTATTCCATCCTTGATCACCGTTGGACCCAGGATCGCCCCGGCGACCACCAGAAAGAAAACAAAGATGCCGACAACCAGCCTGATGGAGGGGTTGCGGACATGCTGCCGCCAGTTTGGGCCTAATAAAATCATCACTTGAAGGGTACTACGGTCATTGCGCTTCGGTGGCGTCAATCACGATCTGGGAATACCTTCACCGCTCCGCTGCCGCCGGGCTACTCTATGGGCTGCTCGTCTACTGTGTACTGCGCGAGCAGGAGGGCCATGCCAACGTTACCTGTAGCCTCGCCGAGGGCTCCCTCAGATATGTTGTACCAGTCGGCCCGAAAACTCCGACGGCGACCGCGATCAGGAAAAAAACTCATCTCTGAGAACGTCTCGGCGGACCGGTTACGGAGACGCTGGCGCATGTCGGCGGGAAAGGTGTTATCTATTTGAACGCTGCTCTTCGCGCGTTGATGTTCGGAACAATCATCCGCGCACCTGCAAGAACGATTTATTTGATTTTGGCCGTGGGGCTACTCATCGCCTGCGCATCTACCGACGAAGAAGCAGGTAGCGGGCCAACGCCGCTCGTGCCCACAACGGCTTCGACGACTTCCGAGCCGGCGGCCCAGGCCAGCGCAGTGGTAAAGGATACACCCGGCTCCATCCCTGATATAGCCCTGATACCGGCCTTCCCCGATCTCGACCGCTCAACGATCGGCAGCCTGCCCGTCATGCTCAGGCCGATACCGGGTGAAATAAGCCAGTTTGCGCTCGTGGATCAGGGAGGCGCCATCTACGTCATCTACAACGGCCCCGAACCCCAACCGGCCGAACTATTCCTCGACATCAGCGGCCGCGTGCGCACGAACGGCAGGGAAGAGGGCCTTCTTGGCCTGGCGTTCGACCCGGATTTCGAGTTCAACGGGCGGTTCTACGCTTACTACTCCGCGTCATCTCCACGCCGAACCGTCCTGAGCCGCTTCGATCACGCCCCGGAGGGGCCGGAAAGAACCGCATCATCCGAGCAGGTCCTGCTTGAGATCGAGCAGCCGTTTCCCAACCACAACGGGGGCATGATCGAGTTCGGCCCTGACGGTCTTCTCTACGTCGGACTGGGAGACGGCGGCAGCCGCGGCGACCCGACGGGCAACGGCCAAAACAGGTCCACGCTGCTGGGCTCGCTCCTGCGCATAGACGTCTCCGGCAACACCGCCGCCTACCGCATCCCCACCGATAACCCATTTGCAGGCGAGCCGGACAGTCGCGGCGAGATCTGGGCGTACGGACTGAGAAATCCATGGCGATTTTCCTTTGACCCGGCCACCGGCCAGCTCTGGCTGGCAGATGTCGGCCAGCAGCGACTGGAGGAGATCGACCTGATCGAGAAGGGCGGGAACTACGGCTGGAACATCACCGAGGGCACGGACTGTTTCGGGTCGACGAGCTGCGACAGGACGGGCCTCGTTGAGCCGGTCTTCGCATACGACCACTCCCTGGGATGTTCTATTACCGGCGGATACGTCTATCGCGGGAGCGCGATACCCGATCTCCAGGGAGCCTACGTATACGGCGACTTCTGCTCGGGCCGCATCTGGGGCCTCAGATACGCCGATGGGAAGGTGGTGGAGCAGCGGCAGATCGCCAGGGCTGCCGGGTCGATCTCGTCGTTCGCCCAGGACGCAGCCGGTGAGCTGTACGTCCTCACGTTCGACCAGGGTGTCCTGCGGATAGAGGCGGCAGACTGATCTGATTTCCTCCCGCGGCGGCTACTTGACATCGCCCTCGCATGGGTTACGTTGCCATCGCATCGGATGCGCTGGCGCACTCTGGACGCGCATCACTGGATGCAGAAGGCGCGAAACCCCACAGCGACAGGACTCAGCGCATGTACCCGAGCGATATCCGCAAGAAGATCAGCAACAACGATCTGCTGCTCAGCACGAGCATGTTCTCGCGGGAGCCGCACGTCGCTGCGGCCGTCTACCAGACAAATCCCGACTGGGTCTGGATTGACCAGGAGCACAGCCCCTTCGGCACCGAGTCGATCGGCGCCATATGCGTCATGGCCCGCCAGGCCGGAGTGGCCGGCGTGATCCGAGTGCCATGGAACAATCCCGGCGATATCAAGAAGGCGTATGACGTCGGCGCAACCGGCGTCATGGTGCCTCAGGTTGATAATCCCGAAGAAGCGGCAGAAGCGATCCAGTATGCGAAATACCCGCCGATCGGAGAGCGGGGCATTGCCCCGTTTTTCGCGGGCATGCTGGGGGTCACGGCAAGCGACGTCATCGAGCACGCCAACAGCGAGACGTTCCTCATTCTCCAGATGGAGAGCACGGAAGCCTATGAGAAGGTCGATGAGACCCTGAAGCTCGAGCACTTCGAAGTTTTGCTCGTAGGCCCGACCGACCTGTCCGCCTCACTCGGCGTTCCAGGCCAGATACACCACGACAGGGTCGAGCAGATCATGTCCGACGTCGCGACGAAGATGAAGGGCACCGGCAAGGCGCTCGCCACCACGTTCGGAGACCCGGAAGACTGCCGCCGCTGGATAGGCGAGGGCTACCGGATGATGAACGTGTCGAGCGTCCTCGCGCTGGGCACCGAGGGGACGAGGAAATACTTCGCCGAATTCAGGGAGCAGTTCGGGTAACTGAACTGGAATCCTGGCAAAACAGAACCCTAAACCCTGCTGGATCACACCCCGCTGGTCCACATCCGGTAGTATCGCCTTGCCTGCGTTTGCGGTAACTGACATAGCGCGGATAGATTTGGTTCGAAAGCGCGTAAGGGGGCACGATGGCAATCATCCAACTTTCCGAAAGGCTTCGGACCGCGCTCATCGAGTTGATGGATGTCGAGGCGACCATTCGGATGACCATGTCCGATCTGCAGGATTCGGTCGAAGCCCATCCCGCGGCACTCGGCCTGGTTTCAGACATAGAGTCCCAGGCCGGGGATCACATCAACCGCATCCAGACCAGGCTATGCAACGCCGGCGGCGGTGACGTCACCCTGGCGGCAAACGCGACCTCCGTCCGAGCCGATCGAGACTGGCTCTCGGACCTTCACCCGGTCTCAAGCTCTCTCCGGGTCGCCTACACGCTGATCAACGAGGCGATCATCGGGTATTCGATGATTCAGCCCATCGCCTTCCGTTTTCGTGACTCCTGGGTAGTTGCAGATGAGGGCACGACCGCCCATCTCGCCCGGCGACACACGCAGGACTATCTGGCCGCGGCCAGCCGCATCATGCAGATGATCTCAGACGCCGTAATCCGGGAGCTCGATGCGGAGGGTCTCGAATGCCGCTGCACATGCCCTTCGTGCAGCATTGGCGTGTGTGTAGCGTCAGAGAGTTTCCGTTCGATCGTCGCTCAGGCTCAATCAGCCGCCATGCACGTTGAGAGCCAGCCGGGGATTTACGTTCATCCGCCGCGTCAAACCAGCGCGGCTGCAGAGGCGGGACTTCGGGCAGGTGACCTGATCCTGGCTGTGGATGGGACGAGAGTCGAATCGCTCCCCAGGCTCCAGACGGCTGTCCGTGAACACGCGCCGGGCGACCGGATGAGGTTCAAAGTGAGACGCGGCGCCGAGGAGTTGGCGATTGAGGTTACCCGGCGCTACGACCAGCATGACGCACGGACTAAAGATACTGACGAGTGCATCCAGGCCGCGGGTGAG
>JADFHP010000176.1 GCA_022567135.1 Chloroflexota bacterium
AACGTATGTGCTGACTATGGAAGAGGATGGGGGATGTGTCAAAGGGGGACTAGGAAGGGACGTGGCCCTGTCGTGGGGGGTTGCGGGTCGGGATTTTTCCGAGATTTGGCAATGCGCCCGAGGCGGACAAAGTCGTTCTCCGCACGCCATTGGCCGTACAATCCGCCCCGCACGCGAAATCAGTAGGCACCGGGCGGGAGATTCGGGATGAAGATCAAGGACGTGAAGACGTGGGCGGTGGAGAATCCTCCGCCTCATTACGGGGGGCCGTACTGGATTTTTGTGAAGCTGACTACCGATAACGGGATATCGGGGTATGGCGAGGCTTACGGGGTTCCGTTTGCGGCCAGCAAGGTTCGGGGGCTGATCGAGGACGTGGCCGAGCGGCTCGTGGTGGGGCGGAGTCCGTTTGATATCGAGACTATCTGGCGGGTGATGTATGCGAGCGGGTTCTCGCACCACCCGGAGTTCACGATGGGCGGGGTGATGAGCGCCATCGAGATCGCCTGCTGGGACATCGTCGGCAAGGCGCTCGATCAGCCCGTCTACAACCTGCTCGGCGGCATGGTGAACGAGAAGCTGCGCTCGTATACGTATCTGTACCCGGGCGGCGAGACGAAGTCCGGTGCGCTGGCCGTCACGAACATCCATGCCGACCCTGAGATCGCGCCGAAGCGGGCGGAGCATTACATCAAGCTTGGCTTCACCGCCGTCGGCTTCGACCCTGTGATGCCGATGGGGTCGTTCGACCCGCGGCAGCTGTCGCTGGAGTCGCTCGACAACGCGGAGCTGGTGACGAAGAACCTGCGCGAGGTTGCGGGCAGCAAGTGCGATCTGCTTGTGAAGACGCACGGTCAGATGACGACGTCGAGCGCCATCCGGTTTGCGAAGCGGTTGGAAAAATTCGACCCGCTGTGGTTCGAGGAGCCGACTCCGCCGGAGAACCGTGACGAGATGGCGAGGGTCGCCCGCGCCACCACCATTCCCGTAGCGACGGGCGAGCGGCTGGTGAGCAAGTACGAGTTCGCCGACGTTCTTGGCAAGCAGGCGGCGTCTATATTGCAGCCTGCGCTGGCTCGAGTGGGCGGTATTCTGGAAGCGAAGAAGATCGCCGGGATGGCGGAGGCGCACTATGCCCAGATGGCGCCTCATCTCTACGCCGGGCCGATCGAGGCGGCGGCGAACATCCAGATTGCCACGTGCAGCCCCAACTTCCTGATCCAGGAGAGTATCGAGACGTTCGGCGGCTTTTACGCCGAGATATTGAAGAAGCCGATTCTGTGGCAGGACGGTTATATCGTCCCGCCGACGGAGCCGGGCATCGGGTATGAGCTTGACGAGGACGTTGCCGACGCGCATCCATACACGGAGGATAAGACGTTCCCGCCGATGGCTGATAAGCCGATCGTGCTGGAGCTGCCAGACTAACCAGATCAGTCTGGACCCTTCGAATGGCTCAGGAGAACGCCTTCGCCTGGCTCAGGACATTGCCGAATTGGGAATCATGGGTTTGCGGCCGGGTCGTGGCGCGGCTGCCCGCGTTCGCGGAAGTGGATTCTGGCCTTCGCCAGAATGACGATGTAGGCCGACTATTAGAGACCCTTGAAGTTGACGAACTGGGTCAGTTCGTACTTTGCTTCGACCAGGTCCTTTGCGTCCTCCATCACCACGTCGATCGGCTTGTAGGCGTCGGGCGCTTCGTCTATCAGGTTCTTCGCGTCGCGGTCCTGCCAGACGCGGTCGCCCATCTGGGCCTTGAACTCGTCGATGTCGAGTTCGCGCCTTGCGGCGCCACGGCTCTTCAGCCTTCCCGCTCCGTGTGGAGCGGTGTTGTAGGAGTCCGGGTTGCCCCGGCCGGCAACGATGTACGACAGCGCGCCCATCGAACCCGGGATCACGCCCTTCACGCCTTCCGATGCGTCGATGGCGCCCTTGCGGGAGAGCCATGCGCCGTCGGACTGCCTTTCTGAGTAGTTGTGATGGCAGTCGATGTCGTCAAGGATGGCGTATTCGGCCTCCTCGGCGACTGCCTCGAGCATCCGGTCCATCATTGCCCGCCGCTGCCAGAGGGCGAACGACTGGGCCCAGAGCATGTCGGCGATGTAGGCGTCGAACTCGTCCGTCCCCTCTAAGAGGGGGTAGAGGGCTGCGTGCTCCGGCTCCTGGCCGTTTGCCTTGCCCCATTCCTTTGCGGCGTTGATGTGCTTCTGGGCCAGCATGTTGCCCGGACCACGTGAGCCCGAGTGCACGACCAGCCAGACACGCCCTTCGGCATCGGACGAGACCTCGGCGAAGTGGTTGCCTGAGCCGAGGGTTCCGAACTGGGTGGGAGACCTTGCGAGGATTCGCTGGTCCGCACCCGGCGCCTGCCCGAACTCCTTCTTGAAGCGCTGCCAGGCCTGGTAGGTCCTATCGAGCGGGCTGCCCGCCGCATGGCCCTGGCCGACGCCGGCCGGGATCCAGTCGCGGAAGCGGCCGATGATGCGGCCTCGAGCGTCCTTCGCGAGGCTTTCGGCGGACAGGTCGGTCTGGACCGCGCGCATGCCGCAGCCGATGTCGACACCGACGGCCGAGGGCAGGATTCCGCCCCTGGTCTTGATCGCCGAGCCAACGCAGGCGCCCATTCCAAGATGTGCGTCCGGCATGAGCGCTACATGGCCTTCCACGACCGGTGCCCGGCTGATCATCTCAGCCTGCTCCCTGGTGTTGTCCTCGAGGAGCGAGGCCCATGAGAGAACCGTTCCCACTCGACCGTCCCGCTCTGTGACGTACTTTTCTACTGCCACGGGTCCTCCTCCTTTCGTTCGGTCCCGTCATTATTTACTGGTTGCCCGGGGAGATTTGAACTCCCGACTTCTGGCTTCGCAAGCCAGCGCTCTGAGCGCTGAGCTATGGGGCTATGGGGCTGGTGGAGGGAATCGAACCCCCGACCCGCTGTTTACAAGACAGCCGCTCTGGCCTGCTGAGCTACACCAGCCCGCCAAGATACAAACTATATGAATGCCCGGGTTGGATTCGAACCGACACCGACTGGGTCAGGGTCAGTCATCCTACCGTCTGAAGCGACCGGAGCTGAATTCCAGGGTGTGACGGAAGACGATCTTGCGAACGTGCTCGAAGAGTTCAGCGGCTACTTCTAGGGGGTCCTGATGCGGGTCTGATAGCGGGCTGGTTCCGGAGATCTGAACGGCGCCAGCCGCGGCGGAGCCGGGGAACCGGTTCAAGCTGCGGCCAACGCCCTCTGAACGAACACGCGGAACCTGCTGCGCATAATGCGTATCGTGATGTCGGTCCGGCCAAGGTCGAGATAGCCGGGTAGCCAAAGTGAAAGGATCCCCATGGCTCGCGTAGCGACAAGCAGATCCCAGAAATGGGGCTGTTCTATCCGGTTGCCGCTTACATCTTCGTAATGCGTAAGGAAACGGTCGGCGGCATCCAGGCCGAACAGCATCGTCAGATCCTGGCGGCAGTATGCGACATCGTATGCGGGCTCCCCGAGTGCGGGGATCTCCCAGTCGACGATTCCAGTTAGCTTTCCGCGTGACCAGACGGTATTGCCCGGCCAGTAGTCCGTGTGTACGAGCGTTTGGCCTGGCATGTCCGGCCACGACGAATCGAGAACCCTGAGCACTCGTTCTCCGTCCGGATGCTTCGCGCATCGTGCAATAAGATCCTCGTGCTTTATATCCCGGGCCAGCCGGTCCGGATGGCTTTTGAGATGGGCCGTGGCGGCTGATTCGAACTCGGCGCGATGCAACGTCGCGAGCGCGTCTGACAGCCTGTCGAGCCACGCATCGAGGTCCCATGGGGCGAGATCGGCGCGGCCCGGCAGGCGGGTCTGGACGATGGTGGGCGCTCCGAAAATATCGCCACTGGTTTCAAACCATATTGGCCGGGGAGCGGGGACGTCCGTCATTGCTACTAGTTCAAGCGTATTGAACTCGCGGCTGGCGATG
>JADFHP010000061.1 GCA_022567135.1 Chloroflexota bacterium
CCGACCTCACCGGCGCAATACCGACCGCCTACCTCGTCGCCCGGTACTGGCGCGGCGTGGACATCCGTACCACGGGCAGCGGGAACGTGGGAGCGGTGAATACCTTCAAAGCCGCAGGACTGCGGCCGGGGATTGCCGTCCTTCTTCTGGACACCGCCAAGGGCGCCGCCGTCATGGCGCTCATACTGGCGCTCGACCTGGAGCCGGAAGGCGCGTTCGCCGCCGCGCTCGCCGTCACCCTCGGACATAACTTCTCGATATTCCTGCGGCTCAAGGGCGGCAAGGGCGTGGCGGTGGTCTTCGGACTGTCCTTCGTCATCTTCCCCGTCCTCACAGCCCTCGCACTCATCACCCTCCCGATCGCATGGCGGCTCTCGCGGAGCATCGTCTGGTCGTTCCTGGCCGCCTTCGTCGTCCTGAACACCCTGGTCGTGGCGACGGGGCAGGACGCCAACGACGTCGGCCTCTGTTTCACGCTATCCATCGTCGTCGTCGCAACCCACCTCTGGCGCAACCGGATTGAGGTCATCGAGGCGCTCCGGCATATGGATTTCGTTGGAATAGGCAAAATCGAGTGACCCAAAAGCCTGATGCCGACCCCATGGCGACGCTATACTTTCCCCTCGGAAACGAGATGAATTACGCGGGGAGCGCCCGGACGCCCAGGACGCCCCGGGAGAACCCGAACGGAGTTCAATTTGAGTAAACGCTGGATCCTGCTACTAGCAGTCATCACGGCCGGAATCATCGCCGTGGCCTGCGGTTCAGATGACGACACACTCGGCCCCGCACGGGTAGGCGGCGATAGCGCTCCCACGGCCACCGCGACGTCTCTGCCGACATCGGGCGCGATCAATGAGGACGACCCCGGCACTCCCTGCCCCGCCGGCCAAACCGGCAGGACGAACGTCGTCGCAACACCCGGCATCAGCATCGACCAGGCCCGCAGCTACGAGGCGGTGATCAAGACGAGCAAGGGCGACATCCGGATCGAGCTGTTTGACGATGAGGCTCCGGTAACAGTCAACAACCTCGTCCACCTGGCCCGCTGCGGCTACTACGACGACACCATCTTCCATCGCGTGATCGGTAATTTCATGGCCCAGGCCGGGCAGGCTCGCGGCGGCGGCGGCCCCGGCTACTCCATCCCGGATGAGTTCTCCAATCGCCGGCACGACGGGCCGGGAGTACTGTCGATGGCCAACGCCGGTTTCGGGACCGGCGGCAGCCAGTTCTTCATCACTCACGTAGCCACCCCTCACCTGGACGGCATTCCCGCAGACGGCACAACGAAGATTTGTGAGGCCCAAAACGTCTCATGCCACGCCGTGTTCGGGCAGGTAATCGACGGCCAGGACGTTGTCGACTCTCTCACCGTCACAGGTCCGGGAGTTACGCCGGACACGATCCAGACCATCGAGATAATCGAGAAGTAGGTCCGATTCGACGAATCACGAGGCCGGCGGTCATTGGTCCGCCGGCCTTCTCGGTTAATGGATCCGCCGGGCAGGCGGTGGCCCGCATCCGCCTGAGGCGGATAAACAACCTTGGTGGGCAGTACGCCTACCAGAGGATTAAGGGCAACGGGATAATTCAGTGCAGACGAAGCAGCGGGGCCTACTCGCCGCGCCTGCGCTGGTACTTGTTGCGGATGTAGATCGCGCCCGCGTTCATCGTCAGCAACATGACGAGCAAAACGATGATTCCCGCCGCCGCGATTCCGCGAAAATCTTCCTGCGGCTGGGCCACCCAGTTGAATATCTGAATGGGCATCACCGTGAACCGGTCTCCCGGGGTTTGCGGAATGAACGTCAGGAAGACGAGCGCCGAAATCATGATCATCGGCGCCGATTCGCCGATCGCTCTTGAGAGCGCCAGGATCAGGCCGCTCATGATGCCGGGAATCGCCAGCGGCAGCACGATGGTCTTGACGACCTGCCACCGGGTCGCGCCGATCGCAAATCCCGCGTTCCGATATGAGTCCGGCACCGCCTTGATCGCCTCCTGGGTCGCGACGATCACGATGGGCAGCACCAACAGCGTCATCGTGAGCGCTCCGGCGATCACCACGCGGCCAAGTCCAAGCAACTGCACGAACACCGCAAGCCCCAGTATTCCGTAGATGATCGATGGCACCCCGGCAAGGTTGGAGATGTTCACCTGGATCACCGTTGTGCGCCAGTTCTTGGCGGCGAACTCCTCGAGGTAGATGGCTGTCGCAACGCCCAGCGGAACCGAGATGATGCCCGTGAGGCCGACGACCCAGAGGGAGCCGTAGAGCGCTGCCTTTATTCCCGATTCATCGGCGTGGCGTGACGGGTATGTGGTGATGAAGTCGAAGGTGAGCCAGGGCAATCCGTCTGTCAGGATGTCGATGAGCAGGACCGCAAGGGCTCCGATTCCCAGGACGATGGACCCGAGAAACAGCCCGTAGAAGATCGCGTCGCGGACTTTGCGCCGTCCCAGATGCCGGTTGGCGGCCCTGGAACGGCCTGTGCCCTGCGGGCTGGACCCGCGGCCTGGAAACGCCATTACTCGTACTTCTCCGAGAACTTGTAAACCACCCACCGCCCGAATGCGTTCATTGCCAGGGTGATCATGAACAGCAACAGGCCGACCGCGAATATCGTTTTGAATTCGATCGTGCCCTGCGGAGTCTCACCGAGGCTGACCTGCACGATATAGGCCGTCATGGCCTGGATGGCTTCAAGAGGGTTGAAGGTCAGATTCGGCGTTGCGCCGGCCGCCACCGTGACGATCATCGTTTCGCCGATCGCCCTGGAGAGCGCCAGGACGAACGACGCAATAATCCCGCCGAGGGCTGCAGGAACAACAACTTTCGTGGCGACCTCGAAGCGCGTCGCGCCCAGCGCATATGCCGCGTCACGCAGCGAGCGCGGCACCGCGACCATCGCGTCTTCGCTCAACGTTGAGACCATGGGCATGATCATGATCCCCATCACCAGCCCGGCGCTGAGCGCGCTGAATACGATCATGTCGGGAAATATGTCCTGAAGGATCGGAGAGACAAAGGTGAGGGCAAAGAAGCCGTAGACAACGGTCGGGATCCCGGCAAGCACCTCCAGGACCGGCTTGATGATTCGCCGCGCCCTGTCAGGGGCGTATTCGGACAGGTATATGGCGCTTGCCAGCCCGACCGACAACGCCACTATTCCGGCGATGGCGGCGACAAGGATCGTACCCATGACCAGGGGCAGGACGCCGAAGCTTTTGTCCCGGAACATCGGCGTCCAGGTCTTGCCCGTCAGGAAATCCCACACCGAGACTTCGGCGAAGAAGCCCGCGCTCTCACGCAAGAGCGTTACGATGATGGCGATGGTTGTAGCGATCGATACCAGCGCTGCGATCCGCAGCGTCCAGACCGCAACCATTTCCTCTATCTGGTGTCGTCGAACCCGCCGTCTCGGCCTGGCCGATCTCAAGCCGCAGGCCTCACGGACAATCTAACGGGCCGCATAGTGGCGATCTCCGTTCGGCAGCAGAGATCTCTCTCCGAGCAGCATTCGATTACTCTCGTACTCCGCCTGCGACAGCGGGACGTAGCCGACCTCCGCCACAAGGTCCGTCGCATGGGTCATGTAGAAATCGAGAAACTCTCTGACCTCGACGCGCTCAAGTGCTGCCGTGTTCACGTAGATGAAGATCTCGCGGGAGAGCGGCGCGTAGCTGCCGTCGTTGATGGTCACGTCGCTCGGAGCGACGCACCCGTCACCGGAATCGACGTCGACGAGTCCGAGCAGATTCTTGTTTTCAGCGTAAAAGGCGTATCCGAAGTAACCGAGTGAATACCTGTCGCCCGCAACACCCTGGACGAGCACGTTGTCATCCTCGCTTGCGGCGTAGTCCGGCCTGCTCGCGCCACCTTCCCCGACTATTGCCTGGGTGAAATAGTCGAACGTGCCAGAGTCAGTCCCCGGACCGTACAGCCTGATCTTATGGTCCGGCCAATCGCTGCGGATATCGTTCCATCTCTTGACGGCCGACTCCGGCTCCCAGATCCGGCGCAGCTCATCGGTTGTCAAACACTGCGCGAACGCGTTGCGTGGGTGCACCACTACCGATAAGCCGTCATATGCGACAGGGATCTCCAGGTACTCAATCCCGTTTTCACGTGCGGCCTCGATTTCAATTTCCTTGATGGGCCGGGAGGCGTTCGATATGAGCGTCTCCCCACGGACGAATCGCTTGAAGCCGCCGCCTGTGCCCGAGACTCCAACGGGGATTCTGACGTTGGGATGGAGTTTGGAAAACTCCTCGGCCACCGCCAGCGTGATGGGACCTACTGTGCTCGACCCATCAATCTCGAACTCTCCGGTCAGAACCGGATCCTCGTCAGGGTTGTCGGGTATCTCGCCAACTTGCGCGAGCGCGATCAGTCCGCCAATGAATGCAGCGAAAAGGGCAACCCAGATTCCGGTCGTTCGCCACTGTCTGAAACGAATTGGCAGATCCTGCCTAACCTGAAATTTCTTTGCACTTTGATTCGAGTCTGATACAACCTTCTGCTTGCCCGGCCCAGCGCACATTAACTCCCGGAGAAAGGTGTCTTAACGCACTGTTAAATTTCCGGGCGGTTCTGGGAGCAGATCAGGGAGCCGGCAACGAGGGGATCTGAACGTGTGGCAATTGGATCAGGGATCGAGGCGCACACAGCCGTTCCCCGCTGAACGGCCCGGCAGGCGCCGGCTTTTACACCACCGGGAGAGTCGCCGAAAAGATCAGCCGGAACGTCGCTCCCTCGCCCAGGGAACTTTCGACTTCGACCCTGCCGCCGTGGGCCTCCATGATGTGCTTCACAATCGCCAGGCCGAGGCCGGCTCCGGCATCGGATCTGGACGAGTCGCCCTTGTAGAACCGCTCAAAGATATGCGGCAGATGGTCAGAATCGATTCCCCTGCCCTCGTCCGTGACCCGGAACGTCATGTTGTCGCCGTCGGAACTGGCCGAAATATCGATCCTCGAGCCCTGTGACGACGCCCGCAACGCGTTCACGAGCAGATTCGTCAGCGCCTCGACGACTCGATCCTGATCCGCATGGAACTCCCGGGCGGCCGGAACCTCACCCGGCACCTCGCTCACCACCCGGATTCCCGCCCGGGACGCCTGGGCCGCGATTCGGTCGGTGGCCTGTTTTATGACGGTCGCAGGATCGATCGGGGTGAGAGATAGCTGCGCCTGTCCGGTTTCCAGGCGCGACAACTCCAGCATCTCAGCGATCAGCGTGTCCATTCTTGCCGTGTCGTCGGCTATTCTCTGGAGGAATTCCCGCGCAGTGTCCGCCTCATCAACGGCCCCGGCCTGCAACGTCTCCACCGCGGCGCTGATCGCCGCGACCGGCGTACGCAATTCGTGGGACGCGTTGGAGATGAACTCCCGCCGGGTCGTCTCCACTCGTCGCATCTCCGTCAGATCGGTCAGCAGCACCAGCGACCGATTTACCTCCCCATCGGATGCCGTCTTCGGCAGCGGAACGGCGAGCACCTGCACATACCGCCGTGAGTCAAGGAATTCGATCTCCGCCTTTGCAGACTCGCCCGCGACTGCCGAATTCAGCGCGATCTGATTCAACTCGTAGTTCCGATTGAGCGCGTATAGAGGGCCGCCCGGCTCGAACTCAGCCGGGCCGTCCAGAATTGCCAGCGCTGCCGGATTTGCCAGTTCGACGGTTCCTTCCGCGTCGACTACCAGGACGCCATCGGACATGGCCGAGAGAATCGATTGGATCCGTCCCCGTTCACGGCCCTCAAGCGCGATCAGTCCGTTCAGGCGCGCCGCCATCTCATTGACCGCAGTGGCAAGCTGCTCTACTTCCAGCGGGGGTTCGGGCCGAAGACGGTATTCCAGATTGCCTGCCGCAACCAGTCGGGCGCCCTCAGTGACCGTCCCGATCGATCTGGTGAGGCGGGCCGACAAGAGCGTTGCGAATACCGTCGCAACCACAACGACGAGCACGCCGCCCACTATCGCCGTCGTGCGCAAATTCTCGATAGAGTCGTCCGCGTCTGAGATCGGCAGAGCGACGCGAACAAACGCATCGGGCACCCCATCCACCTCGACCAACCGGATTGCGATCACCGACTCTGCGCCGAGTACAGGATCAGACCCGCGTGATAGCGACAGTCCACTCGCCAGTGCAGTGTCTATCTCCGGCCGGTTGGCCAGGCTCGGCCGCTCGCCAATGAACGAGTGGGAGTCTTCAACTATCTCGCCCTCGCTGTCCAATACCGTCACCCGCGCGCCAGACGACTGCGAGGCAAGGTCCGCAATCGGCGCGCCGGCAAGCCTGGCGGGAAACGAACTGGCTATCAGCTCCGCCTGCTCCGTGACGCGCGTCTCGAGCACTTCGATGGCGCGATCCCTGGCATCGCGGAGGACGTAAACACTCACGACCGTCACTATCAGCGCGCTGAGCGCAGCGGAAGCGACGACAATGCGGAATCTCAGAGTTCGGTGAAATGCCATTGCCTAAATGCCAGCAAAATGGGTTCCGGCTATTTCAAGCTCGCGAATCGGTAGCCGAGGCCCCTCACGGTTAGCACATAATTCGGCTGAGAAGCATCATCTTCGATCTTCTGGCGCAGCCAGCGGACATGCACATCCACCGTGCGCGTATCGCCCGCGTAATCATATCCCCAGACCTGCTGCAGCAACTGGTCCCTGGAAAAGGCCCGGCCGGGATTGGCGGCGAGAAACGCCAGCAGATCGAACTCCTTCGGCCGCAGGTGAATCAGTTCGCCATGGCGCGATAACTCTCTTGAGGCCAGGTTGATGAGCAGGTCGTCGATCTCAATCTGCTCCACATCTGTTGCGCCGGCCTTCGATGCCTCCGCTTCGACCCGCCGGATCATCGCGGCGACCTGCGCCAGGACCTCCCGCACTTCGAAAGGCTTGGTCATATAGTGGTCCGCGCCAATCTCAAGACCAACGATGCGATCAACCGTTTCCGCCCTGGCCGTGAGCATCAAGATTGGAACCATGTCGCCTTCTCCGCGCAGAGACTTGCAGACCTCGGTACCACTCAATATCGGAAGCATCAGGTCCAGCACTATCACGGCCGGAGATTGCGAGCGAGCAAGAGTGAGGGCCTCCGCGCCATCGGTGGCCGTAAGCACCTCATATCCCTCTGTTCCCAGGTTGTACTGCAGCGTCGCCAGAATGCTGGGATCATCCTCGACCAGCAGCACTCGGCGATTGCTCGTCGGTTTACCTGTAGCGATAGCCGTACGACCTCTCCCCGGCCGGGGCCCGGCAGAACGCGCCGGACCAACTTCCTGCCTGCGTCAGAAGTATATGCGGGCCGGGGTGATGGGGGGGTTTTTAAGGAGCTACTGGGTCAGCTTCTGATATAGCTGCGGCAGTCTCGTGGGCAGAAGTTTGATGTCGTGGAGGACTTCATAGCTCATGTCCTCCATCATCGTCTTCATGTAATCGTGACCCGCCTTGTCGACGGTCAGGCAGAACGGAACTATCCCGTCCCGGCGAGCCTCAACGAGCGCCTGCTTCGTATCGTGCACGGCGTACTCTTTCTCAACGCCCTCCCGGCTGTAGCCCCGGTCCTGAGGCCGGCCGTCCGTGATCATGAACAGCACCTTCGACTTGGCGTCCAGCTCTCGCAGTTTGGCCGTCGTGTGACGTATCGCCGGGCCCATCCGCGTGGCGTGAAGCGGCGCGATCCGATCTATCTTCCGTGGCACCGACTCGGTGTACGGCTCGTCCATCTCCTTGATTATGTAGAACTCCACGTTTTCCCTGCCGTAGCCTGAAAATCCGTAGATTCCGAACCGATCACCAAGCATCTCCAGGGCGTTCGAGAGCAGAACGATGCCTTCCTTTTCTATATCGACGATCCGCTTGTAGGACCGTCTCAGGCCTTCGGCCCTGCGCGAGCGCAGCCACACCATGTACTCCACCGGGTCATCGGGCGCGCCCCAGTCATCGTCCGACCGGCCCGTCTCGTCTATCGCTTCTGCAGTCGATGCGCTCATGTCCAGCAAGAACGCGACGGCGACATCCCGCTCAACCTTGTTCCGCTGCCAGTACAACTTTTCGGTCGGTTGGATGCCGCTCCTCCGCTCGACGAAGTGTTCGATCACCGCGTCGAGATCGTGATCCTCGCCATCTTCCAGCCGCTTGATCTTCCTGAACGTCTCCGGCACCATCCGCTCGAACTGTCGATGGATGTCGCGCACGAGCGATGCATGTGAGTGCAGCGTCTCCTGGACGAAAGTGGTGTCGCCCTCCGCCATGTCCTTCTCGTGGACAAGGCACCAGCGCGGCTTGTACTCCCCGCCCCGAAAATCCCATTCGTCATACACGAACGACCGCTCGTCTGTGGCCTCCAGCGGCCCGCCATCCTCGTCCACGTGGACGAACGGCCCCTGGCTCGACTGCGGATCCTGCGGGTCCCGCCTGGCCAATTCCTTGAGCAGGTTTTGAATCAACTCCTCAGGGATCTGCGCCTGCTGATCGCCCTCTTCACCCTCCTGCGGCTCGCCCTCAACCTCGGTGCTCCTCTCGAGCATCTCCGCGAGCTGCTCTTCCGTCAGCGGCTCTCCCGGCTCGCCGTCCATCATCCCGGCGCTCATCTGCATCTGGGAGAGAAGCTGCGCCAACTCGGGTTTGAAATCGCCACGATAGGAGACGTCCTCGGGAGATTCGTAATCCTCCTCTCCCTGCTCCTCCGTCTCATCTTCAGGCATCTCACCGGTTCCGTCGGCCCGGGAGTCGCCCGCACCCTGCAGCGCCTTCAGGTACTGCTCCGCGTCCTCCGGAGGAGCTGAATCCTCTTCGTCCTCGTCATCCAGGTCGATATCATCGAACTCATCCGGAGGAATCTCCTCGTTCGGAACATCGGCAAGAAGTCCGTAGATCCGCAGAGTGGCCTCCGCCGAATCCTCGACGATCGCCTCGTGGGTGGCCACCGAATCGACGAGGTGGGCGATCTGGCGCGCCACCTTCTTGTAATCGCGCGGAACCTTCAGACCGGATCTCTGCCTGAGACTCAAGCGGACGATGAACTCAATCATCGCCTCCCGCATCGGCAACTCATCAATTGCGGGCCGCTCAGCCAGTGAATGCTCCTGCACCGTGTGGTAGGCGGCCGCTATCCCCCGATACTCGTGCAGCAGCCGTGCGTCCAGTCGGGAGTCTTCCACCACCGTGAAGATATCGTGTGAGAGCGCCCGGTCCGGGAAGGCGTCGAAGAACCTGCCCATGTCGGTAAGCCACTGGCCTTCGATGCCGCGCTCCTTCGCCGCTTCCTGCATCTCCGCAGGCAACTCGTCCAAGACGGCGCCGGGAGCGCCAGGAACGCCGGGAACGCCAGGGTCTGCAGGAGCCCGAGTCCGCTCGGGCACCGGGATGTGGGGCCGCAAATCCTCGAATACGGTCGAAGGCCGGGCGAAGTCAAATCCAAAGCTGCCGAACTCGATGTGCCCTACCTGGTGTGTCGCAACCACCTTGTACCAGGAGAAGTTCGACTCTTTCGATGAGAATCTGTCGACTACTGCCGGCAGATATATCGTCGTGCCCTCGGTGGTGGGTAAATCGCCCTCCACCCAGCCGATGTTCTTCTCGACGATCTGCGATGTCGGCGATAGCTCGATGCTCTGCCCGACGAGAGCCCTGCAGTACGTCCTGAGCAGGTCTCGTATGCGCGTCAACTCGATGCCTGATGCAAGGGTGTCCAGCACTTCCTGCGAGCGCGCCGACTCCAGCCGGAAGTAGCTCAGGCCGGCATCCAGATTCTCCCGAACGGCCGTCACGCCCTCGGCCTGCCACTCCTCAAACTGATTGAAGGAGACTCGGCCCATGATCGCCGGCATCTGCCTCAACAGCTCCGGAACCGCCTCCGGAGCTGTGCTCAGCAGTTGTTCAGAGAGTTCGAGAAACCTGCTCTGCCGGTCCGCAGGCACGCTGGACAGCGATGCCGCACCCGCGATCACACCCTCGCCGGCGTTGCCATGGCCAAGCTGTACAAGCTTTCGGATGAGCGTGAGCAACCGGCCTCGCTGAACGGCATCCACGCGCGGCAGCGCTTCCGCTGATGCGGTGAAGTAACCGCGCACGTCCCGCCACGACTTGTCTGCAAGAACCCGGGCGACGGCGATGAACGACTCCCGCTCGGCGCCCAGATTCTGGAACAGGTCAACGCCATCGTTCAGACACTGGCTCGCAAGGTCATAGCTTCGCAGCGACAGCGCTTCCAGGAACTCTGAAAAGCGCGTGAACTCCACGAAGTTCAACTGCTCCAGAAGCTCTGGCGTGACCTCGTAGTAGCGGCATGCGAGAGTGCTCGACTTCCAGGTGCCGCGGTAGAGCGACCGGCCCAGATTCGCCCAGTCCTCGATATAGCGCGGACGGAGCCGCATAAGTGAGCCGGGGCTGGCTTTGAAGAACGCCACGGCCAGGCTCGGCGAATCGGCGCAGAGCCGGCTGCCTACCGCGCTCCAGCGGATGAACTGTCCGGACGGCAACTGCCGCTGGACTTCCGGGCTGGCAGCAAAATACTCGGCTGCAGCCTCCCAGGACCTGACGGTCTTGCCGCTGATCTCGAGGCCACTTGCCGCCCATGCCAGCATATCGTTGTCGCGCAGCCGGCCTCCCAGCGTCGCTTTTGCGGAGTCGTACGCCTCCATGACGGGCGCGGGATACTCGCCCAGCTGCGTTTCGATCTCTGGAACCGTCAGCTTTGCCTCGGCCTTAGCGTTCGTCCGGGTCCTGGACCTGGACTTCGACCTGGCCCCAGAACCTGAGGATGCGGAGGATCTGGATTTTGGATTCTTTGATGCAGGCAGCGAATCGTCTCCCGGCGCACTACGCCCCTATTGCTGGTTGAGGCTCTGGCCTCAGTAGTTCAACGATCTGGACAATGATGCGGGCTGTGGCGCCCCACACTATTAGGCCATTATAGGAATATGACGGGTGGGCGATCGCCTCTCCTCCCACGATCCTGGTCTCGTCCCGGCTCGATGCGGGATCCAGCACAACCGACATGGAAACCGGCAGAACCTCATCAACCTCTGCCGGACTCGGATTCAGGCCCTCGATGTCTCTCACCCTGCCGGTATGAACACTGAGCCCAAAACCGGTGCTCATCGTCTGCACAGGGTCCAATTCTCCCCAGACGTCCAACTGCCCCGGGTCGACCCCCAATTCCTCCTCAGTTTCCCGCAACGCAGTCGCCAGCAGAGAACCGTCCCCAGGCTCAGGCTTGCCGCCCGGAAAACCTATCTGTCCGCGATGCGTACGCAAATTGAATGAACGGCGGATGAGAACCATGGTCGGCTCCATCTCCTCTCCACCGAATAGCACCATCACCGCGCCCGGCTTCGTTCCCTGCGGGATGCCGCCTGACGCGACCCGGCCCCGAAACGTGAGTTCCAGATCACTCAGCGACGGTCGCACCAGATCCCGGCCGGCGGTCATTCCTCTACGGGAAGATCGAGGTCGCAACCTCGTCGATGCTGCGCTGCAACTGGACGTCATCCGTAATGCCCCACGTCACGGCCACCTGTGCCGCACGGCGCGGCGCGACACCTTCATTGATCAGGCGGCCCGCGTAGATCAACACACGCGTGCTGGCCCCCTCGGAGAGTCCGAAATCACCAAGGTTGCGCACCTTCTCGCCCAGCTTGGCAAGCTGTATCGCCGTCTGCTCATCGCAACCGGACTCGTGAATGATGATCTCCCTCTCGATCTCCGGCGTAGGAAAGCTGAACTCAAGCGCAATAAATCGCTGGCGCGTGCTGTGCTTCAGATCCTTGGTGGCCGACTGGTATCCGGGGTTGTAGGAGATCACCATCAGAAACCCGTCCGCAGCCTCGATCACCTCTCCCAGCTTGTCGATCGTCAACATCCGGCGATGGTCGGTCAGCGAGTGGATTATTACCGTCGTGTCCTTCCGCGCCTCCACTATCTCGTCCAGATAGCAGATGCCGCCGGCCTTGACCGCGCGTGTCAGCGGCCCGTCAATCCAGCGAGTGCCGTCCGCATCGATCAGGTATCGGCCAACCAGGTCGGATGCCGTCAGGTCCTCATGACAGGCAACCGTGACCAGTGGAATACCGTTCGCAGAGCCATGCTTCGGGCGGGCGCCGTTGACTCCGCTGCTGAGACGCCAGGCCATATACTCGACGAAACGCGTCTTACCCGTTCCCGTCGGGCCCTTGAGCAAAATCGGAATCTGCTCGTTGTAGGCCGCAGTGAAGATATCGATCTCATCCGACTGCGGGATGTAGAAGGGCTCGTCCTGGATGTAGTACTCCTCCACCTTGTACTGGGTGAAGCCGGAGTTTGCCTGCGTCATCTACCTATGCCTTCCCTGTTGTGCGCTCTCGCCACACACTTTCGACGGAACGCCTCAGTCCCGTCAGATCACCGCCGTTGTCAATTACTGCATCCGCCCGCCGGACTCGTTCTTCGTCCGGAATCTGGGCCGCCACACGCGCCAGGACCGACTCTGCCGTCACACCGTCACGGCTGATCAGGCGCTCCACTGCCATCTCTTCTCGGGCGGTCACCACCCATATCTCGTCGAACAGATTCTCCCAGCCGGCCTCAAATAGGACCGCGGCCTCCACGACAAGTATCAAGGTACCGCGCGCCGCTTCTTCACCGATACGGTCTGCGACCGCACCGGCGATCAACGGCCATACTATCCCGGTCAGAGCCTCCATCCGCGCCGGATCCCCGAATACGATGGAACCCAGTCTTTTACGATCGATCTCGCCGTCTGGCCCAACGACCTCTTCGCCGAACTCGTCCACGACCGACCGATATCCACCTGTTCCGGTCCGATAGACCTCCCAGCCGACGCGGTCCGCATCAACCAGCTTCGCACCGAGATCATTCAAGACCCCGGCGACGGTGCTCTTGCCGGACCCGATGCCGCCAGTCAGGCCAATAGTGAACATCAGGCTCCCTGTTTAGGCCAAGCCCTAATTCTATCCCCCGTAAAAAAGGAGGGTCAACATATCCGAGCGCCCGGCCTCGAACTGCCCTCGAACTGAAATCGGCCCCGGTTGGCAACCAGTATGCCCGTGCTACCATTTTTCCTCCGGCGGCCACACCGGCAAGCGCCCGTTCACGTGCACAACCTTTTCAGGGGTAAACCGGACCCGGCCGACACGCGATTTCCCACCCCATGACCTTCTCCTGAGCAGCCCCGATCTGGCATGAACTCCAAACTCCGCTCACTACCAAGCGTAGAAAAGTTGCTCGAAGACCCGAGGCTCGGCGCGCTCGCAGGCGCCTACTCACGCCCGTCGGTGGCGGGCCTCGTGCGCAAAGAGCTGGACGTAACGCGCGACATGATTCGCGGCGGCGGGGACGCACCGCCTTTCGACTCACTCGTAACTGCCGTCGAGTCGCGCGCCGCCGCCACCCTCTCCACGTGGCCGGTGCGGGTGATAAACGCAACCGGCGTCATCGTCCACACGAACCTCGGCCGGGCGCCCCTCAGCCAGGCCGCGGCGAAGCTGTTCGGCGAACAATCCCCAACCCATCAACGCCCCCGGCGGGTAGGCCAACTCCATCTTCTGGGTCATGCCCAATTGCGACTTTTCGATATAAACCCGCCCGTCGCGGACCTGACCCCGGACCGTGGTGGTCGTAGCCGACATCTTCTGCACCGACTCAAAGGAAATCGGTTGCCCCGAGACCGTCTCGGTGGACGATTCCATCGCGTCGATGCGAATCTCGGCCGCGCCCCGGCTCAGGGACACCACCGTCACCGATCGGCTGGTGATGCGATCACCGTCACGCGACAAAGTGGTATGAACATAACCCGCCTGTTGACCCGCCAGCCGGATGGCCAACCACTCGTCGGAGAATAACCCCTGCGGCGGATTATCCGGATCGATCGCTTCAGCAGTAACCCGCGCCGGGAGCACGCCGACCATAACGGTCATCAAGGCCAGAACCAGGCCACCGCGACGCCGAACCATTCCAACACCCCTTTCCCTTGAAAACGTATTATTCATCAATGCCCCAGCCAGCGCTTGATGGTATGAAAGGTCGTCGCCCGACCCGCCTTAGCCAGCGACTCGGTCAGTGGAATATCTTTGGGACACACTTGGACACAGGCTTGGGCGTTGCCGCAATTGGCGATCCCATCCGGTCCCGCCAGGACGTCCAACCGCACGTCTGCAATCAGGCCACCCACCGGGTGCTCGTTGAACAAAATGGCCTGGCTGATCGCTTGCGGGCCCACAAAGTCGCTCTTGTCGTTGTACTGCGGGCACACTTCCAGGCAACACCCACAGGTCATGCACCGCGACAGCGGATAGGCCGACTCCTGAACCCCCGGCGTGATCCTCGACGACGCACCTCGATCCGAATAGTCGTCCAACTGCACCCAGGCATGAACCTTCTTAAGGGCCTCGAACATCCGCGACCGGTCCACCAACAGATCCCGCACCGTAGGAAACTTCTTCATCGGCGCTAAGGAGATCGATTCGGGATTATCCGCCAGCAGATCATCCACCAGCGCCGTACAAGCCTGCCGCACCCGGCCGTTGAC
>JADFHP010000062.1 GCA_022567135.1 Chloroflexota bacterium
GCATCAGCAAAAGCAGTTGCCACTTCCAGATCTTATCTCTGATCAAACGCATCGAACTCGACCCCCTATAGCTTGAACAATTTTGATGCTCGCCCAATCCCTATGCCTGCACCTAGCCGTGTCAATCGGTGTTTTAGCGGGGAACTCTACGGGAGCGCGCAGCGCGCCCTCACCGTACCCACAGGCCACGCTGCCCATGGTTAGCGAAAAACTACACCTATTCAAGTGAAATAGTCAATACTCGGTCTTGTCCAATTAGACATGAAGCTGGAAGCGGGGGTTAATTAGACGCGGGGTAATAAAAGGGGGCTGGGCCATTAGAAACTGGCCCGTGACATAGTACAGGCCCAAACTCCGGCAGCCTCGCCAGACTCGTCTTCACCCATTGTTCAGACTCCCCACCGGATCGGAAAGGACTCCCCCCTTGCGGCCGTTCAACGAAAGCAGCAAACTGGGAACCGGCAGAGTCTGGAGACGATCGGCGTGTCAGCCTCGCTCGGCGGGCGTCAGGTCTACTGGGCGATCGCGTGCCATTAAGTCAACCGATGGTTCCCGAGGCTCGAACGCGAAATGATAATGAATGAATGAGTGTAGAATTCGCTCCCGGAAGCGATGAACCCGTACGAAGCCTGGGGTCTCCCGGATTTTGTTCGGCAGACGCAAGGGCGTGTTTTCTGGATAGCCTTCGGGCGCATGGTCGCCGTGAGAGACACGGGTCGCGGTCGTCATCACCATCGGCGAGATCGAGATCGCGAACGGCTCCAGCACAACACTGGCGGGCACAGGAGTAATACTTAGAGAATGCGCCAATATCTCATACGACGATTTGGCGTTCTCCTGCTGGTCATTTTTCTCGCCAGCACCATCAACTTCTTCCTGCCGCGCATCAGCGGTCAAAATCCCATCAGAGAAAGGCTGCTGGAAGAGGCGACCCGCGGCGGCTACATACCGCCGGGACTCGAAGAAACGGTCGCCATATATGAAAAGAGGTTCGGCCTGGACAAACCTCTGGTCATCCAGTACAGGAACTATATGTGGAATGTGGCGAAGGGTGACCTGGGTTTTTCGCTCTCCAATTTCCCCAAACGCACGACCGAGCTCATCGCTGAAACGCTTCCGTGGACGATAGGCCTGGGCGTGATGACCACGCTTGTCGCCTTCGTTTTAGGAAGCTTTCTTGGAGCCTTTATCGGCTGGCCAAGTTCGCCGAGCATGTATAAATATTTATTCCTGCCGCTGTTGACGTTGTCCGCGGTACCGCAATTCATGCTGGGCCTGATGTTACTGTTCTTCTTCGCTTTCAAATTCAATTGGTTCCCGCTTTTCGGCGGTTACAGCATTGCCACTTTCCCTGATTGGAACGATCCCGGCTTCCTGTGGAACGTCGCCCGGCACGCCGTTCTGCCCGCCCTGTCCATCGTATTCGTAGCTCTGGGCCTGTGGGCGCTCCAAATGCGCGGCATGATGGTCACGATGCAGGGCGAGGACTACATGACCATGGCAGAGGCAAAAGGTCTGCGGGGAAGCCGGATCTTCATGAGATACGCTGTGAGGAACGCGTTGCTGCCCCAGGTCACAGGCCTGGCCCTGGCCATGGGAAATATCGTCTCCGGTTTCATCCTCGTTGAAGTCGTCTTTTCTTACCCGGGAATTGGCGGCTTATTAGTCCAATCAATAATCCAGAATGACTTCTTTGTGCTGCAGGGAGTCATCCTTATCATCATCGTCGCGATCGCAGTGGCAACCTTCATCGTCGACGTGATGTATCCGCTACTGGACCCGCGTATCAAGTATGGAAACGAGTAAATGACCGCCGTCGCCACTGAGCCCGAATCGACTTACACGTTCTTAGAAGGCGCCCGCCGCAAAGGCACAGGGTTCCTCCGATACGTGCGTCGGAACCCGGTCCTGGGCGTCGGCCTTATCATCCTGGGTGGATTACTGCTTTTTGTGGTCCTGGGGCACCTTTTTTACGATACAGAGAATTTCCGGCCCCTCTCTGTCTCGGCCAACGAATCCCCGTCATTGGATCACCCGCTTGGCACCGACCGGCAGGGGCGCGACATCTTGGCGGTCCTGATACGAGGCATCCCGTTGACGCTCAGGATTGGATTGATCGCGGGCGCCATCGGTACCGGTATCGGCATGATCCTGGGCTTCGTCTCCGCGTACTACGGCGGCATAATCGACGCAGTCATCAAGACCATCGTCGACGCGCTGCTCACTATTCCCGGCTTATTGATCCTGATACTGGTCGCCGTATCGCTGCCGGAAGGAGGTCTGACGGTTGATCAGATGGCGATTGTGGTGGCCGCGCTGGCGTGGCTGTGGCCGACGCGCCAGATTCGCGCCCAGGTGCTGGTGATGCGCGAGAAATCTTACGTTGAAATCGCCCGCCTTTCGGGCATGAGCGGTCCGGAAATCATCGTCAAAGAGATGATGCCAAACCTGATGCCGTATGTGACCGCGAGTTTCGTAAACGCAGTTGCGGCCGCAATACTCGCTTCTGTCGGTCTTGAAGCGCTCGGTCTCGGGCCATTCGACTCTCCGACGATAGGCATGACGATCTACTGGAATATCTTCTACTCCTCTATCCTCCTTGGACTCTGGTGGTGGCTGATGCCTCCGATCATCGCGATAATCCTGGTGTTTATCGGTCTTTTCATGGTCAGTGCTGGTATGGATGAATGGGCCAACCCAAGGTTGAGGAGGCGGATTTGACCTCCCACTCCCCCTTCGCTCGGCCCTTAACAGACAGCGCCGCAGGGGGCGTATTGAAAGTGGTGGACCTCCGGGTTTACTACGACACCCCAGAGGGCGTGGTCAAGGCGGTCGACGGGGTGACTTTCTCGCTCCGCCGCGGTGAACGGCTGGCCCTGGTCGGCGAATCCGGCTGCGGCAAGACCACTCTGGCGATGGCGCTGATGCGGCTGACGAAAGAACCCGGCCACATCACCGGCGGGGCCATCTGGCTGGACGGGACCGATCTCCTGGACCTCAGCGAGGAGGAGATGCGGAACACCCGTCTGTCCAAAATCGCCCTCATCCCCCAGGGTGCGATGAACTCCCTAAACCCGGTAATGAGGGTGAAGGGACAGATCATCGACGGCATAAGCGCTCATGATGGCAGTGCTGAGAAAGCGGAGATGAACAGCCGGGTTGCAGAGTTGCTCTCCAACGTGGGATTGTCCAACGACGTGGCCCAGATGTATCCACACGAGCTCAGCGGAGGGATGAAGCAGCGGGTGGCCATGGCCATCGCCACCGCGCTGGCGCCGCAGGTTATCGTCGCCGACGAGCCCACCAGCGCGTTGGACGTGGTTGTGCAGCGGCACATCATGGTCACCCTGGGCCAACTGCAAGAAGGCATCGACGCATCGATCATCCTGGTCGGGCACGATATGGGGCTGGTCGCTCAGTTCGCACACACCGTGGGGGTGATGTACGCCGGCAAGCTGGTCGAGTTAGCCCCGGTTGGGCAGATATTCAAGAACCCGCAGCATCCATACACCCGGCTCCTTATTGAAAGCCTGCCCTCGCTTGAAGAGAAGCGAGACTTCCAGGGAATACCCGGCCTGCCGCCGCCTCTTATCGATCTGCCACGCGGTTGCCCGTTCGCCGATCGTTGTCCCTCGGTGATGGATGTGTGCAGGGTAGAAGACCCGGTATTCCATGCTCAGGGGGAACGGCAATTTGTTGCCTGTCACCTTTATCCTGAAGACGTTGCATCATGAACTCCCTGCTTGAACTTCAGAACGTCACCAAGATCTATGGCGGAGGACTGTTCTCCAGGAGTAGGACGCTGGCCCTGGACAACGTGTCATTTGCTATCCCCAGCGAAAGTCCCCAGATCACCGCGATAGCCGGCGAGAGTGGCAGCGGCAAGACCACCATGGCCCGCGTGCTTCTGGGAGTTGTCGCGCCCACTGAGGGCAAGGTCCTGTTCAAGGGCCAGGACGTGGCGGGGATGACCCGGAAACAGCGTCGCGAGTTCCGCCGTGAGGTGCAGCCGGTCTTCCAGGATCCGTTCGAGGTCTATAACCCTTTCTACAAAGTCGATCACGTCTTGACCACGCCGATCAAGAAATTCCGCATGGCGGGGACGAAACGGGAGGCGCAGCGGATAATCGAGGATGCCCTGGAACTCGTCGGCCTGCGACCCGACGAAACCCTGGGTCGCTTCCCTCACCAGCTCAGCGGGGGCCAGCGTCAACGTGTGATGGTCGCAAGGGCATTGCTCCTCAAGCCCAGTGTCATCCTGGCTGACGAGCCAGTCTCTATGGTCGATGCGTCTCTACGCGCGACGATCCTCGATAGCATTCGCAACCTGAACCGCGAGCTGGGTATCGCCATCCTCTACATCACGCATGACTTGACAACCGCTTACCAGATATCGGACAACATCATGGTTCTCTACCGTGGGTCCGTGGTCGAAGCAGGTAGCGTCGAAAGGGTCATCAAACACCCGCAGCATCCGTACACTCGTTTGCTGGTGGAGTCGATCCCGCAACCGGACCCAGACAAGAGGTGGGGAGCGGAAACCACCGTTTCGAACACGATTGGAATTGCTCCCGGCGCAACAACATGCAAATTCGTGGATCGTTGTCTTGCGGCCATGCCGATGTGCGCCGAAGCGGTTCCGGGGTTCTACCGCATTGATCCTGACCGCGGCGCGCTCTGTTTCCTTTACGCGGACTCCCCGGAGCTCACCTCGACCGAGATCGCGACCGTCCTGCAGCGGGACGCGGATAGTCACGAGCCTGTGGCAACTGGCGCCGAGTAGCCTCCGGGACAGTCAGCCACAAGCAATCCGGTTGTCGAGACTTCCGCCGTCGTCCAGGCCGCCAGCGGTCTTGACTGCCCCTGATTGATGTGCCAGTCGCTATGTTAGTGCCGGCCGCATGACCTTGATGGGTTGAGGCCCCGGACGCGCGGCGCGACGAACATCACCCTTCTCGCCGCCCAGATGATGCTGATCATGAGAACGAACCGTCTTGCCACCCGGTTGTTCAGGAGCTTCCAGGCAATCGACTGCGACCTGAGCCAGAGTAGCCGCCGGGTCTTCGCTGCCGTTTCCAGACCCCCGCCGACCTGCTCGAGAATCTCACGCGCCGACTGATCGAACGAGTCCAGTTCGAAAATGGCCTGGGCAAGCGTTCGCGCGCTCCCAATCTCGACGCCTGATCGCTGTCTCGGCCTGCATGTGAAGCGCCCGAATCTGGCGCAGGTTCTCTCTACTCGTCATGCCGTCGGGGAGTATACCTATGAGCCGCTCGCGAATCACCCGGCAATCGGCGCATCTCAATCTGGGAGTCGGCAGGAAGATATACTGCGCGCCACGCCTGATCAGATGCTTGCCCCAGATACTCAGCTACCAGAGGGAAACCCTTGACGACCACACCGCAAATTCCGGCCATTGACGATCAGGAAGCGCTCAACCGCGCCGCTCTTGAAAACCTCTACATCGGCATGACCAATCACGCCCAGCTGGCAGAGGAGGGCGGGCCGCTCATCCTCACCGGCTCCGATGGCATACGGGTCACTGACATCAACGGCCGGGAATACATCGACGGCATCTCCGGCATGTACTTCCGAAATGTCGGCCACGGTAGGGAAGAGATAGCGCGCGCCGTCTACGAGCAGCTCTCCAGCGTCAGCATGAACGTCTACGCGAGCGCAACTCCAAAGATCATCCAACTCGCGGCCAAGCTGGCGGCCATAACCCCCGGAAACCTGAGCCGGACGTTCTTCTCACAGGGCGGTTCAGACGCCAACGAGACGGCCCTGAAGATGGCCCAGGCATTCCACGTCCGGCGCGGTGACAGGGGCCGCTTCAAGGTCATCTCGAGGCGCGGCTCATACCACGGCGCAACGTACGGCACGATGTGGCTTGGCGGACACCCCGGCTTCCCGCGCACCGACTACCAGCCCGTCCCGGCCAACGTCGTACACGTGCCGCAACCAAACCCGTACCGCTGCGAGCTTGGCGGCGAGACGGCAGAAGAGTGCGCAGAGCTCTGCGCACAGTCAATCGAAGACGCCATCCTCTTCCAGGGCCCAGACTCCGTGTCGGCGGTAATCGGCGAGCCGGTCTCGCAGCCCCTCGGCGGCGTCGTTCCACACGAAAGCTACTGGCCGAAGGTCCGCGAAATCTGCGACAAGTACGGCGTGCTCTTGATCTTCGACGAGGTGATCACCGGTTTCGGCCGCCTCGGCACCTGGTTCGGCGGCCACTACGTAGGCGTGGCGCCGGACATCATGACCTTCGCCAAGGGCGTCACAAGCGGCTACTTCCCGCTCGGCGGCGCCATCTCGACGCCCGAGGTGGCCGACATGTTCGCCGGCGGCCCGGAAAAGACCTTCAGCCACATGTACACCTATTCGGCGCATCCGGCCGGCGGCGCCGCGGGCATGGCCGCGATCGAGATCATGGAACGGGAGAACCTGGTCGAGAACTGCCGGGCCCGCGGCGAGCAACTCTCGGAGTTGCTTGCGGACATGAAAGATCGCCACCCGATAGTAGGCGACGCCCGCGGCGTAGGCCTCATCCAGGGCCTCGAACTCGTTAAAGACCGCGACACGAAAGAACACTTCGACCCGTCTGTGAAGGTGAACGCACGGCTCACGGAAAAGCTGACCGCCCGCGGCATCTGGATCCGCGTCCCTGCCTTCATCATGCCGCTCGCCCCGCCACTCATCATCACCGCAGACGAGATTCTTGAGATGACCACCGCCGTCGACGAAGCCCTCACCGAAGTCGAAGCCGAGTTGGGTGTGGCTTGATGACCCAGACGTCAACCCACACCCGTTCCAGAATCGTCTCAGCCGTCCTCGCGCTAGCGACCACCGCGTGCGGCGCCAAGATCTTCACCAACCTGGTGCCCCTCTGCCAGGGCCGCGACGCGACTCCCGGCACCGATTACTGCAACGCCCTCCTGGCCGAGCTACAGCCGGGCTAATCCAATCACGTCATCATCCGAAATCACCGACGACATCTCACCCGATGAGGCCGCGCCTCCCACAACCCGCCCCGGCTCCGGTCTCCTCTACGGCCTCTCTGCCGGCCATGGCATAAAGCACTTCGCACAGGGCTCATTCCTGATACTGATGCCCGACATCCGGGCAGCCCTCGGACTCTCCGACATCGCCGTCGGCGGCATATTCACCGCACAGCAAATTGCCTCCGGCATCGCCAACGTGCCGGCTGGATTCGCCACCGATTTCTTCCGCAGACAGGTGCCGCTCATCCTCACCTTCAGCATGATTCTCGTCATGCTCGGCTACGTGCTGGTCGGCATCGCGTCCTGGTACTGGCTCCTCCTGCTGGCCTCCGTCGTAATCGGCATCGGAACGTCGATGTGGCACGCGCCCGCCTTCGCATCGCTTGCCGCCCGTTACCCCCAGCGACGCGGCCTCGCGATGGCTTCCCACCTGACCGGAGCCCAGATCGGCAACACCACCGCCCCGGTTCTGGTCGGCCTCGCCCTCACCGGCTTCACCCTGGGCGCGGTGCACTGGGACGGCTTCGACTGGCGGACCATCTCGCTGCTGCTCGCAATCCCGACGTCCCTGACGGCCGTTGCGGTGTTAATAAAATTCCGAAACGTCGAGGGCAGCGACTCGACCCCCACCGATCTCAAGGCCTACTTCGCAGCGGCAAAACGCCTCGTCTCCAACCGGCAGGTTCTCGCCCTCGTGGGACTTCAGGCGATCAGGCAGTCAGTCCACCAGTCGTTCCAGATCTTCCTGGTCCTCTACCTCTCAGAAGAACTCGACTACGCCCCATGGCTCGTCGGCCTCCACATCTCGCTGATAACCCTGGCGGGCATCGGCTCCACGCCGATCCTCGGGATCCTGTCAGACCGGATTGGCCGCAAGCCGGTGATCGTCGGCGCCATGGCCGTCACGGCGATACTGGTATCGCAATTCCTGTGGATCGAATCCGGCTGGCCGCTGGCGATCGCGCTCGGCTTCCTTGGCCTGGTGCTCTTCGCCGTGATGCCGATCATCGCCGCCGCAGCGATGGATCAGACCGAGAAGGGCTCCGAGGGCTCTTCGATCGCGCTCATGTTCGCGGGCGGCGCGGCCATCGGCTCGGCGGCCCCCATCGCGGCCGGCGCGATCAACTCCGAATGGGGCTTCCAGGGCGTGGTCGTCTTTGCCGCCATCATCGCGAGCTCTGGAACGTTCCTGTCGCTCCTGGTACCCATGCGGCGGGCAGGGTAGGCCGGGATCCATCGGCTGAGGCCGGGGTGGCCGCGCCAACCTAATACCGTGCATCTCCAGGCTGCGCTTGTTCATCTATTTCCATGGGGACTGTTCGGATCAAAGCGATCGCGGGGCACGGAATGCGATGGATTGTTATTGCTATAGGAGCAGTGGCCGCGATCGCGATCGCCTGCAGCAGCGGCGATCAGCCGGTAGCGACCGCTACTCCATCTCCGACTGCGACGGTCGCGCCAACGCCTCCACCTGTCCCTACCAAGACACCGACTCCCAGCCCCGTGAGCAGCCGCGAAGAAACCGGGGCGACGCCCAACACTTTTCTCCAGCCTTCTCTTGTCGATCGGGGGTTCGAAATTGCGGAGATCCCCGCCGAAATCGCCCGGGGCAGCACCGATCTGAGCATCGAGGAACACGAAGCGATTTGGACTGAGTTCCTGACAAATACCCGGGTCGAATTCGACTCGGCCGGCATTGAGTTGCTGCTGTGCGAGGGTGGCCGCGCGATGGCCGTCCAAAATGCCCGGTTCTTTGAACTGGTCGATCAGCCGCTCACATGGGAGATATCTCGATCACCGGCCACCCGCGGCACGGATGTGATCCTGAAGCTGACGCCGCTGGATCCCGACCTCGCGGCGAACCGCCTGTTTACCACTACCTACAGCACGCCCGGCTACACCGTGTCCGTCGATTACCAGCAAGGCTACCCCAGGTTCCTGATCGACGCATCGAGCGCGCCCGAATTCATCAGCCCCACCGAAACGATTATCGTGCGCGACCCGGAATGCTCATCCCATCTGCCAGGCTAACGCCATCGACTTCACCGAATCCCGCGGCGCTCCGTGACGATGGCGACGCCGGTTATTTTGACTGGATATCGAACAGGGTTTACGCTCCGGGCATAAATACGTCGGAACGGCCTCGTCGATCACGGGGCCGCCGACTATGCGATCCGGGCAGCGCCTGGCTGATCGACTCTCCTTTGCAATGGGGGCAACAGGGGGGGAGGACATGAAGAAATCGATCATCGCCGTTGCGCTTCTTGCTGCGGTTGCCGCGGTAGTGGCGGCCCGCAGAAAGTTGAAGCAATCCGAAGAGACGGCGGCGAGAAACAGAAAATCAAAGTAGGCGGCGACGGTCGGCGTGCTTGTTGACCGGCCGCTTTCTACGCCAGATCGATGCCGAGGTTTCGCGCGTCCGAGATCGACCGGAACCAGTCGACGACCTCCCGGTGATACGGAATGCCCTCTTTCTCGCGGAGCAGCGTCTCCTCGTGCTCGGGCAGTCCCGGATACAGGACGCGGTCATGCCCCGGCGCCGGCGGAGTGGTGGCAAGTCCGTTCAAGAAATCGTCCATATCGTCCTTGAACTTCTCGGGATCCGTAAACGCGTCGATCTTGTAGGCGCAGAACCAGTGGCACATCGTCCCCGGGTTCAGGAACGCGGCCCCGGCGCCCGAAAGAATTTGTGACAGGATCTCCGCCACCGCCATGAAACCGTAGCCCTTGTGCGAGCCCTGCTCGCGCGTCCCGCCCATGGGCAACTGGTGATACTGGCTCCGGTCGTCCGGCAACTGCGGGTTGCCCACCATGGAAGAGCCGTCGATATTGGCGATCCAGTGATCCTCCAGCGGCGCCCCGACGCGCTTTGCCAGGGCCAGCTTGTTGCCTGCCACCTGCGTCGTCGCGATATCGAAAACGAACGGCGGCATGTTCCGCGCAGGCACCGCGTAGGCCCACGGATTCGTTGCGAACCGCTTCTCCGCCCCGAACGTCGGAACCGCCGAAAGCGCGTCACCCGCGATCAGCGTGACGCCGATCATGTCGTGCTCCAACGCCATCATCGAGTGGTACGCCAGCATGCCCACGTGGCCGTTTTTATTGCCGGAGACGGCGACCGAGCCCATGCCGAACTTCTCGGCCTTTTCCATGGCGATCTCCATCGCCTTAGGAGCGATATGAAGACCCAGCCCGTCGTCTGCGTCCAGCGTTGCGGTCGCGTCCGACTCACGAATGATCCTCAGGTTCGGTTTCGGATTCAGCTCGCCATCGTCATACCACCCGACGTACCGGCGGAGCATGTTCGAGACGCCGTGCGTCTCACAACCACGCATATCGCTGAGCATCAGGACGTCGGCGGACAGCTCTGCGTCATCATCCGACAACCCGGAACTCTTGAATACCGTCTCCGTCGCAGCACGCATTTTCTCAGGCCGGATGTATACCCGGTCTTCTTCCGGAACCTTGAACCGCTCAAGCACCCTTACCAATCCTCCGTCTGTCCGCGCAGACTGCTCAGTTACGGACCTCTTCGCTACGGTAGCTCAATGCCCAGGTCCAGTTCGGCGCTGATCGAGTGGAACCAATCGATGACTTCGCGGTGGTATGGGATGCCGTTCTCCATCCGATCGGCGTACTCGCGCGACTCCGGAAGACCTGCGTAGACCACCTCGTCATGCCCCGGCGCAGGCGGGGTGCTCGCCAGCCCCTCGAGGAACTCATCCATGTCGGACTTGAACTTGGCTACATCGGTGAATGCCTCAATGCTGTAGGCCGTGAAATGGTGGCCGCCGCCGGACTGCTCGTTCCAGCCGCTGCCGCCCAGGGTCTGGCAAAGGATGTAGACGACCGCGGCAAAGCCGTAGCCTTTGTGGGATCCGTTCTCACGCGTGCCGCCGAACGGAAGCATGCGAAACTCACCGAGCGGCGGAAGATCCACCGGCTCCATGATCGGGTCGCCATCAAGCTTCGAGATCCAACCCGGCTCAAGCTTGGCGCCGACGCGCCTGGCCAGATTCAACTTGTTTCCGGCCACCTGCGTAGTCGCAACGTCGAAGACGAACGGCGGCATCTTGTCGGCGGGCGCCGCCCAGGCAATCGGATTGGTCCCGAATCGCGCCTCAGCGCCGAAAGTGGGGACCATGCCGTAGGCATTTCTTCCACTTCCGCCGCCGCCTGTCATGCAGAGGCCGATCATGTCATGCTCGAGCGCCATCATGGCGTGGTAGGCGGCCATGCCGAGGTGGCGGGAGTTGCGCATGGTCACCGACCCGATACCGTGCTTCTTCGCCTTCTCGATGGCGAGGTTCATGGCCACCGGCGCGGTGTGAAGGCCCAGCCCGCCGCCGCCGTCCATCGTCGCCGTCGTCGGAGACTCGCGCACAGTGGTGATTTCCGGCGTCGGGTTGGTGGCACCGTTGTTGTACTGCTGCACGTACGCCCGGAGCATGTTGGAGACGCCATGGGTCTCCACGCCCCTCAGGTCGCTGAGCATCAGCACGTCGGCAGACAGACGGGCATCCTCTTCCGAAAGGCCCATCTTTTTGAAGATCGTCTCCGTCGCCTCCCGCATCCGCTCCTGTTTCACATAAACGCGGTCGGCCTCCGGGACATGGAAACGTTCCAGCATGGCTTGGAGTCCTCTCGATCATGAAGGTCGATTTCGTAGTCGAATTACCGGCGCGGCGCCATCCTACACGCGTGCGACACATCTGCGCGACCTGCGGCAACCGTCATCCTGTGGCATAATTTCGGCTCCATCGCGCTAACGGTTCGCAACCGGCGCGGACCTGTACCGGCAACACGGCATCAGATCACACCCAGATCGCTGGGTGTGATTCAGAGCAGGGAGAGAGAATTGGCTGACTACATTGATCCCATCGACGTCTCACCAGATATCTACAAGCTGCTCGATGAGAATGACAAAGTCCGTGTAGTGGAGATGAAGCTCGCGGCCGGGCAATCCGACAACAAACACTCCCACCGGAACGAGACCGTCTACTTCGTAACCGGCGGCAAGGTGAAGATCGACGTTGAAGGCGGAGATACCGTGGAGGCCGAAATACCGGACGGCCACGTCATGTTCAGCGACCCGTGGACCCACACCGTCCATAACGTCGGTGACAGTGATATCCGAGCCATCTTGATCGAGGAAAAGGGCTAGGCTAACGCCGTGACTTTCTGGGCCCGGCGAACCAATACCGGCCTAACTCGTCAGAGCCAGTCTTCTTAAAGAAGGAGCCCCTCCCCGGGGACCTGGGGAGGGGCATTGTGTCGGCGCTCGCGGGTTTTGCGCCGCTTCCGAGATGGGCGTGTCCGCGCCCGTCCCCGGTGTTGGGTTGTTAGCTCTTCTCCGTTCTTATCTCTCCACTGTCCTAATCAGGGGACGCAGCATTGTGTTCTCCCTTGCCGGACCGCCGCTCAGGAACTGGAATGCGGACTGGACTTTGCTGTCCAGGATTCGAAGCGCGCTGATAGTGTTCAGCCGCCGGTACTCCGGAATGACCTGCAACTGCATAGCATCGAGTTCTCCGGCCAGTCGAAGCGCCGTCGCCTCTAGCTTTGAGATGTCCACCCCGGTTTTGGGCGCGGGCTCCGCCTCTTTTTGAACCTTGTCCTCAGCTCGCGTGCCTTTCAACACCTCCTCGAGAATCTGCTCAATCGGCATGCCGGGGTTCTTTTTGGCATGACCAACTACCTTCTCGACATAGACGGAACTGAGCCGGCCTGAGACGAACGGCTCGGCGATCTCACGCTGGCGTTCCGTGCCGTCGATATCGGCTATGGAGCGGCCTTCCTTGAATGTCAACTCGCCGGACTGGACCTTCTCGCCCAGGTCAGGCGTCAGATTCCTGACCAGGCTTTCGTAATGATGGATTGTCCCTGGCGTGATTCCGGTGCGGCGCGCCAGCTCCTGCTGGCTCACTCCGAATCGCTCTCGATAGTTGAGAAACGCCCGGCCCATCTCCATCGGCGGCACCGATTCATGGTGGTAGCTCTCGCTCAATTGGAGTTCCCGGATGTCCTGCTCGGAGACGTCGCCGCGGACCGTGCACTCGATTCCGGTCTGGCCGGTCGATTGGGCAGTTCGCCACCGGCGCTCGCCTACGACGATCATGTAGCTCTCGCCGCCGTTCACCGGGCGGACGAGGACCGGCTGGTTCAATCCGACCGCGCTGAGGCCCTTCCGCAATTCGCCTGGCGACTGGCCTGCCAGGTTGCGTTGCTTCTGTTCCGGGTCCGGAACGATCTGGTCTATTGGAATCTCCATATTGCCCTCTGCAGACGTTCTGCGGTAGCGCCCTGCACTGGACGCCGGTGGTAATGTCACAGGGTCAATTCTCGAAGTTCCGAAGAGTAGATTCAAAAACTGTCCACGAGAATTCTGAATGGTGATTGAATTGGGAACTTTACTGGGATAGGGTTGATGTTGAACTGGTAATGGGGCCTATCCCCGGATTGGGAAAGATGGCAGAAGGTCAACTCCAGATTCCGCCTTATGTGCCGTACCGCACATTCCGGAATTTCGTGGATCAGTTACGTGAGGGCATTCCAGCAAGAATTGACCGTAGCGTCTGGGGCGCCCGGTATTCCGGAAGTTCCGGCATTCAGTTGATGACCGCCCTGAAGGTGCTTGGCCTGACAGACCCTGATGGACGGCCCACGGAGGCGTTGGAGCGGCTGGTGATGACGGATAGCGATGAGCGCAGAGCCGTGCTGACCGCGATCCTTGAACGGCATTACAGGCCGATCTTCACTCTGGATCTGGGGCGCGCCACGAAAGCGCAGTTTTCGGAAACGTTCAAGGTCTACGGCGCCCGGGAAGGCGTCCTCCGAAAATGCGAGAACTTCTTCATCCAGGCGGCGCAGGACGCTGGGATAGAGCTATCGCAATACATCCTCGCCCGGCGGCACACGAGCAGACGCGTAGCGGCAGGGTCGCGGCCCCGCCAGAGCGCAGCCGCCTCTCAGCCCGGCCGACTTGAAGTTGCGCCCGCGGCCTCGCTCAATTCTCTCGCGGAGATGGTGCTCGCGAAGTATCCTGACTTTGACCCAGAGTGGGAGCCTGCTGTCCAGGAACGCTGGTTTGACGGCATCGGGAAGCTTTATGAGAGCCTTGGGCGCCCCGCCCCAGACTCTGGGCAAGACTCAGGACGGTCCCCGGGGCAGTCAGCGGAGAGCACCTGATCGCGCTCGCCGGTCCAGCGTGGGGCTGCCCTGCATCCTGGTGTCTGCGGCAGAGTCGGAATCGGACTGTTGAAGAGTCAGTTCTCGCCAGAGACCTTGCGGAAAGGCGAGTCCAGCCGTATCGCGTCTACCAGGTTGATCTGCTCGCTCTCGGCGGTGGCGGCGAATCTGCTGAAAGCGGCAGGATCAGATGAGATACAGATCACTTGTACTGTCTCCGACAACGCCAGCACGCCGGAGACGATGGCCCGGGCGGTGGCGGGGTCGTCCGCTGCTGGCACGTCGAGAATCGCGGCCGGCACGGACGCCGAGCTGTCACAGTAGGCTTCAATCAGCGCAACCCG
>JADFHP010000063.1 GCA_022567135.1 Chloroflexota bacterium
GCCACGCAACGCCATCCAACGCGAAGCCGCGCGCGCCGCGTCGATGTCGCCGTCGGCGATTGCGATGAACGACATCCCCATCTCGACAACGTCGGAGTACGGATAGCCCTCCGCCACGCTGGTGTCCAGGATCCCCGGCCGCTCGTTTGCCTCGATAGCGTCGTCCACCAGTGTCTTCATAGGCTCCTCGCCAGTGAACTGCTTGACGATATTGACCAGCATCGGCGTCATCTCTATCCACTGGACGGGGTGTATCTCGCCCTTCACGGTCCGGTAGATGATCTCCGCGAGCTTGCGCCCACGCAGCTTCGGGTCCATGTGCGGATTCGTTCGCCACACCACGCAGGCATCCGTATTCTCAACCGACTCCTTCGAGATGTTCGAATGCATGTCCAGCGTCATGCCGACCGGAACGTCCGGCCCCACGATCTCCCGCACTGACGCCGTGAACGCCGCGTCCATATCCGGATACTCTTCGGAGACCGCCGCCCCGTGGTTGGAAATCAACACGCCGTCCCACGGACCCTCGTCGCTCAGCATCCCGAACATCTCGGCCGTCAGCCGGTCATATGCGTCTTTTGTGATCGTGCCGATCGGGCCCGTGACCGCGTACATGAGTGGAACCATCTCAAACCCGAGTTCATCGGCGCCCTGAATGTAGCCGGCGATGGTGTAGCTCGAGTCGCGATGACGCTCGAACATCTCGTCCCGGCGGAGGGTGCCCGCCCGAAACGACTCATAGTCAGCAGGCACTTCGGAAAATGTGTTTGTCTCGTGAGAGATCCCAAGAACAGCAAAGCGCACTTCTATCTATTCCCTTCATAACTTGAGATCGAAGCCGAGGCGCACATTTTAGCCCCGTGACGAAGCAGGCTGGCCCGGCCACACCCGTTCGAACAGCCCAAGCCAGTTTTCTCCTAGCACCTTTCGCGTGTCGGCCTCCGAGTAGTTGCGGGCGAGCAGCCCTTCCGCCACGTTCACCCAATCGGCCGGAGTCTCGAAGCCCCGCAGATGCCGGTACGGCTCCGGCGTGAACGCAACATCGCCGGCCGGTATCTTCCCCTGCGACGCGAACAGCCACTCGAACCACGATCGCGACTGCTCCATGCAGAAGTCCGTGCCGATGGCGACGTGGTCGATGCCGACCATCTGGACGAGGTAGTCGATAGCGTCGAGGTACTCGTCCAGCCCGGTCTCGAAGCCGCGCTCGAAGAACATCGGAAATGCGTTCGCGCCGATCACGCCGCCGCGCTCGACGAGCAGCCTGATCGCCTCGTCGGTCTTGTTGCGCGGATGGTCGATATGCGAGCGCGCGTTGGCATGGGTGATCGCCACCGGACCGCTCGAGTTCTCGATGGCATCCAGCGTCGTCCGGTCGCCCACATGGGAGAGGTCGATCAGGATTCCCAGCCGGTTCATCTCGGCCACCGCGGCGAGCCCGAACCGGCTCAGACCGTCGTCCGCCCGCTCGTAACAGCCGTTCCCGAGAAGGTTCCGCTCGTTGTACGTGAGTTGAATAACCCGCACGCCCAGTTCGTGAAACAGCCTCAACCGGCCAAGGTCGTTCCCTATCGGTGCCGCGTTCTGCCAGCCAAGGATGATCCCCGTCCGGTTCTCCGCTTTTGCCGCTCGGATGTCGTCGGCGGTGCGCACCGGACGGATGAACTCAGAGAACTCGTCGAACCACTCCAGGTAGCGGGTGACCTTGTGCAGGACCGCCTCGTAGTCGTCCCATATAGCGATGGTCGCGTTGATCGCCGTCACCCCGCCATCCCGCAACGTCCGGTAAACGACCTCCCGACCCCACTTGCTGGTGTCGAGCCCATCTATGACTATCGCGTCCGCGTAGAACGCATCCGCGTCTGCCATCGCTACCCGTTCCAGGCGTGCTTCCGCGCCGCCTCTTCGTTCTCCGGATCCAGGGCGAGCACTTCCGTGGCGCGCCGATGGACGACATCCCAGTCGCTTCGGTCCATCGCATCGTCGGCTTCATCGAGCATCTTCTCGATCCGCCGCTGCACACGCTCAGAAGGCATATTGGCGCGCATCATAAACGAAGTATCACATTGCGAGGCTCGCCCGCTGCCTTCGTGCTACATTCGCCGTGCACCCTCCACCCACTACCCAGGAGCCACCATGCGCGCGAGCAGACCCGTCCTCGCCAACGAGTCGATCACCGCCACCCGCGGCATGGTCGTCGCCCAGCATCCGCTCGGCGCGCGGGCCGGTCTTGAGGTCCTGGCGAAGGGCGGAAACGCAGTCGACGCCGCGGTCACAACGGCCTTCGCGATGGGCGTGGTACAGCCCCTGATGAACGGCATCGGCGGCGGCGGGCAGATGATCGTGCGGCTGGGCGGGGGCACGGAAGGCGCGGTCGACTACGGCATGAAGGCCCCTCTTGCGGCATCGGACGACATGTACGAACTCCTGCCCGAGCCCGAGGCGCTGGGGGCCGGCACGCTCCGTTTCTCATCACGCTACAACTGGCCGCAGGTCAGGGACAACGCCCATCTCGATGGCCACTCCGCAATCGCGACGCCGGGAACGGTCGCAGGCCTCTCGGCCGCGCTCGCCCGATGGGGGACGATGGACCTCAAGGACGCCATCGCGCCCGCAATCGAGCTGGCCGAGAATGGCTTTGCCATCGGTCACCACATGTCTCTGGCTCTCGTGAGTGGACGAGACAAGTTTCTCGGCTTCCCCGGAACGACGCCGATCTTCTATCCGAACGGCCAGCCCATTGCCGTCGGCGAGCGCCTCGTCCAGGCCGACTACGCACGCACTCTGCGCCTGATAGCCGATGGCGGGCCTGACGCGTTCTATCGCGGCGAGCCGGCACAGCGCATCGCAGAAGACGCGCAGGCCAATGGGGCGCGCCTGAGCGAAGAGGACTTCGCCGCCTATGAAGCGGTCGTATACGAGCAGGTGTTGCGCACGAACTATCGCGACGCCGAGGTCCTGGCAGTGCCTGGTCCAGGCGCCGCGCCCACGCTGATAGAGATCCTCAATATCCTCAGCAACTTCGACCTGCGCCTGCTCGGATACGGCAGTCTAGACTCGCTTCACGTAATCGCCGAGGCGATAAAGATGGCAGCCGCCGACCGCTTCTCATACCTGGGCGACTGCGCGCCGGACGGCGGCCCGGTAGACGTGCTGATGGACCCCGAGTACGCTGCGAAGCGCGCCGCGGAGATCGGCAGATTGGCAGCCGAGGCGGAGCCCGGAGACCCGTGGGCCCATGCCGGGACGGCGAAGCCGGCCGGCTATCCGGCACCTGCCGGCCTCGGACCGGACGGCGGAACCACCCACCTCACAGTAGTCGACGCAACCGGCGGGGCCGTCTCGCTGACGCAGACCCTGCACGGCTACTCCGGCGTGGTGACGCCCGGCGTTGGAGCGATGATGAACAACGGCATGGGCTGGTTCTACCCTGGTCCCGGCACCGTTAACTCGGTTTCGCCCGGAGGCCGCGGCCTCCACAACATGGTCCCCGTGCTGCTGGTCCGGGACGGCGCTCTTCGCGCCGCTCTCGGCGCATCCGGAGGACGCCGCATATGGACGGCAGTGGTCCAGGCGATCGTTCACTACGTCGATTTCGAGATGGCCCTGCAGGAAGCTGTGCAGACGCCAAGAATCCATGTCGAAACAGACCGGATCCTTCTGGATGGCAGGTTCGGCACGGAGATACGTGACGCCCTGATCCGGATGGGCCACGACGTGATGACCGCAACCCCGCGCTACGACTCGGCGCCGTTTTCGGAGCCCAACGGCATCAGTTTCGACGGCAGCGAATACGAGAGCGCCGTCTACCCGGTCGCGAAGCCCACCATCGCCCTCGGCCTGGACGATGGGGATACCGGTGAGATCGGGACCGACGACACCGACCTCCTGGAGTCCACCGGCGGCCTCATGCCGTAACTTCGGCCGCGAGCATATGGAGCAAAGCCATGGCACGACGAGTACTGGTCACGGGACTGAACGGCGCGGTTGGCAGCGCGATGCGGCCGGCGCTTGCCGAACGCTACGAGCTGTCCGCACTCTCCCGCAGCGGCGTCTCCGGACTGCCAGGCGAAAGGGTCTTCAGGGCCGACATCTCCGACTTCGGCGCCATCCGACCCGCCTTCGAGGGCATCGACACCGTCGTCCACCTCGCCGCCGATGGCGGAGTGAACTCCAGCGACGGCATGGACGCGCCCTGGGAGGCGATGCTCCAGAACAACATAATCGGCACGTTTAACGTCCTTGAGGCGGCCCGGCAGGCCGGCGCCAGACGCGTCGTCCTCGCCAGCTCCGGCGCTACCATCAAGGGCTACGAGAACGAGTCGCCGTATCGAGAGCTTGCCTCGGGCAATCCGGCGATTGCGCCAGGCACATGGGAGATGATCACGCACGAATCCGAGCCGAAGCCGATCACCCTCTACGGCGTCAGCAAGCTCTTCGCCGAAGATCTCGGCCGCTACTTCGTCAACACATCGGAGATGTCGGTCATCTGCATGCGCATCGGCGGATGCAATGCCGAGGACCGGCCCGCGCCCGGCCGCGGCCAGGCCATATGGCTTAGCCATCGCGATACACGGCAGATGGCAATCAGATGCATCGAGGCTCCCGATACCGTCAGGTTCGACATATTCTTCTTCACTTCGAACAACGAGCTGGGATATCGGGATCTCGACCACGCACGCGAAGTTATCGGATACATCCCCGAGGACGGTGCCCGAGGGCAGGCGACGGTTAGGTAACTCGCCCAGTGGGAACTGGCGGCCTTCACGGTGGCGCGCCCGCCCACAACCCACCATAAAATCCCACTACCTTGAAACTACTCCTGACCGCCTCCGCCCTGCTCATTCTCGCCGCGGCCTGCTCCAGCCCAATCACTCCGGCCGCAGATGTCCCCGGTCCGGTTCCGACCGCGTTCGAAACGAGTGCGACGCCGGTCCCGTCACCGGTACCGGCCTCTCCAACGGCCACACCACGCCCTACTGCCACGTCCGCGCCGGCTCCCACGTCGACACCGTTGGCGACAGCCACGCCGGTCCCGACGGCCACTCCCCAGCCCATACCAACCGCCATCCCGACGCCGACGGCCACTCCGGTTCCGACGGCCACTCCCCGGCCCACACCAACCGCTACCCCGACGCCAACGCCATCACCCTCCCCGACGCCGACGGCCACTCCGGTTCCGACGGCCACTCCCCAGCCCACACCCACCGCTACCCCGACGCCAACGCCGACCCCGGCCCCACTCGGCGAGCGCTCATTCGCCGACCGGCCGGACGATGACGATCCACTGCTCCACAAGATCCACGCCGTCTACCTGCTCGCCAGCGACTCGGCAGACCTTGAACGCGACACCAACGGCTCGATTGCGCGGTCCGTCAAGGCCATCCAATCGTGGTTCGAGGGCCAGACAGACGGCCGTACGCTTCGTTTCGACACCTTCCAGGGTGAGCCGGACGTCAGCTTCATCCGGCTAAATAAGGACGAGTTCCAGATACTTCGCGAGGGCTCGTCGCCATGGCGGCTCATACAGTCCGAACTGCTTCTCAGAGGATTTGACCAGCCCAATCGCATCTATGCCGTCTACTACGATGGCCTCAGCGAGCCAAGCGTGTGTGGACGGGGCGGTACGACGGGCGGCAGGAGGATTGCAGTCGCCCACCTCACTCGCAGTTGCCCCGGCGCCCTCGCGGGATTCGACCTCAAGCCGAAGGACGCCGACTATACGATTATCCATGAGGTGCTGCACACGATCGGCGCCGTTCCTTCATGCGCGCCGAATTTCTTGGGGGAGAGTCTTCGCGGACACGTCGACGACAACCGCAACGACATAATGTGGCAGTTCATAGTCCCAGATACTTTCAGGAGGCTCGACGTGGGCCGCAACGACTATTTCGACCACAATATCGACGGCTGCACGGACCTCGCCGACTCTCCGTTCCTGATTGAATCCACCGGCTAATACGCAATCAGACGCGGCAACGCCCGCGCGTTTCCGCACGGGCGTCACTCCTGATTCAGCTAAATTGGCCGCGCCCTTTTTCAGGACACTTGCTGGATGACGGTCTAAGCGTCTCCCAGCTCTTTGATCTTGCCGATCGTCTCGGTCATCTCTTCAGCGGTGTTGAGGCCGGTCATCATCTTCATCATCGGGGCGAACATCATGGGCGTGACCATGGTCAGGTTGACCTTGGTTCCTTCGCCGGACGGGGTGAACTCGAGTTTCCCACGCATGCCGGATCCCATCGCCAGCATCATCCCCGGGCCGCCGCTCCACTGCAACTCCTTGGCCGGCCTGACCTTTCGCACTTTGATCTTGGCGCTGAGCTTGCCGACTCGGGCTGAGAAGGTCAGTCCGGCATGAACCTTGCCGCTAACCGTCTCATCAAGTCCCCGCAGCGGGGTCAGCCAGTCGGGCCACGTGTTGGGGTCGTCGATTATCTTGGCCCAAAGATCGGCGGGGGACGCTGAAACAGTTGTCTCTTTACGAATAGTAGCCATGTGATCTCCATATCTATTGCCGTTGGTCACCGCCGCGCATGGAAATCCCGCTATCTGATGGGGGCGCGGCAGCGCGCCTTTGCTCTCTCGACTGCCCGCCGCGCTGGCGGGCGGCGTAGGTTCGCCGCAGTGGCTGGAATCAGTATCCAGGCCAGCGCGCCTGCGCTCTCCGTCACTTCTCAGATGCTCGTGCGCCCGTTTCTGATGCAACAGCCAAACGAATTCACGGATTCCTCCGCCCAAAACCTGCCGGTTCACGCCATTGCATAATGTGCGCCGTTCGGCGCGTCGGCCGGCCAGTCCAGCACGCGCTCAACTCGCACTGCTCAACTCAGGGTGCGCCTGACCGCCACCACCGCCCGGGCGGGAATCATGATGAGAACGGCGATGATCAACACGGGTATGGCAATCACCGTGACCACGAAGCCGCCAAACAGGTATCCCCAGAAACCAGGATTGTTCATCGTCGCTTACCGCACCATCCGCTGCTCCCGCCAAACTAAAGCATAACCGCCGATGCGTCACCGCCAAATGGTCACCGGAGATCCGCGCGCGTGGCCGGGACCCGGCCAATTCAGTCAGCGTGGGTTTTCAGGGCGGCACTCCTGAGGCTCTTGCCACCGCTGCCCGGACGATCTCCCGAATTTGAGGCTGGTACTTAGGTACTGCGCTCAGCGTACGAATGGGTGCGAAGATGTCCGTCGAGCCGCATCATCGGCCCGGCGAGCGTATTCGCGGAACGTCGAAATGTCACGAATTAGGTATCATCACCTAGATACGAACCTGACGTGCCAGCAGCAGGCCAGTAAAAGAGGGATTATCCGTGACCGAGTCCCTACTCATTGACCAGTCCCCGGACAGCAAGGGCCGGTACTTCGTACTTGCCGTAGAGTCCGTTGTGCTCGGCCGGGCGCCTTTTGCCGATCTCGGCTTCGAAAGCCGCCTCATCTCCCGACGGCACGCCCGGATTTCCTGCGAAGACGGCTCATATTTCATCCAGGATCTCGAAAGCGCGAATGGCACAGCCCTCAATGGCGTCACAGTCGGCGATGAGCCGACGAGCCTGCGCCCCGGCGATCTGATCTCACTGGCAGGCGGAGTCGTTGAACTCCAATTCGAGAGCGAGGGCAAAACGGTGCGTCTCAACACCGACCTCGCATCCGATGATTCGCCAGATCACCTCCCAGATCACCTCAGGGTCGAAGTAGACTCCCTCTCCAGAATCGTTTCCGTCAACCGCCGGCCGGTTGATCCGCCCCTCTCACGAAAAGAGTTCGATGTCCTGGAACTCCTGTATCAGGCATCGGGTCAGGCCTGTTCCATCGAAGAGATCAGCGCCGCCGGATGGCCGGAACGTCCGGGCGCCGTCGTCGATGCCCGGGAGGTATCCCAACTCATCCGGCGCATCCGAAGACGAATCGGGCTGCCCATGGGTAACGTTCAGATAGATAACGTGAGGGGATACGGCTACAGGCTTTCTGGCCTCTAGACCCCGATCGCCGTTTCCATTCAGGAGACCTGTGTAACCGGCATGTAAATATATGATCGAAACCATCGGCCCGTATCGAATCCTGGAACTGCTCGGCGGGGGCAGCCAGGCCGATGTGTATCGCGTCGAGCATACCGGGAGCGGCCGGTTCTTCGCCCTGAAACTCCTCCACGCCGGCTTATCGGCAGATCTGGAAGCCAAGGAAGCGTTTCTCCAGGAAGCCGCCAAGTCACAGTCCGTCGAGCATCCCAACATCGTCAAGATCGAGGAGGTCCGGGAGCAGGACGGACGCCCGTACATGGTGCTGGAATACGTGTCCAACGATCTGGCAAAAGAGCTTGACGCCATCGGGCGATTCCCGCCCGAGCGCGCGGCGAACATAGCGGCTCAGATCGGCGAGGCCCTGGCGGCCGCCCACTCTCTCGGCATCGTCCACCGGGATATCAAGCCCCACAATATTCTTCTCACCGAATCCGACCAGGTGAAGGTCGCTGACTTCGGCATCGCCCGCGCCTCCTTCCTCACGACCATCGGCAGAACCGGCGAGGTTCTCGGAACACCCGCGTACATGTCGCCGGAACACTGGGCAGGCAGCACCGATGAGCGCTCAGACATCTACTCACTCGGCATCGTCCTCTATCAGATGCTCGCAGGCAGGGTCCCCTTCACTTCCGATACCCCCATGGGCTGGTCGGAGGCGCACCTCACCCAGGCGATTCCCATGCTGGACGCAATCAGCGCCCAGATTCCGGAACACGTCATCGAGATCGTCGAAAGATGCATGGCGAAGGATCCGGGCCAGAGATTCCAGACCGCGGGCGACGTCGCATGGGCCCTCAAGACCGGCATCGTCAACCGGCCTTCAAAGCTGATACCGGCAGTCGTCTGGACCCATCTTCCGTACTCATGGCGACGACGCTACTCGCGCTGGCAGCGCATCGGCAAACGCACGCTCTTAGCAGGCGGAGCCGCCGCCGCAGTGATCTCGATGACCATACCGGCGCTCTTCTTCCTCGTCGCGCCCCGATTGGCAAACGACCCCGCGCCGCCGAACGCCGCCATCACGGGCGGCATCGCCATCGCCACGCCGGAGCCGACACCCTCGTTCGTCGACTTCATCCTCCCCGCGACCTCCGCCAAACAGGTCGTCTTCGCAGAGCTGCCCGCTGATGTGGCGTCGTTGGTCGGAATCAGCAGGATATTCATCGAAGTGCCAGCCGGCCCGGTAGGGCGAAACCTCGAAGTGGCAGCATCCTCCGAGCCCCCGAGCGGCAGCCCGCCGGACGCGATCGTGAACAGGTACGTCTCGATCACCCTCGATTCACCCGATTCAGAGCCAGATACACCCGCGACTGTGGAGTTCACCGTTCCGAGAGTCTGGCTGGGCAACCTCGAAGCGCCGCCTGAAGCGGTCAGACTGTTCCGCCTTGAAGATGAGTGGCAGGTCCTGCCCACGGAGCTTGTCGCCGCAACCGATGACGTATATCTGCTAAGGGCCTCGTCGCCCGGCTTCTCCGAATTCGCCATCGGCGTGACCCTCATCACCGAAGTCGCCGTGGTGGACGACGAGTCCGGCACGGCGGGTGAGCCCCAACCGGAGCCAACGGCCGTGCCGCCAGCGGTTGCCACCGAAAGTATCTTCCTTGGAGAAGCAGACGTTACGGAAGACGACCGAGCCGTGCCGGTCATACCCACACCCATCCCGCAATCGACTGCGGTAGCCACAGAGCCGGCTGATTTTACGGGGACGCCACAACCCACCGCGACACCGGCCACGAGCCCAACCGCCACCGGGAATGATGGCGCCACCGGGCCCGAGGACGGGACCGCCTCAACAGTCAGCGCACCCGAACCTCAAACAGCATTGCCCGCCATAATGCTCACCGTCGAGCCGATTTCGATAATCACAGGGATCCCCGGCAGCCCGGTATCGCTCAACCTCCAGACGCAAGTCCACACGCCCGGCGACCTGGTCGATTTCGCGACGATCGAATGGGGCGACGGCGAGTCCGGCGATGGCGCCATCCGGGAGTCGGGCGCAATAGCCGGAGAGCACACTTACGACGCGCCGGGCTTCTTCACGGTGTCCGTCGTCATCGGCACCGAACTGGGCGGATTCACGGTCGTATTCGTCAGCGCGCAGATCTCCGTGTTCAGCGCCGTCGACGCGAACACGCCGGAAATCGGCCCTTCGCCTACCGTCGTTCTCGCAGCCATCAACACGCCAACGCCGACGAGAACGCCACGTCGCCGATCGGCTCCAACCCCGGTGCCGACGAGCACGGCCATCCCGCCGACCGCAACAGCAACATTCGTTCCTGCGCCAACTGCGACTGCGATAGCGACACCCGTACCGGCGCCGACGCCAACCCCGACCGTGACGCCGTCACCCACGCCGACGGCTACGCCTCTGCCTCCAACACCAATTCCTACAGCCACCCCCACGGCAACGCCAACACCTACTCCTGCGCCAACCCCTACCGCTACACCCCTGCCGCCCACTCCAACACCCACCGCCACAGCAACGCCTACGGCGACGCCTTTACCCACGCCGACACCGACATCCACCCCCACGCCGGAGGGTGTCGCGGTCCTATCAATCAGCGACGGCGTAATCGCATCGGGAACAACCGAGACCATGACCATCACCGGATTCGGCTTTGCAGCCGGCGCCAGCGTCACGTTTGAGAACGGATCGGGCCCCAAGCCGACGGCCACCATCAATTCACATAGCTCAGGCTCGATTGACATCAGCCTCACCGCAAAGAGCGGCGGCCCGAGTGACGATCGGTTCTGGGACGTCCGGGTCACCAATCCCGACGCCTCTACGGCAGTCCTTCTCGAAGGCCTCAAAGTAACCCCATAACGCCCCCCCCCCGTACTCCAGGGTGCGCAGACAGGCTGGTCGGAGTAACTAATTTAAATGGCCGCCCCGGTAGATGGGGAAGGCACCCCGGGGCGGCCATTCGAGTGTGGTGGCCTGCGCGCCCATTGAGGCAAGCACGCGCAGCACCGGGTAGATCATCCCGCCGTACGGAACCGGCTCTCGAATCCCATCGGCACGTCCCTGCCTGGACCCGCCGCGGTTCGTTCATCGGACGCGCCACCATCCACACCGGCACTCAGAGATTCGGGCCTGGCGCCAGTAATCGGAAAGTCCAGCCACCCCTTGCGTATGGCCATCATCGCGGCGTGCGTGCGGTTCCTCGCCTGCATCTTGCTCAGCACATTGCTCGTGTGGTTTTTCACGGTCTGAGTTCGAATGCCAAGCAACTCGGCAATGCCCTTGTTGTCATGTCCCTTGGAGATCATCCACAAGACCTCCCATTCGCGCTTCGTCAGAGGCGACGCCGCTACGGATCTCTGGCTCGCATATCCGGGCTGGTATCCAGTGCGCTGTCTCATCTCTTCATTCACCTCCGGCCGAATGGTCCCTCACCCGCGAATCAGCAGTCAGGGGCGGGTAATTCACAGGCACAAAAGTACCGGGTCCAGATAGAAAATTGGTGACGCTAGAGCGACAATTGAGCGACAAACGGTGAGCAAAATGCCGGGCCTTCTGGCACATCTCGGTGGCGATCGATTCCGATCGCAGCCGCCGGCCCTGATCGCGGCGAGTGCCATCACGGCCCCCTGGTTTTGTCTAACATTGCGCTGCCTCGCCGTTGCCACCCCCGGCCAACGGCCAGAAACGCAGGCGAATGAGTACGCCTGAGCACGCCCACAACAGAGGGGTTCGGACGTGGCATTCATAAACACAGCTCTCGGGCCAGTAGACACTTCCGAACTGGGCTTCACGCTCTCCCACGAGCACCTGCTCATCTCCTCGGCAGGCATCCGGACGACGTATCCGGAGTTCATCGACCGCGAGGCGGGAATTGCTGAAGGTATCCGGCAATTCAAAGAGGCAAAAGCCCAGGGCGTAGACACGGTCATCGACCTGACAACCATGGACCTCGGCCGCGATATCCGGGCGATCGAACAGGTATCACGCGAAAGCGGCGTCAACTTCATTGTCGCGACGGGCACATGGCTCGACATCCCACGATCTTTCGCAACAGCCGACCCCGACGATATCGCCGTTCTCTACATGCGGGAAATAGAAGAGGGGATCGAAGGTACAGGAATCAAGGCCGCGGTCATCAAGGTGGCCAACGACGCCGGTGGCGTCACGCCCGCAGGCGAGATCATCCTGCGCGCCGCAGCACGCGCCCAGAGAGCCACGGGAGTCCCCATCTACACGCACACCCGCGCGCAGGAACGGGTGGGCGATCAGCAGGTGCGCATCTTTGAGGATGAAGGCGTCGACCTGAACCGCGTCTGCGTCGGCCACAGCAACGATTCAACCGATCTCGATTACCTGGCGGGCCTTCTGAAGAAGGGCGTCTGGCTGGGGCTCGACCGCTACCCGTCCCGGGAGCCGTCATGGCAAGAGCGCACCGGCGTAGTCAAACAGCTACTCGATGCCGGTTACGGCAACCGCCTGATGCTTGGCCACGACAATAGCGTCACAGCGGCCGCCGTCCCTGAATCCAGGCGTACCGAACGGTCGAAAATCAACCCGGACGGCTACCTCTTCATAACTCGGAACGTTCTTCCGCTCCTGACGGAACTCGGTGCCACAAACGACCAGCTCGACGCCCTGATGGTCGGCAATCCCCGCCGCTACTTCGCAGGCGAGGGGTAGAGGAACCCGTTCCAAAACAAGATCTGGGGTAGTGAGGAGCAAGCCGTGTAACATCCATCCCCGCCGCCGGTTGCCTTCGATTAAGGCCACAAACTCGATGGCGGGCCCCCGACGATAGAACGGTAGAGAGGAAAACAGATGCCACACGAAACCCGGGGCGTGATCGCTGGCGGCAAGGGCGAGCCGGTCAGGCTCGAAACCATAATCGTGCCCGACCCCGGACCCGGCGAGGTCCTGGTCCGCGTGCAGGCCTCCGGCGTCTGCCATACCGATCTTCACTACCGCGAGGGCGCCATCAATGACGATTTCCCGTTCCTGCTCGGCCATGAGGCCGCGGGAACGATCGAGGGCGTCGGTGAGGGCGTCGACGACGTAGCGCCGGGTGATTTCGTGGTCCTCGCCTGGCGCGCGCCGTGCGGCGCATGCCGGTCCTGCCTTCGCGGCCGGCCCTGGTACTGCTTCGACAGCCGCAACGCACGGCAGCCGATGACCCTCGCCGACGGCACCCCGCTTTCACCCGCGCTCGGCATAGGCGCGTTCTCCGACCTCACGGTCGTCGACGCCGGGCAGGCCGTGAAGGTGAACCCGGCGGCGCGCCCGGAGGCGGCGGGACTGATCGGGTGCGGCATCATGGCGGGCCTCGGCGCGGCACTCAACACCGGGAACGTCTGCCGCGGCGACTCCGTGGCGGTGATCGGCTGCGGTGGCGTCGGCGACGCCGCTATCGCCGGCTCGAAGCTTGGAGGCGCACACACCATCATCGCCGTCGATCTCGATGACCGGAAACTCGAGTGGGCAAGGGAGTTCGGCGCCACCCACACCATCAACGCCTTGAACACCGACCCGGTCGAGGCGATCCGCGAGCTCACGGGCGGCAACGGAGTCGATGTGGCTATCGATGCCGTCGGCACGCCGGAGACCTACAAGCAGGCCTTCTACGCGCGTGACCTGGCCGGGACCGTCGTGCTCGTGGGCGTGCCGAACCCGGATATGCGGATCGATCTGCCCCTGCTCGACCTGTTCGGCCGCGGCGGCGCGCTCAAGTCATCCTGGTACGGCGACTGCCTGCCGAAACGCGACTTCCCGATGTTCATCGACCTGTACCTCCAGGGACGGCTCGACCTCGACCGGTTCGTTTCAGAGACAATCGCCATCGACGAGGTCGAGGAGGCATTCCACAAGATGGAACGCGGCGAGGTGCTCAGGTCCGTGGTGGTGTTTTGAGGACGGACGAGTGGCAGGGGCTGGACCGCTGATTCCCGGGCGAAGCGCAAGGCCGCATCCAAACTGACCATCCTCCGGCAGCCTGCTCAGGAGCGGCGACAGACCGGGTCGCTGATAAACAGAAAAACAGCCAGCCCGTCATCGACACGGCCGTTGATGCCGCCCTGCTAACAGTTGGACATGCCAATATTCAGGTTGACCTGATCGGACGCCCGGCTATACTTCACTCAGAACGCCCGGAGATGCGCTTTACCGCGCTGTGACAGAAGTCCAGTCCACGCCTGTCACCACCGGGCGTTCGGTTTTAACGGGCGCGCGCTAGCGCAGCGGGAGGTATCCAAGGCGCAGAGCTGCTGCTCGCAGGTCAAGATAGTCGACGCCGATACCGTCCGCATCGCAGAAGACCTTGATGTCATCGGCGCTCAGCGCTGGACGGTAGATGGCTACGTCACCGATAGGCCCATCGAAGTATCCGAAATCACCTGCCCCGCACGGTGATATCTCCAATTCCGGGAGGAGCGTGCGAATCCGCAGGCGTCGGGGTCCTGCCTTCGCTTGCGACTGCCATCCCGTTCACGCACAGCTTGATTATCGATCCGCCATAAGTTGCCGTGCCGTGAATGGGAACTGCCCGT
>JADFHP010000177.1 GCA_022567135.1 Chloroflexota bacterium
GGTAGCGGTCGCCTACTGAGACGACGTGGCCGATGTTGGAGTCGATGATCAGGTGTCCGAACGTCATCAACAGGCGATCGGCGGCGGCCTTCTCAAGCCACTTCTTGCGGGTCGCCCTTGACGCCGGCTTGTCCATGTCGAAGTCGGCGCACCAGTCTGTCTCCTCGAACTGCGCGGTGTTGTGCAGCAAGTCGCCGGCGATGAGGCCCTTCTCGCCGTCCGACTCTACGAACAGCGACTGGTGGCCCGGCGTGTGGCCCGGCGTTGAGACGACGCGCATGCCTTCGACGATGCCGGTCTCATCGTCCGTCAGGTGCAGCAGGCCGAGCTTTTCCAGCGGGTATATGCCCTCTTCCACGCCCGGCGTCTCTGCCATTACCTCGGGCTGGGTCCAGTAGTCCCATTCGGTGTTCGAGATCGCGTAGCGGGCGTTCGGAAACGTGGGCGTGGATTCCGAGCCGGGATTCTGTTTGAGCGCCCAGCCGATGTGGTCGGCATGCAGATGTGTCAGGACGACTGCGTCTACGCCTTCCGGGGTGGCGCCCGCGGCGCGCAACTGCTCCATCAGCTTGCCTTCGACGCCGCCCATGTCGTCGTGAGGTCCGGGGCCTGCGCCCGTGTCGACGAGAATGGTGGAGTTCGGTGACTGGAGAAGGAACACCCCGTAATTGGTCTGAAACCTGCCGTCAGAGAGTGCGTCCTGATGCGCGTCCCAGTCGCTGGCCGTAACGTCTGAGAAGACGTTCGCTATCGGGAACGCGGGCGGTGTGACGTCGACGATTGCCGTGACACGGACGTCTCCGATCTTCGCGGTGGTGGCGATGGGGTCTAACTCCGTGTGTTTACCAGGTGTTTTCGGGCGACTCAGCGCAACACGCGATCGTCGCCAACCCGCCTCGTGATCTGCAATCTGTCCATGTGCTCGAGCAGGGCGAGCGTGTACTTTCGGCTGGTACCGAACATCTCCCGCACCTCGCCGAGGCTGATCTTACTCTTTGTCTTGCCGAGCTCGACCACTCGCTCCGCCATCTCGTCGTATGCCGACTTCAGGAATATGACGTCGTCGGTTGCGCGAACCACCCGCTGCTGGTCGTCCAGCGCGGCTATCAGCTCGGCATCTATCGGCCGGTCGGTTGGCGGCGAGTATCTGTCTGATCCGAGTAGCTTCAGGTACTCGTCTATCTGCCTGTCCTGTTCGTCCGTGAACTCGGGCTTGAAACCGGGGAGCCGCGCCAGCGCCTCGTCTGTCTCGATCACCGACTCTGTTTCAAGGCGCGCGAGGGCGGGCGTAAAATCGGCGGTCTTCATGCCGAGCCGGCTGCGCAGCTCTTCCCGGGGCATTCCCGATCTGAGAGGGAACTGGGCGTGGAATTCCTGCAGTCCCGCCCGGGCCGACGACGCTACCTTCGCCCAGCCTTCTGCGGAGTAGAGAAGGCCCGACGGATCTCCGCTGAGGGAGACTACCCCGCCCGATGCGATGAGGGACTCAAGCTGCCCGGCTACCGCTGCATCCGACTGGTTGGCGGCGCGTGCGATGTCGGCTATGCGGGCCGGCTCATTGCTCTGGAGCGCGCTGATCAGCACGTCCTCGTCGGAGCCGCGTGCGAGGGTTTCCAGGCGCGCGAGGGTAGCCTCGTCGAATCTCCTGTGACGCTTCGGATAGGGGTCGACCGCGACGCCGCCTCCAAGCGTCGTGGCGGTATCCCGAATGACGAAGTAGTCGCCCTTGACGACTGTCACCTGGTACTCGAGCTTTATCTGAGCCCAGCCGGTTTCACCGGGCTTGAGTTCGTTGGCGCCCAGCAACCTGATCCGCGCCGGCGCTTCGGCGCTGCCAGTGAACAGGGTTGCGGCCGCGTTGTGTTTCACCGGCCGTGGCGCGCCTTCGATGACCCGCAGCGAGACGTCCAGGACGTCGGTGGGCTTCAGCCAGCCGGGGACCGTAATGACGTCGCCGCGGTTGATCTGGTCGTGGGAGATGCCGCTCAGGTTTATCGCGACCCGGGTACCGGGCCGGGCCTCGTCCTCCGCAGCTTTATGGGTCTGGAGCCCTCGGATGCGTGCCCTCGCGCCGCCGGGCAGTATCTCTACCTCTTGCCCGGCGCGGATGCTGCCGTCTGTGAGGGTTCCTGTTACCACCGTGCCAAATCCGGAAATCGTGAACGAGCGGTCGACCGGGAGGCGGGGGCGCCCCAGGTCGCGTTTCTCAGGAATATCCTCAAGTATTTTCTCCGCGGCGGCCAGCAGTTCCGGCAATCCCTCTCCGGTCGTCGCCGAGACGGGAACGGCCTGCGCTCCTTCGAGTGATGTGCCTTCCAACAGGTCTTCGACGTCGGCTGCGATCAGCTCGAGCCAGTCGTCCTCCACCAGATCGCGCTTTGTGATGGCGACGAGGCCGCGTTCTATCTGGAGCAGGTCCAGGATGGCCAGGTGCTCGCGGGTCTGCGGCATCACGCCTTCATCGGCCGCGACGATTAGCAGGGCCATGTCTATGCCGCCCACGCCCATGAGCATGTTCTTGATGAACCGCTCGTGGCCGGGAACGTCGACGATGCTGACCTCGTGGCCGCCGGGCAGGGTCATCCATGCGAAGCCTAGCTCGATGGTCATGCCGCGCTCTTTTTCCTCGCGCAGCCGGTCGGGATCGATGCCGGTGATGGCCTCGATCAGTGTCGATTTGCCATGGTCAACATGGCCGGCGGTGCCGATTACGAACATTTATGGAAGGGCCTACGAGCCCGGGGGTAGGGGCTGGGGCGCCTGATTAAGGGGAAGCAGACGCCCGTGGGCCTCATTCGGGCCTCGCCCGGGCTGAGATCGAATCGTCTATGAATCGCACGAATACTTCGTTGCCCATGAGCCAGCGATCGTGCGGAATCCGGATGCCTGCTTCGTCGGATTCCAGCATGCCTGAAATTACGAGTTCATCTATCTGCTCGGCCCTGGCGTCACGGAGAGTCATCCCGAAACGCTTCTCAAAGGCCGAGGCGGAGATGCCGCCGCTGAGGCGCAGGCCCATCATGAAGGCGTCCGATATCTCATTCGACATGATTGCCTCTTCGACATCGGATACCGGCCCATCCCGTCGCATCGCCTCGACCGGGTCGCCGCGGACGTCGCCTACGGCCAATGGGAAAAAGGCCGCAGCCATACGGTCGATGTACGACCGGGGCGACTTGAGGTTTGCGAATCTGTGGCCGCTCACGTAAGAGTGAGCGCCGGGGCCGACGCCGAGGTACGGGCTGCTGCGCCAGTAGGCCAGGTTGTGCCGTGACTCCAGGCCCGCCCTGGCCCAGTTGGAGATCTCGTAGTGCGAATACCCCACCCGCTCCAGGGCGTCGCAGGCGTCGAGGTACATATCGGCTGCGAGGTCCGGGTCCGGCTCGGGCAGTTCGCCTGATTTCACGGAAAGCTCCATCGGGGTATTCGGCTCGAGGGTCAGGGCGTAGAGGGAGGTGTGTTCCGGGGCGAGGCTGAGGCACTGCGAGAGCGTATCGCCCCACTGCTCGCGCGTCTGGTGGGGGAGGCCGAACATGAGGTCGATGCTGACGTTCTCAAAGCCGGCGGACCGGGCGGCCTCGAACGCCGAGACCGCGGTGGCGGCGTCGTGCCTGCGGCCCAGTAGGGAGAGCAGTCCGTCGTCGAAACTCTGTACGCCAATGCTCAGCCGGTTTATGCCCTGATCTCGATAGGCCGCCAGCTTTGAGGCCTCCAGGTCACCGGGGTTTGACTCAAGGGTGATCTCCGCGTCGCCGGCCACTTTGAACGCGTCACGCACCGTCCTAAGCAGTGTTTCGATATCTCCGGTCGGGAGGTAGGAGGGCGTTCCGCCTCCGAAGAAGATCGTGCCGACCTGTGGGCGATCGAGCAGGGTTCCCCAGGCCTTTATCTCTGACGCAAGGGCCGTCACGTACTCCGGCATGAGGTGCTCGATCGCGGCGTACGTGTTGCAG
>JADFHP010000064.1 GCA_022567135.1 Chloroflexota bacterium
CGATCTCATGGGCGCGGCTGGGCGCCAGTGTCACGGGCGTTGATTTCGGGAAAGAGGCGATCGCCTTTGCTCGGGCGCTGGCGACCGAAGAGGCCCTGGACGCAACTTTCGTGCAGTCGAACATCTACGACATCGGAGACCGGTTCGACGGCCAGTTCGACATCGTGTTCACGTCATACGGGGTGCTGGCGTGGCTGCATGATCTTCCGGAGTGGGGGCGGATAGCGGCGCGGGCGCTGAAGCCGGGAGGAATCTTCTACATCGCCGATTTTCATCCGCTGGCCGACACGCTTCAGTTCGATAAGCCGATTGAAACGGCCGCGGACGCGCACCCGGCTAATCCCTACTTCGATCCCGGCGCACCCGTGCTGAATCCCGCCGATGAGGAGGCCGATTACGCCTCCGATCACGCGACCGGCCTCGATACCTACGAGTGGTTCCACTCGCTGCAGGACATACTGATGGCGCTGATCGATGCGGGTCTGCAGATCGAACTGTTCCACGAGCAGGATTTTTCCGTCTACCGAATGCGCGAGGGGATGATCGTCGATTCGCGGGGTCTGTGGCGGTTGCCGGAAACCGTGCCGCCGCTGCCGCTCATGTTCTCGATTCGAGCGAGGAAGCCGGGAAACTAAGCTTCAGCCTTTTCGAAATCCCGTTCCATCTGCAGTCGCACCAGCCTGATCTCCTCGTATGAGTAGTCGTCGCCCAACGCCTCTTTGGTAGGCGTCAGGAACCCACTCTCATTGGAACGCAATGCTGCTTCAATCGCCTCGGTCCGATCAGGAGACGGCATAACGCTGCCCAGATCGAAGCCGGGATCGGACCGCGCGATTCGCTCGAGGTGACCGAAAACAGTGCGTGGCGAAATGCTGCGTTCATGGGCGATTTCGTCCACACTGCATCCCTCTGAGAACAGGCGCCTTGTCGCATCAAGGGTGGCATTAGAGGACGAGCGGTTCCGGGATGGCGACCCGCGCGATGTCCTGCGATGGCCGGGGCTGTCCCGCTGGGACAAATTCCGCTGGCTGGAGTATTTGACGATGACACCGATGAACTCGTCGGCGAACTGCTGCAGTTTGGTTGCGCCTACCCCGGAGATGGCCCCGAATGCGTCACCGTCATGCGGCAGGTAGTAGGCCATCTCCCGCAGGGTCGCGTCGGCGAAGATCACGAACGCGGGCACATCCCTCACTTTCGCGATGCGCGTCCTGAGAGCACGGAGCTGCTCAAACAATTCATGGTCGTATTCAAATACGCCGTTTTCGGAGGTCGCTCGGTATCGTGAACGTGGTTCCTCAGCCCGCGGCGGCCTCGCCAGCGTTAGCGAGTCGCGATTTCGGAGAAATTCCCGGCCTGCCCGGGTGACCAGGAAGACCGGATACTCGCCCGGAGATTTGGCTACGAATTTGGCATCCTGAAGAAGACCGAAAAGCTGTCTTAATTCGTCGGCGGATTTTTCCGCGGCAATACCGTGCACAGAAAGCTGATCGTGGCCCAGCTCACGAACTCTCTTCGCCTTCGAACCGCGCAATACGTCGATCACATGGCTGGCCCCAAATCGCTCGCCCGTTCGGAGCACGGCCGAGAGAATCTTCTGGGCGATCTCGGTGGCGTCAAACTCCTCATTGACCGCCAGGCATACATCGCACCCGCCGCAGCCGTCGCCGTTCTGGGATTTCCACTCCTCGCCGAAATATCCAAGCAAGAATCGCCGCCGGCAGGTGCGGAGCTCGCCGTACTCCACCATCTTCGCCAGTTTCTCTGCGGCATGCCGGCGCTTATCGTTATCCTCTATTTGCCTGATGAAAAAGTCCTGCTTGATCTTGTCGCTGAACGAGTAGAAAAGCACGCATTCGCTGGGCTGGCCGTCGCGCCCGGCGCGCCCCGTCTCCTGGTAGTACCCCTCGACGGTCTTGGGCAGGTCGTAGTGCACCACCAGCCGGACGTCGGGCTTATCGATGCCCATGCCGAACGCGATGGTGGCGACTATGACGGACGTCTCATCCCTGATGAACCGGTCCTGCGTTGCCCTGCGGACCGAGGGTTCGAGTCCCGCGTGGTATGGCAGCGCAGCGATGCCGTTAGACGAGAGGTCCGCGGCAAGGTTTTCGGTCTCTTTGCGTGAAAAGCAGTAGACGATTGCGGACTGATTTTCGTGGCGGCCAATGAGCTCAATCAGCAGGCCGAACGCCTGCTGCTTCGGCTTCACTGTGTAGGTCAGATTCGGCCGGTTGAAGCTTGAGATATACGACCCGGCGTCCTGCAGGCCAAGCTGGCCCACGATGTCGCGGCGGACCTCTTCCGTAGCCGTCGCGGTCAATGCGATGACAGGCACGCCGGGAAATTCGATGCGGAGGATCTTCAGGTTGCGGTAGTCGGGCCTGAAATCATGCCCCCACTCGGATATACAGTGGGCTTCGTCGATCGCAATGAGGCTGGGTGGGGAACTGTTCAGAAAGTGGCGCAACCGGGGCGTGGTGAGCCGTTCGGGCGCGACGTAGAGAATCTTCAGATCGCCCTCGCTGGCCCGCCTCAAAACGCCTTCATTCTCCTGGTTCGATAGAGTGCTGTTCACGAACGCCGCGGATATGCCACTTACCCGGAGAGCATCGACCTGATCCTTCATCAAGGCGATGAGTGGCGAGACCACCAGCGTGTACCCGTCCATGGCCAGTGCGGGGAGTTGATAGCAGAGGGATTTCCCCCCGCCCGTTGGCATGAGCACCAGCGAGTCGTTGCCCGCAAGCACGTTGGTCACGATCTCCTCCTGTAACGGAAGGAATCGGTCAAACCCGAAGTGGGATTTGAGGAGGGACAGGATTTCGGGGGCAGCAGTCATGTAGAGCAACTATATCCGCCGATCGGGATCCGGAAATACCGGGTAGGCCTCACGGGGGCGGATATTGGACTATTGCTGCATCAGGGCCAAGCGGTGTGTGGCGGGGATGGTGACGGAAAGGCGTGAAGGTTGCTGGCAGACATGCGGTAGGGTAGGCGGGTCACGCGTTACGAGGTGGTACCGCATGAACTTCCGAGGGGTGATTATCGAGGAGAGTCTTGGCGACCTGGCTGTTCTCGAAGACGTCGCTATTCTGAGCACGAAGGTTGAGCCTGTCACGGCCGATCACAAGACACCGTGGGTCGACCAGTGGACTTTGCACACGATTGAGTTGCCGGAGCATCGTGCGGAAGAGATCGCGGGCAAGTTGAGTACAGCTTTAGATTCCAAGCATTCCAGAAGCTGGTATGCCGATTTCAAGAACGAAGATGTTCACTACGTCGTTTTCAAGGACCGCGTATTCAAAGTCGACTTGCGAGAACCGGTCTACAGGAAGGCGATGGAGTACGGAGTCTCTCTGGGAATCCCGTGGTATCAGCTGGATTTCTCTCCTGAAATTGAAGAGTGGAAGCGGGAGTGAGGCATTTCGGTTGAGGCGGGCTGGGGCACGGGCGAGCCTCACGGCGCCAGCAACTTATGGCGCGTGAAATCGGCCTCTGAGGCGTTTAACCCTCGTATGCGGCCAGCTCCTCGGCGAACGTGAAGATGGCGGGTAGGCCGCCGGTGTGCAGAAAGACCAGTGTCTCTCTCTTAGCCAAGTCGCTCGTGGCAGGATCGCGATCTCCAAAACGGGCGTTCGAACACTGATTGCTCAACCTCGGGTGCCTGTCAGCCGGAACTGGGTAAAGTGTGGGACCGGAATCACTCAACCAGCACCAGAGGGATTGGCAATGACTGACTCATCCGACATCGCCAGATGGGCGGAAGTTCTTCGTGATGTATCAGCGGCTGGACTGTTCCACTCAGAGATTTTCTACGACCGAGAGCGATATTCCCGCTTGCAATCCCTGGCCGAGGAAATGATGGCTGCGGCTATCGGAATCACTACTGAAGACTTCACACCACTTCAGAAGGAGCTATTTGATCATCCGGGTCCGCTTATAGGTGCCGATGCCGCGATCTTCGACGATAGAGACAGAATCCTGCTCATAAGAAGAAGTGACAACGGCCTCTGGGCTATGCCTGGTGGGGCTGCGGAGGTCGGAGAACGGCCGGCGGACGCCGCGGTTCGCGAAGCGCTGGAGGAATCTGGCGTCGCTAGTCGACCTGTTGGGCTGGTCGGTATTTATGACAACCACTTGTGGGGATCGAATTCGTCCAATCACGTCTATATGCTGATGTTTATTTGCGAGCCCACAGGCGGGATGGCCCTGGAGACGGAGCCATCACACTCACTGGAGATAACCGAGCGGGCCTGGTTTGCGCTCGAGGATCTTCCTGAGGATCTCGATCCGCGCCATCGGGGTCGCATCCCGCACGCTTTTGAATTCCGAGAAGGCATCAGACCAACTTATTTCGATGTGTAGCGATGGCTGAGGTCCCGGCTCGGGGGCCGGGATGACGTTGACGTGGGCGCAGGTGCGCCGCGCATCCTTCGAGCGCCCCTTCGACGGGCTCAGGATGGCACGAGCCCCGCGGCTACCGGGCGATGCGGCCCTCACCCCTCGTAGGCCGCCAGCTCCTCGGCGAAGGTGAAGATGGCAGGCAGGCCGCCGGTGTGGAGGAAGACGATCGTCTCGTCCTTCGAGAGGTTGCCCTGGCGGATCTGGTCGATCAGCGCCGACATCACCGTGCCGGTGTAGTTGGGGTCGATCATGAGACCTTCGAGCCGGCCCAGCATGTGGACGGCTTCGATGACGCCTTCGGTGGGGATGCCGTAGCCCTCGCCGATGTACTGATCGAGCACGCGCATGTCGGAGGGTTGGAAGCTCACTGGAAGGTCGAGTTCCTTTTCGGCGCCGCTTATCACGTCGTACAGATACTCCTGCATGTCCACTTCGTAGCTCACTGCTATCCCGGTCGCCTTCCAGTCGAGCCCCAGGTTTTTCGCCGTCAGCATCAGGCCCGCGGTTGACCGGCCGGAGACGCCGAAGATGTGCACGTTTTCCGTGATCCCGAGGCCCTCGAGCTGTTCTGCCAGCTCCAGGCCGCAGTCGAGATAGGCGACGCAGCCGACGTACTTCGGGAACGCATGCTGCTGGCGGAGGTACGGCTTGTAGCCCTCGCTTTCCAGCCGCCTGCCAAGCTCTACGGCAAGATCGTCTGCGCTGTCCGACTCGTCCTCGTCGAGCAGGTGCAGCTCCGCGCCGAGGATGGTGTCGATTAGCAGGTTTCCTTGCGATGGGCGGCCCTTCGCGTTTTTCAGGATGAGCACGTACTTGAAGCCCATCTTGTTGGCGGAGGCGGCGGTGACACGGGCGTTGTTGGAGTGGTAGTCCATCACGTTGACGATGGCGTTGAAGCCCTGCTCCTGCAGGTGCGCCATCTCGAACTCGTAGTGCCGGGCCTTGTTGCCACCGAACGCGAGCCCGGTGGCGTCCTCGCGCTTCACGAGAATGCGCGGCCCGCCGAGGGATTCGGTCAGCCGCGGCAGGTCCTCCAGCGGCGTCGGCAGGTGGGCGAACCTGACGCGCGGCAGTCTGGCGAGCCTGGCGGCAAGTTCGTCTCTGGTCAGCGAGGCTGTTATAGATGTCATTTCCTGTCTCCCCAGCCCTCCGTCGGAGGTGATCTCTTTCGCATATTTGCTAGTCGGCCGACTCCGGCAGCCAGCCCCACGGTCGCGGGCCGTAGTCGAGGGGTTGAATCTCGCCCGCCCGCACCGCAAAGACCGGGACGAGGGCCTTTTCTCCCGTTCCAGTGCCACCCGTGGGGTCTCTGTAAATCCAGTTCCCGGTTACGATCTCCAGCACCGATAGATCGGCCTCCCGACCCTCTTCGATGGCGCCCAGCGAGTCACTGAGACCGAGCGATTCCGCCGAGTTGGCGGTCGACATCTTGACTACGTCTTCAAGGCTCAGACCGAGGGCGAGGAACTTGTTCATCGATTCGATCTGACCATGGACGAGTTCCAACCGACCTCCCACCGTCACGTCGGAGCTGATCGTGTCGGGAATCAGGCCCTGGTCCATAACGGCCCTGGCGCTGTCGAATGAGAAGTTGGCGCGGCCGACACCGACGTCGAATCGAACGCCGTTATCGCGCGCCGTCTGCGCTTCCGGCCGCAGCTTCCCGTTGTCCAGCAGCGCGCCGACGTGGTGGCTGCAGGTGTGGGTGACGATATCGCCGGCGGTGAGAACGTCCGTGAGCAGGGCCGGCGCGGCCGCGGCGGCCTTCGGATGGTCCTCCGGTATGTCGCCGATGTGGACCATCAACGGCACGCCGGCGCCGGAGGAGATCGCCTTCGCCTTCCGCGCCAGCTCGATGCCCATCGACTGCACGGACGGGCTGACCATCCGCACCTTCACTCCACGGATGTGCTCGCTGGCCTGCACGGTGGCAATCGAGTGCTCAACGTCGATGTCCGACTCGTCCCTGATCTCGGGATTCTTGTGTATGCCGAGGACTCCGGTGTTGATGAAGACGATCACCCTCGTCTTCGACTCGGGCACCACGTGATTGATCATTCCGCCGACGTTGTATGAGCCTGTGGAGCCGGCGTCGACGACCGTGGTGACGCCGGAGTTGACTCCCGCGAGGTCGGCAGCCAGGAAGCTGCCCTCGTCCGCAACCTTTCCGAGCCCGCCCGCAACGTGGGTGTGCAGGTCGATGAGTCCCGGCGTAACCAGCTTGCCGCTCACGTCTACTGTTCGAGTCGCGTTCGACGTGTCCACGGCGGCAGCCACTCTGGCAATTCGCCCGCCAGATATAGCGATATCCGAGACCGAGTCGACGCCCCGGCCAGGGTCGAAGACGCGCCCGCCGGTGAGGACGAGGTCGTAGTTATTGGCGTTGGTCATCGATTCTCCATCGCTGTCGAGTGTTTGGTTGGGGTAGTGAGGTTACGCCCGATTGGGCCTATTGCAAACGGCTAATAGTCGCGAAGTGCGCCGTCGCTGGTGACTACTGGTTTCCGATTGTGCGGGACGGGCGGGTAGCTGGCGAATGCTTCTTCGTTGAGCTCTATTCCGAGGCCCGGGGCGTCTGGCAAGAGCAGGTGGCCGTCTACGAGCTTGAGAGGCTCTTTTATCAGGTCCGATTTGGGTTTCTCGAACTCGGTGCCGGTGTACTCCTGGATGGCAAGGTTGTGGATTGCGGCATCGAGGTGGGCGACGGATGCGGTCATGACGGGCGAGCAGGGGTTATGGGGGACCATGCCGACGTAGGAAGCCTCGGCGATGGCGGCGATCTTTTTCAGGTTGGTGATGCCGCCCGCGACGCTGATGTCGGGTCGAATGTATGCCGACGCGTTCTTGTTGAGCAGCTCACGGAACTGGTAGATGGTATAGAGGCGTTCGCCTGATGCTATGGGGATGGGGATGCGGGCCGCTACTTCTGCCATGGCGTCGATGTTGTCGGGCTCGATGGGGTCCTCGAAGAAGTAGAGGCCGTACGGCTCGAGGACGCGGCCTGCTTCGATGGCTTCCGGCATGGTCAGGCGGTTCACCACGTCGATCATGAGGTCGAGGTCTGGGCCTACGGCATCTCGGACGGCGGCGGTGAAAGCCTCCATTGTGCGGACTACGGCCTGGTAGTTATTCGGCAGACCCTCTCCGAATGGGCCGAGCGGATAGAAGCGTAGGGCGGTGTAGCCTTCTTCGACGCGCCGCACGGCCTGGTCTGCCATCTCTTCAGGCGATTCGCCGCCAAGGTGGACGTATACGCGAATGCGGTCGCGGGTCGGGCCTCCGAGCAGTTGGTATATGGGCATGCCTGCGGCTTTGCCTGCGATGTCCCAGAGGGCGACGTCGATTGCGCCGAGGGCGGCCATGGCGTCTGAGCCGCCGCGGAAGAGACAGCGGCGAAACATGTGCTGCCAGTGCTTTTCGATTTCGAGCGGGTTTTTGCCGACCAGGTATTCGGCGTGGTACTGGACAGCGGCGACGACAGTGACGGGCGTGCCCGAGCCGCCACTTCCGCCGTGGAGATCGCCGATGCCGGTCAGGCCCTCATCGGTTGTGATCTTCACCCACTGATGGACGGACGCGGCAAGAGTTTCGACATGCGTGACTTTCATTTAAATGCCTCTTGTCCCGGCGGCTCTAGTAGTCCCGAAGCGCGCCGTCACTCGTGGTCAGCACCGGGCGCAGCCGGGGACTGGGCGGGTAATGCTTGAACGCCTCAAGGTTCAGGTCGATTCCCATGCCCGGTCGCTCGGGTAGCTGCAGGTGTCCATCGACGATCGCCAATGGCTCATCGACGATGTCTTTCTTGGGCGCCTCGTGCTCGGTCGGCGAGTACTCCTGGATGGCGATATTGTGCGTCGCCGCGTCCAGTTGTACGCACGCCGCCGTCATGATCGGGCTGAGCGGGTTGTGCGGCACGATGCCGACGTAGCTGGCCTCGGCGAGCGCCGCTATCTTTTTGCAGTTGGTGATACCGCCGGCCAGGCTGAGGTCGGGCCGGGCGTATGCGGACGCGTTCTTTGCGAACAGCTCCCTGAACTGGTAGATCGTGTAGAGCCGCTCACCGGACGCAACGGGCATCGGCAGTTCAGCCGCCACGGCGGCCATCGCATCTATGTTGTCGGGCTCAATCGGGTCCTCGAAGAAGTAGAGGCCATAAGGTTCGAGGGCGCGGCCGATCGCGATCGCTTCGGGCGGCGTCAGCCTGTTCACGACGTCGATCATGAGGTCGATCTCGGGGCCGGCCGCTTCGCGTACCGCCTCGGTATAGCTGACCGCCGTGCGGACGAGGGCCTGGTAGCTCGGCATGACCGAATCGACGAACGGCCCGAGCGGGTAGAACCGGAGCGCCGTATAGCCCTGCTCCAACAGACCCCGTGCGTTGTCCGCCATCGCTTCCGGCGTCTCGCCGCCGAGGTGGGCGTATACCCGCACCTGATCCCGGGTCGGCCCTCCAAGCAGCTTGTAAACGGGGAGGTTCGCGGCCTTGCCTGCGATGTCCCAGAGGGCCATGTCTATCCCGCCGATGGCCGCCATCAGATCTGAGCCGCCTCGAAACAGGCAGCGCCGGAACATGTGCTGCCAGTGCTTTTCTATCTCCAGCGGATTCTTTCCGACCAGATACTCGGCGCAGTACTCGATTCCGGCCCTTGAAGCGAACGGCGTCCCGCCCGTCCCGCTCGCCGGATGGACCTCGCCGACGCCGTAGATGCCCTCGTCGGTCATCACCCTGACGAACGTCCATGCCGCTGCGAGGTGGGTTTCGACCGCGGTAACTTTCATGTTTGTCTCCCTGGCATGTTGCTACCCCCTGATATAGCGTCCTCGCGGATGTTCTTTGCGGGGCCGTTCGCGGCACATATAACGCCCGCAGCCCTGCCTCCGTCAACCGTGTGTTCCGACCGGGGAAATTCACTTCGAGCGCGGCCGCGGCTGCATGTTAGACTCACCGCCACCCCGACCCCGTCCCTTTCGCGTGTTGCCAGCCGCCCAGGCACGGGATCCGGCGGGGTCGAATTGCGCCCGGTGGCGGGACGGTCAACCAGGAAACTATCTCAAATAACCCCTCTCCCGGCGGGAGAGGGTTGGGCCGGTGCCCTGAGCCAGACGATGGGTGAGGGAGTACATGGCAGGCGCGCTCAAAGTTGCGGTTATCGGGGTTGGCCAGCGGGGCCTCCAGCATGTGGAGTCCCTGGCTCAGCTTCAGGCGGACGAAGAGGTGCAGATCGCCGCGCTCGTCGACCCTTACGAGGAGAACCTGGCAGAAGAGAAGATCCAGTCGAAGGCGCCTTCGTACAAGCAGGGCTCGACGCGCCTCTACAGCGACGTAGACGAGATGATCGCCGACGCGAAGCCCGATGCCGTCTGGTTCGTCATCCCTCCGAACCAGCATCGCGGCGAGATAGAACGGGTGGCCGGACTCGGCATATCGATATTCGCCGAGAAGCCTCAGAGCCTTTTCTATGACGAGATCAAGCGCCAGGCCGACGCCATAGACGACGCCGGCATCGCAAGCACCGTCGGATTCCAGAAGCGGTACGACCCGTGGTACACGGCCATCCATGACTATATGGAGGGCAAGCAGATGTCGTCCGTGATGACCGTCTCCCTCGGCTCCGTCGAAGGCCACGGCGTGAAGCACACACATACCGAGGAGCAGGGCGGCCCGGCAAACCGGGTGTGGACGGCGAACCGGGCGTGGTCCGGCACCAGCATCGTCGAGGCCGGAATCCACCAGACCGACCAGATGCGCTACTGGTCACGCGACGACGTCGAGTGGGTTCAGGCCAGCTACGTGAATCGTCCCGACCACCTGCATGACGCGCAGGGCGACAACCCCGTTGCGTACACCGTGATCTACGGCTTCAAGGGCGGCGGAATCGGCAATCTCATCTTTACCAAGCCCGCGAAGAGCTACTTCAACCAGAGATACGAATATATTCACACGCCGGAGTCGCACGTCGCGTTCGAGGACGATCTGGTCGTCTACAGCTACAGCGGCAGCGACTACCCGCCCTCCGACCGGCCGAGCGTCGAGCAGGTCCGAACGGTGCTCGCAAAGGGACCGGAGCCGAGCGCCATGGGACCGGAAAGCACGAGGGACATCAGCCGCCAGTTCGTCCGTTCAATCGTTGAAGACAATCCCGATCTGCGCCGAAACTCGTTCCGGTCCAGCATGCAGTCGCTGGCGCCGGTCCTTGCGGCGAACGTGTCGGACTCGCTTGGCGGCGAGCGCGTGTACATCGATGAGTTCGAGAATTCCGATAAGTACGCTCAATACCGGCAGCGGCCCGCGGGACTCTAAACCAGAGTCGAAGAGACTGGAATCGATCGGGCCGAATTTGACCAGCACAGAACCCTTCACCGTTACCCAGATCGTCTTCTCATCGATTCCAGTCCGGGCCGATACGCACTGGTACTTCGTTGAGGTGAGCGACCCGGACGGGGTTACCGGCGTCGCCGAATTCACCCACGGCGAACAGTCGATGGCCACCTCACGTGCGATGGCGGAGATGGCCGACGAGATTCGCGGTGAGCCGATCGAAGACGAGGCCTCGCTGCCCGCGATGCTCGGACTCTCAGTGGCCCTGCTGCAGGGCGACCGCGTCCTCGCCGCAGCCGTGAGCGGCCTTCGTTCGGCGATACTCGATGGGCAGGCCCAGAGAGCGGGCGTGAGCCTCCGCGAGATGCTGGCTGCGGACGAGGGCCAGGTTCCGGATTCCGTGGAGCTGTACGCCAACATCAACCGGTCGATGCTGCCCGATGACAACGGGCCCGTCGACCGATCGCCCCAGGCGTTCGCAGAGATGGCCGGAAGGGCGGTCGAAGATGGATTCCACACGATCAAGTGCGCGCCGTTCGACGAGTGCCGCGCGCCGTTCGACTCCCGGGGGTTGCCTCCGGAGGCCGCCGCAGGACTCGCCCGTATCGCCGCAGCGCGAGAAGCGATCGGCCCAGACGTCACCCTCCTGGTCGACTGCCACAGCCGCTTCGACCTGGAGTCGGCGCTCGCGCTGGAGCCCGAGCTGGCCGCACGAGGCGTCGGCTGGTTCGAGGAGCCGGTGAGTTATCGCGAAAGCCGCAGCGAACTCGCCCGAATAACCGACGCCGCGTCGATGCCGGTCGCCGGCGCCGAGACGGCCTACGGCGTCGAGCTATTCGAATCGCTCATCGCCGATAGGGTGGTCGATGTCGTCATGCCGGACGCCAAGTACTGCGGCGGTCCCGGAGAAGCGGTGCGGATTGGCCGGTCGCTGGAAAAGCTGCGGCCGGGCTCGGTATCGATGCACAGCCCCTCGGGACCAATCTCACTGCTGGCAAGCGCGCACGCGACCGCCGCGTTTGCCGGGTCGCGCCCGCTCGAACACGCCATCAACGAGGTCGACTGGCGGGCCACCACCATCGACCCCGCCGAGCACGTTCACGATGGCCGCCTGTATCTGCCCTCGGGCCCCGGACTCGGCGCCGGGCTAAACCAATCACTGATAAGCAAGAGCGGAAGGCGCTGGACGATCTAGGATAGGGACATGGATCCCGAATCGGACCGGCCGCATGCCTGAGATACCGGCACTTCCGACCCCCGGCGACAACCGTTATTTGACCCGCGCCGGCACGTTCGAGTTAATCGATCAGCTCGAAAGCGATGTCAAAATCGACACGGTCGCGCTCATTCCGCCGGATACGGCTCTGCCGGGGAAACTCCCGGATCTTGCCTGGCTGCCAGAGAACGTTCGACGAAATAAGGCTGGCCTGGCGGTGATCTCTGGCCCGGAGACACTTCTCGCACTCACGTCGCCATTTCCTGTCCCTTCCGGCAGTTCTGGCACTTCTGACGATTTCGCGGCGCTCAGGACATTCGTCGAGCGACGCCGCACGGTCGCCATCGTGCTACTGCGCCTTGGCGCATATGCCGTCGGCGTCGCGGTCGACGGCGAACTGAAGGTCACGAAATCGGACACTCGGTATGTGAAGGGACGGCACAAGGCGGGCGGCCAGTCGCAGCGTCGTTTCGAGCGAAATAGAGAAAAATGGGTCAGAGAGCTTTTCGACAAGGCTTGCCGTGACGCAATGGAGCGCTTCACGCCGTTTTCTGGCACGATCGACCACCTTGCGCTGGGCGGCGATCAGCAGGTGCTGAACTCCTTCATGAAACGGTGCGATGCCCTCAACGGGCTGCAGGACCATCTGCTGCCGGGCCGGGTGACCGTAGACCGGCCAAATACCGGCGCTCTCAAGGCCGCGGCACGGGATCTCTGGAGTTGGAGGGTTTACAACGCGCCCGCGCCCATCGTGTCGGGGAAGTAGCGGAGCGTTCCCGGCCAGCCTCCTACCGGTGGCGGGAGCCGCGCGTTGCACCTATACTCCGCGATACGGTGTGACGCGAACGATGCCGGGATCAAATCATGGTTGAAACCGAACGCGCTCTTGACTCCGATGGAAATCAGGCAAAGCCCGCATTGCGCGTTGATACGCGCCTGATCGCGCAGATCGCACACGATCTGCGAACTCCCCTCGCCTCCATCCGGCTCGACTTCGATCTTCTGAGCGACAAGGAAGCGATGGCGAAGATGCGGTCGGATCCCAGGCAGCACGAGCGGCTGATCCTTAATCTGGGCCGCGCTCTGGGACGGATGGAGCAGCAGATAACCGATCTGCTCGACATAGGAGATCTTCAGGGAGGCCAGGTCACTTTGAGGATTGAGCCCATCGATCCGACAGAATTGATCGCAAGCGCCTGTGAGCGGACCGCGATTCTGGCGGAGCAGCGGGATCAGCTCGTCGAACTGCAACTTGGTTCAAGTGTTACTGTCATCGATGGCGATAGGGAACGCCTTGAGCAAGTGATGGTTAATCTGCTTTCATATCTATTGCGGGTTACCCCAATCGATTCGACGTTGACGATCGAAGCGGACATTGAAGCCGGTGAGTTCAAGCTCGCCATCAAAGGCGGTGGGCGACAGGTATCGTTCGAAGAGCGGGAAAGCCTTTTTGAGCCGTTCTTCCGATTGCGAGACGAAGTAGGACAAATACAGGACAGTGGACTCGGCTTGGCCATAGCCAGCGCACTCGTGGAGTTGCACGGCGGCTCGGTTTGGCTGGAGAGTCCGGTAAGCGGCGGAAACACTTTTCGTGTATCACTGCCGGTAGAGCATGACTATGAAAGTCCTGATAGTTGACGACGACCCGGACATTCTGGAAGCGGTAAACATCTGTTTTGCCCTCCGGTGGGAGGACGCGGAACTTTTTGAAGCGCTAGACGGCACGACCGCGATTCAGAAATTCAGGGAACACAAACCTGACGTAGTTATTCTTGACCTTATCCTGCCGGATATCCATGGATTCGAGGTCTGCAAGACAATTCGAGAAACTTCAGATGTGCCGGTAATAATGCTCACCGCCCGCGGCGGCGAAGTGGACAAGGTCAGGGGCCTCGAAATGGGTGCCGATGACTATATCACGAAGCCGTTCAGCCACCTGGAGCTCCTCGCCAGGATCCGTGCAGTCATGCGGCGCTATCAACTTGGCGCCATCGGCGGAGATGAGCAGCCCTTCAAAAAAGGCTCCCTCACGTTTGATTTCGCCGCCCACAGAGTCGAATACAATGGAGAACAGGTTCCTCTTACTCCACTCGAATGGAACCTCATGTATCACCTCGTCAAGAACTACCCTAACGTGGTTCAACATCGCACGCTCCTGGCCAAGGTGTGGGGCAGGGAATACATCGACGAGATGGATTACCTGAAGGTCCACGTCCAGCGTATTCGTTCCAAGTTCAACGCGGTCGAGGATAATGCTGATGTGATTGCGAATGAGAGAGGCGTCGGCTACAGGCTGTCGGTCATCGACTAGTGCCACCGAGACTCAGCTGGTTTCGCGAATCACGCAACCCCCTTGCGCGCGGCGCCGTAATTTGGGCCTTCCAGATCACAGGAAATGTTCTGATGCGCGCCTGGGCGAACAATCGGCCTGGCGTGGCGTTACCGATTCGTTACCGGCGTGCGCTCAAAATTCACGTCGCCGCAACGAAAAACACTGGATTGATTGCGCAGTTAT
>JADFHP010000065.1 GCA_022567135.1 Chloroflexota bacterium
ATATTGGGATGTACATGCCGCTGTTGTCGTTCGGGCTATGTATCTGGGCGTGGTAGCCGAGAGATCGGATGTAGTCGCCGAGTTGCAGGGCAAGCGCACCCGCGACCTCGTAAGTTCCGAAATGAGCGTACTCGGCATCAAGGCTTGGGATGGTCTGGGTCTGCCAGTAGTCCTGTTCCAGCGCCAGGCAGATCGCGTGCGGGAACTTTGCCCACTGCTTCTTGCTGGCGTATGTGTAGCGCCGATCGTAGCGGGTAAACCCGACCTCGCCGAAGCCTAATTCGCGGGCCTTTTGGCGCACGTCATCGGTAAAGTCGCGGCTCGGGTCTGGTTCGCCCGTGGGCTCGATGTCGGCGGTGTTTACGGCTGCTCCGACGATCGGCTCGTTTACCTCATCGTGCTTCTTGCGGTATTCGAGGACTTCGGGGGTGTAGATCGACCAGGCCCACTCGCGGTCGGCGGCCTTCTCGATGTTTTGTGTCTCCTGTGGATACTCGCGACTATAGAAGGAGACGTCCTCTTCCCGGACCGGATTTCCCGGAACGGTGACGAGATCTTCCGCGACCGGAATCTCCACGTCTGGGTCACCTGCGTTTAGTCCGGGCCGCCTTACGACGTGATGTACTGTCTTGGGCAACGGATCATCCCCTCATGCGGGTGCAAATTTTGCTGGCGCAAATTTGCGCGCACTATACAGGTTTCGCAGCGCGAGTGTGATTATGGGGACGCTAATCCGTTACGGCGCCTCGCTTTATTGCGTCTTCGTTCAAAGATACGCCGAGGCCGGGGGTCTGCGGGACTTTGAGGCGGCCGGCGGCGTCTATCTCCATCGGCTCGTTGAATAATCCGAACGACCAGGGCATGTATTCCACCATCATCACTCCGGGAGCTGCGGCGCCGAGATGAACGGCGATTTCAGGGGAAAGATGGGTCGCTATCGGCCGGTGGGCGGCATTGCAGATCGCGGCGGCCTTCATCCATCCGTCGATGCCGCCCACGTGATGGGTGTCGATCATCACGATGTCGGCAGCGCCAGCGTTCACAAGCGTGAGGAAGGACTGATAGCCGTAGTAGTACTCGCCCTGTGTGATCGAAATGTCCAGCAAATTGACGAGCTGCCGATATCCTTGGAGGTCCCGGTGGTCGATGGGGTCTTCGAGCCAGAATATGTCATAGGCTTCGAACTGCCGTGCGGCTGCTACCGTGCGGGGGATGTCCCATCCACCGTTGATGTCGATCATCAACTGGACGTCGTCGCCAACCGCCTGGCGCACGACCCGCGCACGCTCGCCTTCGTCGGCCGCGGTTGCTTCGGCGCCACAGCGGAACTTCATACCAGTGAAGCCGCGTTCTTTCAGCTCGCCGGCCGTTTCTGAGAGCTCGTCAAGCGTGTAGTCCCGCCACATGTGGCCCGACGCGTACGTTGGCACTGTCTCTGCGGAGTGGCCGCCAAGCAGTTTCCAGACGGGCTGCCCGAGCGCCTTTCCTGCGATGTCCCAGAGGGCGATATTGATCGTCGCCTGGACCCAGTGGGTCATCCCTTCGCCAGCCCATCCGGTTACCTTCAAGATATCGGCGGCAATTGCCTCCCGCATCAGTGGGTCGGCGCCTTCGATATGCGTTGCGATATCGTCGATAGCGCTGACGAGAGCGGGCAGCATGCGGTGAGAGTGCGAGAAGGACCAGCCGAGGCCTTCGATGCCGTCGTCGGTCCGCAATTTCAGTATCACGTGACGCAGGGATGAGCTTGGAATGACGCCTGCCGCCATGAACGGCCGTTCAAGTGGGTTGTCGACGACGATAATCTCGTGGGATGCGATTTTCATGGGGTACTCCGGCGGATAGGTGATCGGCGCAGAATGGTATCCCACTGCTCGGAAGAACACGCACGGCTATAAAATCTGCCCGCCACAAGAGACCAGAGACGGAAAGAGGATTTCCCACGTGGTCGTTTATGACACGAGTTTTGAAATAGAGTCGATCACGTCTCACCACCTCAGGTTTGAGGGCCGCTACTGGGAGGATTACAAGCGCGACTCGGGGGGCGTCGACACGGGCCGGTTTGAGTATCACCCCGGCTGGCAGACGGTATACGCAACGGGCATCGAGACACCCGTTACGAAGGTCGAATTCGCTGACGGATCGATTGGCTGGGGTGAGCCGAACTGCTTCGGCGCCGAGATCTACTGCCTGCTGCTCGACAATTTTGCCGAGGAGATGGCGCGGGGCAGGGAGTTCGGCCATCCGCTGGGATTGTGGGATTTTCTCTACGACTCGCAGCGCGGCCGCGGCTACCACTCCGGCTACTGGCTGGACGCCCTTGCAGGACTCGACATCGCCGTCTGGGACGCCGTAGGGAGGCGGGAGGGCGTGCCCGTTGCGAGCATGCTTGGCCGCGAGGTAAGGGAGGAGTTGCCTGTATACCTGTCAGGCATTCGCCGCGCCACTCTTCAGGAGCGCATCGACTACGCGAACGAGTGGGTCGACGGCGGGTTGCGGGGCGCAAAGATTTTTCTCGACGGCGACGTCTCCGAGGGGCTGGCGGAGCTGGAGGCGCTGCAGGCCGGAGTGCCGGGGATGGAGAAGTGGATGGTGGACGTGCTCTGGATGCTGAGGGGCGACAACGCGGCTAAAGCAAAGGCAGATTTCGGTGATCTGGGAGTGGAGTTTCTCGAGTGCCCGCTGCAGCCGGAGGATCTTGCGGGCCATCGCGAACTCTGGAAGCAGCCGGGCGCTCCTATCGCGCTCGGCGAGCATTTTCGAACTTCGTACCAGGTCGCCGAGTGGCTTGCCGAGCCGCAGTCCATGGACGTCTACCAGCCGGACATCGGCCGCACGGGCATATCGGACGGCTTGCGGCAGCTTGCGATGGCCGAAGAGGCGGGTATTCCGGTGACGATTCACATGGGCAGCGGCAGTGCGATCTTCCAGGCTGCGACGCTCCACTTCTCGGCCATCTGCCGGCCGACCCATCTACAGGAGTACCAGGCCGGGCTGACCGCAAGGACGGCCGACGCCATGGACTCGGCGTGGCAGTACGCGGGCGGCATGATCCGGCTGCCGGATGCGCCGGGCCTCGGCGTGGAGGTCAGTGAAGACCGGTTGGAGCCGTTCATTGTCCGGCGCTGAATCAGAGGAGCGGGCTGGTTGAATTCAACGCAGACGCGTGAAACCTCGAAAGAGGCGCGTCCCGGTCGGCTCGCCGCGCTCGAGACGCTGAAGATCGCCAGCTTCCGCTATCTCCTTGTCGACAACACATTCGCCATGCTCGGTTTTCAGGCGCGCATGATGGCGCAGGCATGGCTGGTCCTCGAGATGACCGACTCGGACGCATGGGTCGGGGCGGCGAACGGAGTTCCCGCGATACCCGTTATTTTCCTGGCCCTGTTCGGAGGCGTCCTCGCCGACCGGATGAACCGCCGGGTGATGCTCGTCTGGTCGCGTCTGATATTCGCCGCGCTCGGCCTGCTGACGGCCGTGATGATCTCCGCGGGTGTGATCGAGTTGTGGCATCTTTTCGTGCTCGCGTTCCTCATCGGCGTCGCCCAGACGTTCGGCATTACTGCCGGCCAGACGCTGATCGTGGATATCGTCGGACGCCAGAAACTGTTCGGCGCCAACGCGGTCTTCGGTATCTCGTTCAATACGGCGATGTTCGTTGGCCCCGCCGTGGGCGGGCTGCTCATCGCGGAATTCGGAGTTCAAGCCGCCTTCTACCTGATCGCCGTCTTACTGGTCATCTCTGCCGTGGTCGCATCGTTCATCAATGTAGCGCAGCCGGTGCGGACCGGGCCGCCGACGACCGTGATGACCGACCTGAAAGATGGAATTCGCTACGTATGGGCGACTCCCGCGCTGCGGTGGCTATTGTTGCTCGGCTTCATGCTGATCTTTGCGGGCATGTACCTCCCGCTCATGCCCCGCTACGCGAGGGATGTCCTCGAAGTGGGGCCGGGCGGCTTTGGCACCCTGCTGGCTGCCCAGGGCGCCGGCGGATTGGTCGGCGCCGCGAGCCTCATTCTTGCCGGACAGGTCCGATCGCTTGCCAGGGTGCTGGTAATCGTCAACGTCGGGTTTCTGGGCCTCGTGATACTGCTGGCATTTTCAACGTCACTCGCGCTATCTTCCGTAGCCACCTTCGGCTTCGGTTTTCTCATCGTGTGGTGGGGCAACTCCATGCGGACCATGTTCCAGCTCACCGCGACCGATGAGATGCGTGGCCGGGTCATGGGCATCTTCTCCCTGATCATGCAGATGCTGGCGCTTTCCTGGCTGATCGGCGGGCTGCTATCGGAGTTGATCGGTCCACAGGCCACGATGATCGTGGGCATGGTGATCTCACTCTTCTTTTACCTCCTGGCCTACTCCCGATCGCCGGAACTGCGCCGTGTAGGTTCGATGCCTCAGACGACGTAGCGAGGTCGAAAATAGCGCTGCGGCTGTAGAATATCTGTCGAGCGTTTGTAACTGCGAGTCCGCCGTCCGGCTGCGCTTTATCGGGACCGCAGACACGCTCCGTCCTACCGGTCCGCTGCCTGGTTGTTCCGGGGCGGGCTGGCCGATTCCGCTCCGCATGAGGCGGACGTGAATCGGACGTCTCTTTTTCGGACGTTCCAATTACCTCCCGTGAGCCTTTGCGCGCGCTCGGCCGGACGCCATTCCACCTCAGTTAGAGGACATCAGTCGTGGAAACGCGCGTGATACAGCTAATCCGAAGGCGTCCCGAGTTTCTCGGGGTGCTGGCTTTGCGCGACTACCGGAGGCTCTGGCTTGCGTCGGGTTTCTCGGACATTGGCTTGAGCCTGTGGTTCCTGGCCGCCGCGTGGATGGCGCTCGAGCTGACCGACTCGCAGGCGTGGGTCGGGCTTGTGGGAGGGATTGTCGCCGTACCCGCGATCGCGATCACGCTGTTTGCGGGCGCGATGGCCGACCGCTACGACAGGCGCCGCATCGTTGTCTTCACCCAGTACGGCCTGCTCGCCGCGGGAGCGGTTGCTGCCGGGCTGGTGCTGAGCGGGGTCGCGCAGGCCTGGCACCTTCTTCTGGTAGCGCTTGCCATGGGTGTCGTGCTCGGTATCGCCAGTCCCGCATACGACGCGTTCGTCGTCGACCTCGTAGGCAAGAGCAGGCTTTTTGCCGCCAACTCCATGGCCCAGTTCGCCAACTTCAGCGGCGAGATCGCAGCGCCGCTCATCGTGGGCGTCCTCATCGCCACCGTCGGCGTTGGATCTACCTTCACAGCGGCCCTCATCGCGTTCGCCGTCGCTTCGTTGATCATCACCCAGGTGGGAACAAAAGCCGGCGCAAGGCTTCAGGGAGGACATGCGGAGCCATCCGCAAGCGTGCTGGCGGACATCAAGGTCGGCATCGGGTTTGTCGGGCACACGCCGGGACTGCTGCCGCTGATGGCCGTCGCCTCGCAAGTCTTTTTCGCCGCGGCTGTGATGCCGCTGATACCGGTTTACGCCCGCGACGTGCTTGAGATAGGTGGCTTTGGATTTGGCGTTCTCATGGCGGCGCTCGGCGTCGGCTATATAACTGGTTCGTTGTTGGGGGCAGTATCCGGCGGTCTGCCGCGCAAGGGCCTGGCGCTACTGGTGCTGGTCGTCGTCTGGGATGCCGGGATGGTCGGCTTCGGATTCTCTCGAAGCTACCCGCTCTCGGCCACGATTCTTTTCCTGATGGGCACAGCCGGTGCGCTGACAGAAAACCTGATCGTCACTTCGATACAGGGGCTGGCAACGGATGATGTTCGAGGGCGCGTGATGAGCATCCACAGGCTGGTGGATTCGCTGTTTCCGCTGGGGATCATGTTCGGGGGATTCGTCGCCGCCGCGATTAGCAATGAGTTCGCGCTTATATTGGCCGCCGCTCTCAGCACGGGCGTGGTGGTCGCAGCGGTGGGCTCTTCAAAGGCGCTCAGGAGGCTGTAGTGATGGCAGACTCCCCATCTAATCGCAGATCGCTTATTCGCCGCCCTGCCGCGCTCGACGTGCTCGCGGAGCGCGACTTCCGCTGGTTCCTGACGTCCGCTGCGTTCGCCGACCTCGCGATCACTCTTCGGTTCGTCGCGCTCGCGTGGGTGATGCTCGAGATCACCGACTCCGCGGCGGGACCAACCGTGGCCATTAGTCGGTCCAGGAGAAGGGAGCGGCGTGACCGTTCTTGCCCGTGTTATCCCACTGCTTGCCGAACGCGTTAACCGTAGCCCGATTAGCCTTGGCGATAGTGAGTTCCGAGTTCATAGGGTGAAAGGCTATGCCGGTCAAGCCTGCGATGGGGCCACCCGAGACCTGCTGTGTGTCAGTGATCTCGATGTTGACATAGTCACCGGCCCTGACACTGTGGACTTTTCCATCGTTGATGTACTCGATTGGCGCTCTTTCAACGCCGAGCATCTCCCCGATCAAGGGCGCCAGTGCGGCCATTGGCCCTCCAGCCTGCCCTGCCAGCACTTTGGTCAGCCCTTCCGCCTGCTCATCGGTCGCCTGGTCGTCGATGATGAGGCCGGCCTGCCAGCCACCCTCACCCATACTGCCCGGCGTGTCGAAGACCATGATGACATCGCGGCCGCCCACATCGAGGCCATCAATGGAGCCTGAATCGATGTGAATCGCAAACGTTACGAGACAGCGCTCGTTGTCCGCCGGCTGTGCAAATGCGCTGGTCGTACAGGGGCAGACAGAATCGCAGTTACAGTTTTCGAAATACGTTCCTTCGAGGTTCCAAGACATGACACCCTCCCCTTTATGGTGAATCGAACCCGTGTGGAGCCAAAGCTGCTAGAAGCGATATGGAGTTCACCACAATCGGCTCGTGCCCATCGTGCGTAGGGCAGAGAGTATCACCAATTCCTGCAGGGCGAGTCCAAGCCGCCCCCCACGCCTGATGGTCGCCCACCTCTATCGCTGCGTCACACCGGCGCGCCGAATCGCGGCGTAGAATGCCCGCGCCTGAGCAACGTTCGAGGGAGCCGCGATGAAAATCACGAAGATCGATACTGTGTTCACGGAGGAGTTCGGGTCCATCTCGTGGGTCCGTATCCACACCGACTCCGGCCACATCGGCCTCGGTGAGACCTCCCACGCTCCCCGGACGGTCACGACGGCCATCCACGAGCTGTTCTCGCCCATCCTCATCGGCGAGAACCCGATCGACCGGGAGCGGCTCTGGCAGCGCATGTTCAGAATTGCCGAGCCGTTCGGATACGCGGGCGCGGAGTTCCGTGCGTTATCGGCAATCGACATCGCGCTGTGGGACATCGCCGGGCAGGCGATGGGCGAGCCGATCTACAACCTGCTTGGCGGGATGTGCCGCGACAAGATACGCATCTACAACACCAACTCGAATTGGGGCGATATCCGTGACAAGGAGATGGAGTGGAACGACCCGGTCGGCCTGGTCCAGAGCCTTCTTGACGAGGGCATCACGATGGTCAAGGTCTACTACTCGCAGCTCATCCCCGACAACGGCTGGGGCGACTTCGTGGCGCAGAAGGACCTGAAGCTGGCCCTTGAGCCGCTGGAGAAGATAAGAAATCGGTTTGGAGACGAGATAGACATCGCCCATGACGGCTGGGGGCGCTGGTCGCTGCCCGCCGCCATCAAGATCTGCCAGGCCATGGACGACTACGACCTCTTCTGGCAGGAGGAGATGATGCGCCTGCTGAACGTTGAGGCGCACCTGCGGCTGAAGCAGGCGATTAGAACGCCCATCGCCGCGGCGGAGCGGCTCATCGGCAAGTGGAACTATCGCGAGTACCTGGAGAAGGGCGCGCTGGATTTCGTCATGCCGGACCTGAACTGGAACGGCGGAATCACCGAGACGAAGAAGCTGGCCGCGCTGGCGGAGACGTACCAGACGCCGATCACGCTCCACGACTTCAACGGGCCGGTGCAGGTGCTGGGCTCGGCGCATATCTCGCTATCGGTGCCGAACATGGCCGTCCAGGAGACGAGCCGCGGCATGTACAAGGGCTGGTACGAGAAGGTCGTGGACCGCAACGTGGATATCCGTGACGGCTATCTGTACCCGCCGGAGGGTCCGGGCCTTGGCACCGCGCTCAAACCCGAGGTGCTGGACCGGCCGGACGCCACGGTGATGGTGAGCGACGAGGCGGCGGGGTAAAGCTAATTCACGCTTCGGGCGAGGAGGCCTCATCCTCTGCGCCGTCTGTGTCATCCGCCTCGTCGGGCAGCGGCTGCCCCTTCGCCTTGTACACCCATTCCATCACCAGGTCGTGCACGTACTGGGCGTCGGGAATGTCGTGGAAGGCGATCTCATCCGGATTGCCGAACAGCGACACCCAATCCATGCCGGAGTTCTGGTAGATCACGGTGAAGCCGGGCCGTTCGCTGAAGCGAATCGTGCCGTTGCCGGACGGCCGCACCCGGAGCTTCACGTCCGGTATCTCCGCGAATGGCTGCGCCTTGCCCTTGCGCCCCGCGAGCCTGACGATGCGCCTGTCGGTCACGGCGTAGTAGGTCATGCGCTTGCGATGGGCCTTCCAGAAAAACCGTCCGACGAGCGCGTAGACGCCGCCGATGACGAATATCCAGCCGGCCGCGGTGAAGGTTAGCGCCCAGAGTATGCCGACCAGTAGCACCACTATAGAGAAGGGCACGAGGTATAGATCCGCAGAGGACGTGTGGACCGATGGATCAGGCTGGCCGAACCAGAGGATCTTCTCTCCCGGCGCCAGGATCGGCTCGATGGGAGTCGAATAGTCCGGCTCCGGCTCTTCGGTCCCGCTCTCCGGGTTCTCTAGATCATCTGGCGATTCGCTGGTTGTTTCGGAATGTTGTGCCATATGACTGGCAGTATAGCGATACGTCTGTCCGGCGACACACGCTTAGCGGCTATCCTAAAACACGTTTACGGGCGCGGGTGTCAGAGTGAATTTCTCCCTCAGCCCAACCCTCCCTCCGAGCTCTTCGAGAGCCTCAGGACGGGTTCCTCAGGACAGGCTCCCACCGGGAGAGGGGGTTTTTTTAGACGTTTTCTAAGCCAGTCCGTCCAGCCCCTCAAACAGATCGGTCTCCAGGTTGTTCGTACGCTCGCCGTCCCGTGATGGGTGAACCAGCACGAAGTAATCGTTGCCGAAGACCTCTTCTTGCATGGCCTCGGGGAACATATCGAACGGACTTCCCTGCGTGCGGTGCTTCGAGGCGGCCTCGCGCCTGACAGACACGTATTCGGCAACGTCCAGTCGCGTCGTGAACTGTTCGTCAGGAATGCCCATTTTTTCGGGGTCTATGTCCCGGAAATCGTTGTCGGGCTTTATCTTCACGTACTCCTCTATGAAACGCTTGATGCGGGAGCGCGGGAAGCCCATGTAGTAGAGCTTGCTCGGGGTCCACGGAGGCAGCCCCTCGGTGTGGGCGCGTCCTGTGTCGCCGGATGCGAGGAACGCGCCGGTAGTCGTCTTGCTGATGAACTTGTGATCGGGATGGCCGTAGCCGCCGTTCTCGTCGAAGGTCACGACCACGTGGGGCCGGTACTTACGCATGAGGGAGACGAGCGTGCCGACGACCTCGTCCTCAGGCGCCTGCACGAAGGCGCGCGGGTCTTCGTTCTCTGGCGTGCCTTCCATGCCTGAGTCGCGGTAGTCGAGCAGTTCAAGGGACGCGCCGGCAACGGCCACGGACGCTCGCAGCTCAGCCTCGCGAATCTCGCCCAGGTTCTCGGCTGTCGCGTCAACCCCCGGGGCGATCTCGCCGGCCTCACCGCGGGTGGCGATCACGACGACCACCTCCGCACCCTCGGCGCTGTACTTCGCGATGGTGCTGCCGGCAAGATGCGATTCGTCGTCGGGATGGCCAAAGACCAGCATCAGGCGTCTCTTTGAACTCATCTGGTAATTATCTCCAATACATCGAGCCGACGTTTTCGCTGCGCGCTCCGGCGAACTCGCGTGTGGCGTCGGCAAACTCGCTCTCGCTATCTCCCTCGACGGTCAGCTTCGCCGGACGGCCCGAAAGCCTGAGGATCAACTCGAGCGGATCGCCGGAAATTACGGCGTCCGGTTCGGGCGATTCTGGTTTTTCTCGAATCAGGCTTGCGCCCCGGCCGGGCTTCACCTCGTATGTTCTCGCCGGGAGCCCGTGAGGCGCCAGCGAGACGAATCCACGGACGCCGATCTCCCGCACGCGGCGTCCCATGGGCTCGAGGAGCGGGGCGGCGAGCGCGGGGTCCAGCGGCCGGTGCCGTTGCCTTCCCAGCGGGCGCCGAATGTCCTCCGCGTGAATTACCAGTTCCACCAGGCTGAGTACACGCCACTTGCCGAATCCCCATCGCAAATAGATCGAAACCTCGTCGCTGCGCAGCCGGTCGGCGACGTAGTTGATCCCCTCTGCCGCCCATCGCTTCTGCACCCGCTCGATGCCGGCAGCAAGGCCGACCTCGCGTATGACGGAGCGCACCACGCCCCAGGGGATGCCGTCTCCGAGCGTGCAGTGCGCGGCCACCTCGCCGATGGTCCACCCCTCGCAGGCGGATTCTGACAGCCACTCCTCGCTTGAAAGCGATTTCACCAACTCGGCGAGCGCGCGCCGTTCAGCCTTGTAGGCGCTCGTGATCTGGTTTGCTGTGAGGGATGGGCCCAGTAGTTGGGAGGAGGAAGGTTCTGTCATTGGAATAGACCTCAAGCCCGGCGCTGCCGAGAACGTACCCTACACCCCGCGCGAGGTCGTCACCCGGCTGCACATGGGCGGGTGTCATCGACCAGCAGGGGACACTGTGGCGGCCCAGGGCTCAGAGAATTAGTAGCGCGATCGCGGCGACGAACACCGCCAGGCCGGCGATGCCCATAAGTGTCTTGAGAACAGCTGTATTCATACCTGCCGGCAGCAGCCCCATCTTGCCCACTCCGCTCCAGCCCACCGCCGTCAACTCTAATTTCTGCCCGCGGCGCGGCAGGATTGCGTTCGGTCACATTTCGGTAACGGAACTGGGACGCAATCTGAGGGCCTATCGCGGGCGTTCCAACTTGACGGGCCGCGGGCGCGGGTACAGAATCGGCCACCCGGCAAGCGGAGACTGCCGGCCACGATGGCTCGATACCGAAGGACCGCCATGCTGTACGAACTGCGAATCTACGACTGCAATCCGGGAATGCTCCCGGCGCTGAATAAGCGCTTCAGCGAGCACACCATCGAGCTATTCGAAAAGCACGGCATCAAGAACGTTGGATACTGGACGACCGAGGTCGGCGAGAGCAATCAGCGCCTCACGTATCTGGTCGCCTTCGAAAACGCCCAGCAGCGCATGGATGCGTGGGAGAGTTTTCGCAACGACCCCGAGTGGGCGACGGTCGTTGAGGAGTCCCACCGCAACGGGATTATCGTGAAGAACGTCCGCAATGAACTGCTCGTCCCAACCCCGTACTCGCCGCTCCAGTAGGGGCGTAGCTTGCTGCGCCCGAGCCCGGTCGGCCATCCACGCGGGAGGGGCGGGGCAATCCACCGCCCATACGGCAAGAACAGGAACCAGGCCCTGCAACAGCCAGGACGAGACATCGGCAACTGCCAGAAGAGGAGACCAAACCCATGCCTGTAATGTCGAAGCTGAAAGACCTGTCAGGGGCCGCCGAGATCGTCGGCGTCGCCGAATCCGACCAGATCGGGAAGCTACCCGACAAGTCGGCGCTCCAGCTGCACGCCGAGGCGGCACATAACGCCCTCGAAGACGCCGGCATACCGATGAGTGAGGTCGACGGCTATCTCACGGCCGGCTACTCCACCTATGACGTTGCCGAGTACCTTGGAATACAGCCCCATTTCACCGACGCCACGATCGTCGGCGGCGCCTCATTCGTCATCCATATCGCGCACGCCATGGCGGCCATCCAGGCCGGCTACTGCGAAGTCGCGCTGATCACGCACGGCCAGTCCGGCCGCTCCGACCGCGCCCGCGCTGCGGCAAACCGCGGCCTCCCGTCGCAGCAGTACGAGGCGCCGTTCGGCATCCTGGGTCCGCCCGTCTCATACTCCATGGCCGCCCGCCGGTACATGCACGAGTACGGTGAGGACCGCACCCGGCAGGCGCTATCGGAGATCGCAGTCTCCACCCGGAAGTGGGCCAACATGAACCCGGTGGCCTATATGAAGGACGAGCCGATGACGTTCGAGGACTATCACAACTCGCGCTGGATCTCGTGGCCGTTCCACCTTTTTGACTGCTGCCTGGTCACAGACGCCGGGGCGGCGATCGTAATAACCACGCCGGAGCGCGCGAAGTCGGCCAGGAAGGGTGGAGTCAAGGTGGTTGGCGTTGGCGAGGGCCACGACCATTCGATGATCTCGCAGATGGAAGACCTGACGCTGCCTTTCGGCCGCTTCACCGGGCCGCAGGCGCTCGAGATGGCCGGTATCACGCACTCCGATCTCGATCTCACGATGATCTACGACTCGTTCACCTACACCGTGCTGGTGACGCTCGAAAGCCTGGGCTTCTGCAAGCCCGGCGAAGGTCCCGACTTCGTGGCCGACCAGCGCACCGCGCCCGGCGGGGAGTTCCCGCTGAACACCAGCGGCGGCGGCCTCTCGTATACCCACCCCGGCATGTACGGGATTTTCACCGTGGTGGAGGCCATCCGGCAGCTCCGCGGCGAGGCCGGGGAGCGGCAGATCGACGACTGCAACCTGGCGATGGCGCACGGCACCGGCGGCAACCTGTCATCGACAGGCACCGTCATCCTGGCGCGGGATTAAGAAGGCCGGCAACGAGCGAAATCTCCACCCAATACCAACCCACTGACACGAGGCACACGAAATGGCCGAATACAACAAACCGATCCCAATCCCCCAGCCGGAGTCCGACCGCTACTGGGAGGGCACCCGTCGAGAGGAGCTGTGGCTCCGCAAGTGCAACGACTGCGACGAGGCCTACTTCTACCCGCGTGACATCTGTCCGAAGTGCTTCTCGCGCAACACCGACTGGATACACGCCTCCGGCAACGGGTCGCTCTACACGTTCGCCATCGTCCACCGGCCGCCGCACCCCGGCTTCGTTAGCGATGCGCCCTACATAACGGCCATCGTGGAGCTGGAAGAGGGCCCGCGCGTCCCGGCCAACATCGTGGGAGTGGAGCCCGAGCCGGAAAACCTATCAATCGATATGCCGCTCAAGGTCGTCTACGAAAAGATCACGGACGAGATCACTTTGCCGAAGTTCACCCCGGCATAAGCACCGCGCATCTAACTGCTGATACCATCCCGAATAGTTCATAGCCGGTGCGATTGAGCATCGAACTTTCTACGAGTGGGAGCTTGGAAGATGATTACGATCCCGTGTGGGGATCTGGGCGATCCGTGTGGAGGCACCGTTTCCGGCGAGACGATGGATGACGTGGTGCGGGAAATCCAGAATCACGCGATCGACATCCACGGGTACACGGTGGAACAGGCCGGCGCGCCCGAGAAGCTGGAACTGTGGCGGGGCGCCATAAGGCAGACCGCCCGGCCGGCCGAGACCCGGACCAACCTGCTGGACCTCTGAGCTTATCGGCAGGCCTATCGCCGCGTCAGCTGGTGGACCTCGTAGAATCGATTGAGCTCCGATAGCGATTCGATCAAGTAGTAGGCCATCCCTTCGGATAGCTCGGGCTCAAACCGTGCCCGATAGTTGTTCTTGCGCGTCTTGATCACGTGCCAGAGATGGGAGTCCCGGCTCGCGAATGAGAGCCGCCATGTCTCTTTGTTGCCGCCGGCCATCAACTCGCCCGTCCATGAACGCCTGATGCTGCGTTTCACGTACATCCAAAAAAGAGTTCGCCAGGGCAGATTTATCAGGATCAGCGTGTCGGCTCTCTCGAGCACAGCCGATACGACCGATCTCCACTGGTGATCGACGACCCAGCCGGCCTCTGAGCCGTCCATTTTTCCCGTGACGATTTCGAGGATCTCATCGTCCGACCGTTCTTGCCAATCGGGCATGAAATGAATCCAATCGACCTCGATGAACTCAAGGTCGTGCTTATTGGCGATGGCTTTGGCCAGGCTGGTCTTGCCGGCGCGTCCGAAGATGGCGATGCGGCGGCCGAGCGGGTGATCGAGCGCGACTCTGTTTGGGTGGATGGCGTCCATATTCGACGTGGGCCTAGCGCCAGAGGGCGTTGACGGCGTCTGTGCACGCCTCGATCGTGTCCTCCGCGGCGCCCGCGGCGTATGGCGTTGTGTTCACCTCGTAGCCGCCGAGCTCGTAGGCGTCCGCAACCGGCATGTAGCCCATGTAGCCGTTC
>JADFHP010000005.1 GCA_022567135.1 Chloroflexota bacterium
TCCGGTTGGTCCGGCGCCTCGAGAACGATGTCCTGTTCCCTCGTAACCTCGATCGGGATGTCCAGGCCTACCCACGACCCGACCACCGCTCCCCACGGCCCTGCGGCGTTGACGACCACCGGCGTCGCCACGGTCCCCGCGGTCGTTTCGACCGCGCTCACCCGGCCACCGGACACTGAGATGCCTGTCGCGCTCACGCCCTCGGCGATCTCGGCACCGCGTGATTTCGCGACCCCGGCGAGCCCCTCGGTCGTCGCCACCGGGTCGGCGTGGCCTCCATTGTGCTCGATCAGCGCCGCGCCTATTCCCTCGGGATTGATGCCCGGGATCAACTCGAGAAGCTCGTCCATTGACAGCATGTCGGCCTTCACACCGAAGGCACGGTGACGCGCGATGTTCAGCTCCATCTCAGCAGCCATCGCGGCGGAGCCGATCTTTATCCAGCCTGTCTGGCTGAAGACGTTCTTGCGGCCGGTCCGCTCCTCGAATTCCTCGAATATCCGGACCGACCGGACAGCCATCTGGATGAGCGCGTCCTGGGAGTAGTGCTGGCGCACCAGCGCGCCGGAATGGCCGGTTCCCTCGGCCGCCAGCGTCTTGCGCTCCAGCAACACCACGTCGGTGACACCGCGTTCGGAAAGGTGGTACGCGATCGCAGCGCCCATCACCCCGCCGCCAATGATCACCACGTCTGCGCTGCTTCGCATCTGGGCTCCGAATTCCGGATAGAAAGTCCGGTGGGCGGAAGCATACCGTTGATCAAACGAATGTCCAGATTGAAAAACTACCTGAAAAACCCCCTCTCCCGCTGGGAGCGCCGACCTCAGGTACTCGAAGAGAGGGTTAGGGTGAGGGAGAAACCCGCTCTCACGCCCGCGTCTATATGCGCGTCTCGAGATAGTTCCTAATTTGGTCTGGATCCCGCGCCATGATTTACGGGCGATTCAGACCCTATTGACACGTATACGGCCCGGCCGACGACGCCGGTTGCAACCCTGGGGAACACGGCCGTCAGACCGAGTCAACAATCCCGCGCAGCGCGACGCCAACGCCGTACGCCAGCAGGGCCGCTATGCCGCCGATGAGCAGCGTTTCGAGCCCCTCATACCACCAGTGGCCCGCGACGAAGCGGCTCTTGATCGCGCCTATCAGGAAAAACGCCCCTCCGGTCAGAATCGCGCTCCAGAGAAACGGGGAAGGGATATCTCCGCCGAGCGCAACGTTGGCTATGAAGATGACCAGCGGAATCACGCCTACCACCATGAACGCCAGGAAGGTGACCGTTCCCGCCCGGACGGCGGATGCGGGTACCGACATCACCCCATGGAGTTCGTGCAGGATTTCGTCGACCCAGCGATCACTGTCAGACGTCACGATCCGCACTGCCTTCTCCAGGTCTTCGCCATGAAACCCGCGGGCGGCGTAGATCTGGCGAATCGCCTCGCGGTCGCCCTCGGGGAAGACTTCGACATGCGTTTCGATCATGGACCGGAGACGGTCGACTTCCTGATCTTCCGCGCGCCCGCCGAGAAAGACTCCTATGCCCATGCTGAAACCGTCAGCCACAAGGTTGGCGACGCCGAGGACGACGATTATGCCCGCCGAGAGATCGGCGCCAACCGCGCCCGCAACTACCGCGAAAGTGGTGATCGCTCCGTCTATCGCTCCGAGCACGAAGTCACCCAGGTTCGAATGCCTGGGTCCCTCAGCCAGCCGCTCGCGAATCGCTTCCGGGGAGTGCGATTCCCGAAGCTCGTCTAGCGGCTCATCGAATCTCTGATGCATCAGTCGATAGGCTCCACATTTTTCGCCAGCGCCTCGATTCCGCTGTTTGGTGCGTATCCAAGCGCGGCCCAGAATCGCCCGGCCTGGGGGCTATCGAGGAGGGCGAGCGCGTAGATCCGAGTTGATCCCAACTTCCGCAACCTCTCTTCGACCCTTCGCACCAGCTCTGATCCGATACCCCGACGCCGATACTCCGGGTGCACCGCAAGCCGGTACATGTTCGCGCGCCAGCCGTCCCACGCGCCGATCAGGCTGCCCGCCAGTAAGTCGGCGTCCCACGCCAGCAGGAACAACTCGCGATCGCGAATAAGCCGCGTCTCCAGCGCAGCCCTGGTATTGGTCGAGCCGCCAGGCGCGCCGATCTTCCACAGCTCAAGCACCCGTTCGACGTCCCCGGGCCGGCAGGCCCGGTAGCTGATTGCCATCTCCGCCCACCCCTCTCAGGCCTGTACATGCGTAGTGACGGCAATCCAAGAACGCGTATCTGGGTTTGCGAACATACCCCTATCGAAAACCGGAAACTCCTCCCGCCCACTTGCGTTCCGGTCGGCATGTAGTCGGTAGTCATCTAACGATTGAGCATCACGTCTGCGTTGCCTGGCCGCCGTTTCGCGTTCCGCGAAAATCGGTCTGAATATGGACCTGAGGAGGATAACATCGGCACTCAGCTGAGCCCCATTAACTCGTGTGCGTTAGGGTGGGAGTGGGATAACCGGACAATCGTTCAATGAGTTCGAAAACGCCATACGCCGACCGCGTGGTCCCCCGCATCAGCAGGCCTTCAGCAATGCCGGCCTTGCACGCGGTACTGGGCGCAATCGCCCGTCTTGCGATCACGCTGCTCTCGAAACGCCGCCAGGCCAGAATCGACGGACGCATTGCGGTCGCCGGGCTCGACGGCGAGGTTGAGATTATCCGTGACCGCTGGGGCGTGCCGCATATATACGCGTCGACTGAGCACGATCTCTTCTTCGCCCAGGGCTTCACCCACGCGCAGGACCGAATGTGGCAGATGGACCTGAGCCGCCGTATCGCGGCCGGCAGACTCAGCGAGATCGTGGGCGGCGAGCTGATTGAGACCGACACGATCGCCAGGACTTTAGGCTTCAGCAGGAACGCCAGTCTGGACCTGAAGAACATGCCCCAGGAGATCATCGACCTGTTCACCGCTTACGCGGACGGCGTGAACGCCCACATCTCAGGCCTCGGCGGGCGCCTTCCTGTGGAGTTCACTCTCCTGAGGTACAGACCCGATCCCTGGACCGTGCTCGATAGTTTGAGCTACGTGCGGCTTCTGACATGGAGCCTCTCATACGGTTGGTATCCCGAGCTGGTTACCGCCCGCCTCATCAAGGCGATCGGCCCGGAGCTCGCGGCCGACCTGCGAATCGAGTACCCGTCCGACCACGTCGACACGCTGCCCAGAGGCATCGAGGTCGGCCCTCCGCGATCGGACGACTCACCGGCCGGTGGTTTCGTCAGCACCGGCGGAGCGTCCAATGCATGGGCCATCTCCGGCGGCCGCACGACTTCGGGTTCGGCTCTCCTGGCAAACGATCCGCACCTTCCCCTGCGGCTGCCCTCGATCTGGTACGAGAACCACCTGAAAGCCGCCGGCTTCCACGCAACCGGCGTCTCGTTCCCCGGACTGCCCGGGGTGGTCATCGGCCATAACGAGCACATCGCATGGGGCCAGACGGTCTCGTTCGTCGATGCGCAAGACGTCGTCGTGGAGCGGTTCGATCCCGCCCGGCCCCGCATGTACCAGACGGCGGTCGGCTGGCTGGAAGCCGAGTCCATCCAGGAAACGATCAACGTGCGGCGTCGCAAGGAGCCGGTAACCAGGGAAATCCTCGTCACCCGGAATGGCCCCGTAATGCCTCAGATTGACGTCGGAGAAGGCCAGAAGGCAAGCATCAGGGCCATGTCTCTCGGCCCATCACCGGACGCTGCGGGATTCATTGGCATCAACCGCGCCCGGAACTGGGCCGAGTTCCGGGATGCCTGCCGCAAGCTGCGGGCAACGCAGGTGAACTTCATCTACGCCGACGTAGAAGGCAATATCGGATACACGGCCGCCGGCGCGGTACCGGTGCGCGCAAGCGGAAACGGCACACTGCCGGTTGAGGGCTGGTCGCCCGATTCAGGACTCGTCGGCGAGATCCCGTACGAGGAGATGCCGCACGCCCTGAACCCGGCTCAGGGCTATCTCATCTCCGCCAACAACCGCATCGTCGACGACGCGTACCCGCACCATCTTGGCTCAATGTGGATCCCCGGCTATCGCGCCAACCGTCTCGAAGAGGTCATCGCAGGTTCTGAAAAGTTCGGTGCTTTTGAATCGATGGCCCTGCAGCTGGACTTCACCTGCCTGCCGGGACTGCAATTCGCCGACCTCGTGCGTGATCTTGACCCGGACGACCCCGACGCAAAGCTGGGCGCTGATCTGTTGAAGTCCTGGGATGGCGTGCTGGATGCGGCATCCGCGCCCGGCGCAATCTACGAGTTGATGCGGAGGCGCCTGCTCCGCCACCTGCTCGAGCCGGCCCTTGGGCCCGAGATGACGCGGCAGGTGATGGGAGACGGAATGCACCCGCTGCTCGCCTCGGAAAGCGAGTACGTCACCTACGACACAACGATTCTCCTGCGGCTCCTGGACAACGAGGGCGGGGCATCACCCCAATGGGTCGAGCGTGCCGGCGGCAGTGAGGCGGCGCTGGAGTGGGCGCTGGCCGATGCCGTCCGGGAACTGCGCGCGACACAGGGAGATGACCGGGCCGGATGGAGCTGGGGCAACATGCACAAGATGACCTTCGCCCACCCTATGGGTCTGCGCCAGCCACTGGACCGGGTATTCAATCGCGGGCCGTATCAGATCGGCGGCGACTCAGACACGCCGTGGCAGGCGTCGTACCCGGCCTCCGGACCCTATTCAGCGACGTCTGCCGGGCAGTCATACCGGCAGATCATTGACATGGGCGATCTGCCCGGCGCGATAGCGATGTACGCACCGGGCCAGTCAGGACGCCTCGGGAGCAGGCACTACGACGATCTGATCGAGCCATGGCTCGCAGGCGAATACCATCCGATGCTCTGGGACAGGTCGCAGGTCGATAACGAGCGTCGGGCCACGCTGATACTCTCGCCGGACGGCGTCTAGTCCGGAACCCCGGACCTGCCGCCCTCAACATCCGCCGGCGCACGATTCCCCGCTGCTTTCGCGTCACGATCTTCATCGGGATGATCGATAAGCCAGTCGGAACGCAACGCCTCCATCAATATGAAGTTATGCCCATCCCGAGAGACCTTCCGGACCGAAGCGAATCCCGTCTTCTTGAAGACCGTCTGTGCGCGCTCATTCCATTCCAGCGTGTGTAGATAGACACGCTCGATGCCGGTCTCGACGAATATGTGGCGCAGGACGGTAGCGACTACGTCCGTCCCATAGCCGCGATCCCAGTACTCTCTAATGCCGATCATTATGCCCAGTTCGGCCTGGCGCTTGCGTTCGTCGACGTCGTAGTACATGACGTTTCCGATATGCTCGCCGTCCAGAGTTTCCACTGCGAGACGAACCGACCAGGGTGAGGGATATTCCAACTCGTCCCGGAAGTAACGTTTGTACTCTTTGAGCGATAGGCGAAGCGGTGGGGCGGCGTCCAGCGAGGCAAGTTCCGAGTCGACGCGCCATGCGAAATCGGCCTCAACGTCTTCTATCCGCTTCTCCCTCAGGACGACAAGACGGCCCTGCAGCCGGAGATTGCGTTCAGCCGGCCGCTCGCTCTTGGGCCATGGTAATAGCCGCTTCCAGGATCCGGGATTCATTGTCGAAAGTTAATTGCCTCGTGGCCGAAGCGGCGTCAATCCACTTCACAATGTCGTGTTCTTCATCATGGTTGGCCATGTCCCCGCCAACTGCTGCCATCAGGTAAAACGAGACGGTCTTATCGTAGCGCGTATCGCTGGCCCGGCGCACGAATTCGTAGTTGACGTCGCCGACTTTATCTATGATCTCAACTGCAAGTCCAGTCTCCTCCTGAACTTCACGGCGCGCCGTGGTTTCCGCCGACTCGCCCGGATCCGGCGAGCCCTTCGGCAATCGCCAGGTACCGTCCGCCATACGGCCGCATATCGCGACGTCATACTCTGTGGGCCCGCGCGACCGCAATACCACACCGCCGTACGAATTCGCTTTCAACTGCCTCATATGCGGACACGCCTGCCTGTCTGCCATTCGTGTGTTCGGACTACCGGATAGCCACGGCGCCCACCCACGCGAGAGAGTGACCAGAGATTCACGAGAGTTTATCGTGAGTCTGTGGAATTTGTCACAAAGTCATCCCACCATCTCTCTCCGGCCATGTCCGGTGGTAATCGCAGATCAACCGTATGAAACTCGGTTGACACTCGAACTTGCCGAACCCGATAATTTGTCATGACGGTTTGTCAACTGAACGAGCGCGCGGGCGCGTCCGGGAGCCAGGATTACGGTCTGGCGCCTTGCCAAAACCATGCCAGCAAATCTCATCCGGCACTTGAAGGCCAGCATCTAATAGAGAGGCTGGCCCCGACGCGCGCTGTTTCGCACGGGCCACATTGATGAAGCATCGGCAGCGGTCATTAGCGCCGCCCTCGTCATACTGAATAGAAATATAGACTAGAAGAGGTAGTGGGCCGAGGCGATTCGGCCGCTGCCGGTCACTTCCGCCCAGGAGCCGGGCCACGGATCAGGCCACGGGTCAGGCCGCGGGTCGAGGAAGTGGCCCTGGAGGATCGGTTGGACAAGCGAGATTTCATTGTCCGATTCGCGGGTGAGGCCAACGTGGTCACCGCGACAGAAGCCCTGGCGAGCGCCGCGGCGAGCGCGGGCTATCACGTTTACACCTTTGCCACCTTCCCATCACAGATACTTGGCGGCCCGATCTGGACCCAGATCCGAATCTCAACCAGCCCTGTGACGAGCCAGGGAGACTACCCGGACCTCCTGGTGGCATTCAACGAGTATGGCTACGTCCACCATATACCGGAATTGCGTCCCGGCGGCGTAACCATCTACAACTTGAAAGAGTTTGAGTTGCCAGACGACGGTAAGAGCTTCGGAATCGATGTCGAAGCGCTTGCCAAAGAGGTGGGCAACCCACGGGCCACCAACTTCGTGATCGTGGGCGCCATCGCGCAGGAGATCGGCCTGGACCTGGACGACATCCGCCGCTTCAATAAGGCCAAGTACACCCGCGGCCGGCCCAACGATGAGCAGATCATTTCCTCGAACGACGCGGCCGTAGACCTGGGCGCCCAGGCGGCCCGGGACAGTGGCATTCACCTCGATGATATCGCGGCTCCAATCCCTCCTGATTACGAGCAGATCATGATCGAGAGCAGCGACGCCATCGGCATCGGCGCCATGGCGGCCGGCCTCAACTATTACGTCGGCTACCCCATATCTCCGGCCACGAAGATCCTGGTCTGGATGGAGTCGCGCCTCCTCGGCAAGGACCACTTCGTCCACCAGGTGTCTTCGGAAATCGAGTCGATCAACGCCCTGATCGGCGCCAGCTACGCCGGACGCAAGGTGATGACCGCCACCTCCGGCCCCGGACTGTCTCTCATGAGCGAAGGCCTTGGACTCGCGTGGATGGCCGAGATTCCCCTGGTCGTCGTAAACGTCCAGCGGGGAGGGCCGGCGACAGGGCTGCCGACGAAAACGGAACAGTCAGACCTCTTCGCCTGCATCCACCCCGCACACGGCGACGTAAAACTGCCGATCATCGCCCCCGGTGATCTGGAAGAGTGCATCTTCGGGGCCGCCAGGGCGCTCAACTGGGCCGAGCGCTACCAGGGACCGGTCATCCTGATCAGCGAGATGGTCCTCTCAGAACGGAAACAGAACATCCCGATGCCGGACCTGTCTCGAATAAGAGTCGAAGAGCGACAGGTCTACTCCGGTGAAAACGGCTACCGGAGATACGAGGCCGCGGAAATGTCGCCAATGCCCCTCCCCGGCGGCCCAGGCGCCTACATCGCAAACGGGTCGGAGCACGATGAGTTTGGCGATACGACACATCTCGCGGAAGTACACGTTCACGGCACGCAGCGCCGCTTCAGCAAATTGAACCTGCTGAACGATGGCGACTACGAAGAGATCAACCCGGAGGCGTCCGTGGTAATGATGCCCTGGGGCGGCACCAAAGGCCCGGCGCGGGAAGCGTTCGAGTTCCTCCAGGAACGGGGCGTAGACATCGGCTGGTTCTACACTATGTATCTACACCCGCTACCCGAAGGCGCTCTGGATATTTTGCAGTCGAAAGAGCTCGTGATCGTCCCTGAGTTGAACTTCCAGGGCCAGTGGTCCGCTCTTCTTCGCATGGATCGCGTAAGAGCAGAATCGATCACGCAGTACACCGGACTGCCATTCAAGGCCGGCGCGCTGGCCGACAGAATAGAGACAATGGTGCGCCAGCACCAGGAGGGGAACGTCCCCGCATGACCTCAAAGAACCCTAATTACGACTTCAAATGGTGCCCCGGCTGCGGGGATTTCGGCGTCCGCCGAGCCGTCGAATGGGCCCTTACTGCACGCAACGAGAAGTTTGAGACGCGGATGCAAGACCACGTGATCGTGGCCGGCATCGGCTGCTCAGGCAACCTGGTCCACCTCATGGAGTCGATCGAGCAGCCATACGGTATCCATGGCATTCACGGCCGGTCTCTGCCCATCGCGATGGGCGTGAAGTCCGCCAACCCCCAGCTCAACGTTATGATCGTCGCCGGCGACGGAGACTTCCTGAGCATCGGCATGGAGCACATCGGCCCGCAGGCAAACCGGAACCTGGACATCACGGCGATCATCATGGACAACGGCGTCTACGGCCTGACGAAGGGCCAAAGCTCGCCGACAACCCAGCTTGGCGTAGTAACCAGCTCCACGCCGTTCGGCAAGATCGAGGGGGCGGTCCAGCCACTCGCCTACTACCTTGAGATCGGCGTGACGTTCATCGCGTCGCACTACTCCAGCAAACCGCGCGAGCTCGCCGCTTTGATCGAGGAGGCGATGGAGCATCGAGGGTTTTCCATCGTCCACGTGATATCGCCCTGCACGACCTACAACGACACGTACGAGGAGTTGAAGGGCAATAAGCGGAAGGGAATCGAGCCGGGGATTTTCGGGCTGCCGGACGGGTACGACCCGACCGACAAGGCGCAGGCCGTCGAACTGTTGAAGGACCCCAGGATCCCGCTGGGACTCGTCTACCGGGAAGAGCGGCCTACCCTGGACCAGGCATACGGCGCAATCGCCGGCAAAGCCAATAGCGTGACGGCAGAGAAAATTCTGGCGACATACGCGATCTAGGCCGCGAAGTTCATCCCGCCCGCGCCCACAATGGCAAAAGACCCGCTCATATCGGCGGGTCTTTCCGTATATGCAGTTTTCTGAGCGAGTTTACGAACTTCGCTGATTGACATAATCAGCCAGGATGTTGCGGAGTGTCACCCTTCCGCGATGCAACCTTGCCTTCAAAGCCGATATCGACACTTCCAGCACCTGGGCCGCCTCGTCGTTCGTAAGCCCTTCAACGTCCCGCAATATGACCGCGGCCTTCAGATCGTCGGGCAGAGTTTCAATGGCTCCCTGAATCTGCTCCGAGAGTTCATTGTTCAACGCGGTGCGGTCCGGAGCATCCGCCCAGTCGGCCCGGTCGATCTGCTGGTACAACTCTGTGGGGTCGGTCGAGATCTCTTTCTTGCGGCTGTTCTTTCGGAGCCGCATCAGTGCCGCGTTCGTCGCGATGCGATATAGCCACGTGGTCACCTGCGCGTCGCCCCGGAACCTGTCGCGTGCTCGATAAGCGGAAAGGAACGTATCCTGGACGACCTCATCGGCGTCATCCGGATTGCCCATCATCCTGTACGCGACGTTGTAGACGAAACTCGAATGCTCAGAAACGATCTGCTCGAACTTCTCGTCATCCATCACAGATGTGCTGCTGGAAGTCATTGCACTCCATCGGCGATTGGCGCTCAAATCGCGCCGGGTCCAGCCCTCCCCGGAGGGCTTGCACCGGCTCGCCTATCATATCGTCTAATTATCTGTACGCACAGGGTGATCAGGCTGCCCGCGATCTGCTCGCGAGTGGCAATCCGAATCCACCGGGCACATACGGGCATCCAATTATTTGCACGGACGATGGCCGGGAGGGATGTACCCGACCGACAGATCGTGATAAAAAAATACAAGCACGCAAGCGCCGGATTTGGCACGGGGGCATTGAACAGCAGTGGTATTCAGATTTTTCAAGAGAGGCGCGGGGAAGCCCGAAATGACCCCCTGCGAAGAGTTGCGAACACGCGGGTCTGACCTGATCGACGGGGATTGCGATGAGGAAACCGCCAGGAAACTCAACGCCCATCTGGACGAGTGCCCCGATTGCAACCCCTGGTTCTCGTCACTTCAGTCCACTGTCGGACTACTTCGGAATCTGCCGAAAAGCCGGCCCCCGGACAGCCTGCTGGAGCATATTCGCCAGGCGACCACCCGCGCCAAGTAACGATCTCAGGAAAACGCAACGCCCCGCGGCCAGCGGGGCGTTCTCGCGCGAACTACATCCAAAGACCCTCTAGGTCCCGCCGTTCGCTTTATAGATCTCAGTGATCGTCTCAGGGTCGTCATAGTCGGCTGAGAACGCATCACTTCCGCTCGATTCGTCAACCGTCTCCTGGACGTTCACGTATTTCGTCGGGCACTTCACGATCAGGGTCTCGGTAGAGAAAACACCGTCTGCTCCGTATGCCCCCTCCAGAATCAGCTCTGAGTGGTCGTTGAAGAAGAGCTGGCCCACTTCGCCCGAATAGGCGACCGGTAGCACCTGGCCCTCCTCATCACGGATAGAGAAGGAGACTTCCAGACCGTTGTCGGCGCGCTCGAAAGACTCGCTCACCAGCTTTCCCGCGACCCGTACCAGGGTGCCATCGCCGGTGATTCCCTGCTCTTGCAGCTCGTTGACAGTCACGTAATAGACAGAGGCATTCTGAAATGCCTGGATGGCGAAAAACGACAGCGCAGCTGCTATCAGAACAGCAAAGAGAATTAGCTTAGTCCGCGGGCTCAGCAGAGTGCTGGCCGAGGCCGACGTTGCCGGCCTCAGCACATCAGGCAGATCGTCCGGCTCCACGTCCGGAGAATCCAGATCTATCTCGTCTCGTTGATCAGGAGCCATACGGTGAGGCCCTAGCCCTTCCCCGTGCCCGGTTGCCCGGACGGCATCTGCTCAGTCAGCAGTTGCCGTAAGTCTTTTATCTCCCGCTCCATGGTGCGTTGCCTGCGTGAGACGACGAATATGTATGCGAAGAATCCCGCCCAGGTGATCATGTAAATGGCAAACAGGAAATCCAGGTTAGCCTCTGTGTTGGTGTTCTCCTGCGCCGCGATCTCAGCGGCCACTTCAGGCGGACCTCCGGCAGAGGCCAGCGCAACCGCGCCCGCCGGCACGAGCAGCACAAGCAGCGCCAAAACGATGGACGAGGGCCGCTTCAATACCGCAAGCATCTAGTCACCTGAAGCCGCGGGCACGGCGCCGCGCATCGTGGCGGCCGTTGCCGGCTCCGCCGCCGGCCGATATAAGAGATTACGAACGTCGCGTTTCAGTTCACCAAGCTCGTTCTCAGACTGCCGCACCCGATACCGGTCCACCACCATGTATGCGTACAGGCTTGTGAACGCGACGACCGATACCAGAAGGGTGATGGACATCTCGGAACTGAGGCCCGAAGACTCGGCCGCGGGCCCTATGAGGAGTTCGGGATGCGCGGTCCGCCAGAGATCGGCCGCGTAATAGACGAGCGGCACGTCGATGGCCCCCAGAATCGCCACCACGGCGGCCATCCTGTAGGCCTGGTTGCCCGGCGGCGCGAACGCCCGGAGCATCAGGTAAGCGACGTATAGGAACCACAGGATTGCCGTGGTCGTCAGCTTCGCGTCCCAGGTCCACCAGACGTTCCAGATCGGCTTCGCCCAGATGGCGCCGGTAACGAGCATGAGCGTCCCCACCAGGACACCCGTCTCCGCGGTGGCGAGGGCCACCGAGTCCCACTTGCGCTTGCCCGTGATCAGGTACATTACGCTCGCCGAGGCGACGATGAATACGGCGACCATGGAGATCCAGGCGAGAGGCACGTGGATGTAGAGGGCGCGCTGGATCTCGCCGAGGTTCCTCTCGGTGGGCGCCCACTCGAAGATCATCCACATGGTGAACAGCACCAGACCAGCCGTTATGACCAGCCAGACAGCACGCTTTGGACCTACCGCGCCGACCACCAAAAACCCTCCGAAAATACTTCGTGCAGTCTATCACAATCCAACGTGATTTCAGTTCACTTAAACGTCAAAAAACACGGCTCAGATTCCACCCTCTGGCGATGGCCGCGTGTCCATTTGCGGACCCATGCCCATGGAGAATAACCGGGCCCGCAGTGGGGCCTGCTTAGTCCTCCAGCAAAAACTGGAAAGTGAGCAACGCGGCGACGATGAAAATGACATCAAACGCGGCCAGAATCTCGATCCATTGCAGCGCGTCGCCCCATCCGCCGCCCTCCGTTACCCGCGCCGTCCCCTCCACCGCCGATATCAGTATCGGGACGGCGATGGGCAGAAACAGCACGGGCAGCATGATCTCCCGCGCCCGTGTGTTCACGGACAGCGCCGCAAACATCGTGCCCACCGTCGCGAGGCCGAGGATCGTGAGCAACGCAATCACGAAGACCTCGATCTTCAGGACGTTCACATCGAATAGCGCCGTGAAAACGGGAAACAGAATGACGAGCGCGGCGGCCATGAAGATGAAGTTGCCGACCGTCTTGCCGATCAAAATCGTGTCGCGTCCCACCGGCGTCAATAGCAGCCCGTCCAGGGCGTTGCCGTCCTTCTCGATGATGAACGACCGGTTGAGGCCGAGAACCGATGCAAACGCCACCGCCACCCAGAGCACGCCCGGCCCGACGGTATCCCGGTTTGCCGACGTCAGTTCGATCGCGAAGTTGAAGATGATAAAGATGAGCCCCGAAAAGACGAGGAGGGAGATCACAATCTCTCGATTCCGAACCTCCAGCAGAAGGTCTTTCTTGGCGACGGCCCATACCGGCCCCAGTGGAACTCTCCCTCGCACTTTCACTGGCGCTCTCCGGTGAGCCGGCCGAAAATTCCCGGTAGCTCGCCCGGCTCGATGTTGTCGCTCGAGTCGACGAAGACGAACTTCCCGCCGCCAAGTATCGCGACGCGATCGGCAAGAGCCAGCCCGCGCTCCAGGGAGTGTGTCGTCATGACCACCGAGCCACCGACCTTCCGGTAGTCGGCGAGCAGGCCTTCGAATATCGCCAGCGTGTTCTGGTCAAGGCCGGTTTCGGGCTCATCCAGCAGCAGCAACTTCGGCCGGTGGAGCAGCGCCCGAGCAAACGAGACTCGCTTCTCCAGGCCGTGCGAAAGATCGCGCACCTTGTCGTCCAGCCGATGCGCCACGTTCATGCGCTCGGCCACCTCGTTTATCCGGTTCTCGATCTCCGCAAGGTTGAACATCCGGCCGTAAAACCGCAGGTTCTCTCGCCCGGTAAGGTCGCCGTAAAGCAGCGAGGAGTGCATGACGACGCCGATGGTGCTGCGGACAAGCGCCGCCTCCCTGGTGAAGTCGAACCCGTTGATGACTACCCGCCCCGAGTCGGGCCGGGTCAGGGTGGCAAGCACCCTCAGAAGCGTGGTCTTGCCCGAGCCGTTCGGCCCGAAAATGGTGAACACCTCTCCTGCCGATACATCCATGTCCAGGCCGGAGAGCACCCCGTTGAAGCCGTACGACTTGGCAAGGCCGCGAACGGTTATCGCCATTTTGGGCATTTCTGGCGACGCTTCGGGCCCTTCGCCGGCCACCTGGTTTGAGATACTTGGGGCAGTCAGTGTCTGGTCCTCAGAAGCCAGCAGGCGGGGTGTGATCATGGTGCGCGGCATGAAATGGCGAGAAGCGGCGGCCCGCCCGGACAGTCTCTACCGGCTCCAGCAGCCGGTCGCCTAGCCGCACATCGCCGCGCGCATCTCTAAACTCTACCGGACCTTCTCTCAGCCGGAATATCGCCACATCTGCCGCCGCACCCGGCTTCAGCGACCCAACGATGTCACCCCTGCCGATCGCCTCCGCCGGGGCCTGCGTACCCAGCCGGACCACCTCGTCGAGCGACATGCCGAGGTGCATGAACTTCGAGAGCGTAGTCGCAAGGTCAAAGACCGGCCCGCGCACGTTATAGCGGTGGACGTCGGAGCTGATTGTGGCAGGGGTGAAGCCATGAGACATGGCCGCTTCCGCCACTTTGAAGCTAAAGCTACCGGCGCCATGGCCAACGTCAAAATTAACCCCGCGCTTGCGGGCATCAACAGCGGCTTCAATCACCTTCCCATCGTCGGTAATAATGCCGGGCGCGTTGGCCGTAAAGCTATGCGTGACGATGTCACCCTTGCGTAGCTTGCCAAAAATCTCCTCCAGCGGATGATGTGTCCCGCCGATGTGAATCATCAACGGAAGGCCGATATGCTCCGCCGCCTCCACCGCCCGCTCCAAGGCGACGACATCGTTGGCGCCGACTATGCCCTCGGTGAGCCTGACCTTGATGCCGACGATAAGATCCTGGTTCGCCTTCGCCGTGTCGACCGCCGGGCCGACGCGCGCCCACCGTATGTCTTCCAGTTCGCCGATATCGTTGTCAAGCTGGCCCATGCCGGAGATGTGGAGGAACGCATACGCCCGGGTATTCACCCGCTCCATCACGTAGCGGCGAAATCCCGGGAACGTGTTGGATCCGGACGAGCCGGCATCGACGACCGTTGTCGCCCCGCGCGCCAGCGATGAAGGGTCGGCCTCGATTGCAAGATGCGCGACGCCCCACCAGATGTGGACATGCAGATCGACAAGACCCGGGGTGACGATCAATCCGTCGGCTTCTATGACGTCGCGGGCATCGCCGTCCGGGATGTGATCCTCAATCGAATGGACCACGCCGCCGGCTACGGCTATGTCCTTCTTCGCGTGCAGCCCCTGGGATGGGTCAACCACCATCCCGTTTTTGATGACCATGTCAAATCCCGGCATTCAACGATTGTCCTCTCGACCGTCTCATTAACTCTCCCTCTTCCGGTAGGAGCGCCGTCCTGAGCGTAACGAAGGGTGAGGGAGAAACCCACTCACACGCCCACGCCTGAAAACGTGTTCTGAGATAGTTACTAATGCAGTAAAGCCTAACTCCGCGCGCGAATGCCCGTTGATCGCCTGACTAACTCACGCGTCCCGGCTTCGCAAAACACGGCCCGGAGTCGCGCCCGTCGGCTGGCCATCCCTCACGGCGAATGCTCCGTTCACGAGCACATGGCTCACGCCCGTCGCATACTGGTGAGGATCGGCCTCCGTGGCGTTGTCCTGAACCGTATCGGGGTCGAAGATGGCGATGTCGGCGGCGTACCCCGCTGCGATGCGGCCCCGCCTGCTCAGCTGCAAGCGCTCGGCCGGCATACCCGTCATCCGATGGATGCCCTCGGCAAGCCCCATGACATTCCGCTCCCTGACCGTGCGCGCCAGATACCGCGCGCTGGCGCCGTAGTTGCGCGGATGCGGCACGCCCGACGAAAGCGGCCCCGTGGTCCGCAACGAACTACCGTCTGAACCCATCGATACATAGGGCGCGCGCGTGATCAGGTCCACGTCTTCATCGCTCATCGAGTGGAGCACCACCGACGCCTCACCTCGCTCGTAAAGTTTCAGGGCGGCCTCGCGCGGATCAACGCCCATGCCGTCCGCGATCTCCCCAAGCGTCTTCCCCTCGAGCGAACTATCGGGGGCGTAGTTTGCCACGACGACACCCTCGGGGCCCTGGTACCGGATCAGTCCGATCTCGATGCCGTCTCGCATACGGGCGCGCAGGTCGTCGTCCTGCATGCGGCCAAGCGTCGCCTGCCTGCCGCCCGCCTGCGACCAGCGCGGAAACAACACCCCGCTCAATCCAGCGCTGGATATCGTGTACGGATACTGGTCGCCCGCTACGTCGAGCCCCTCGCGGCGGGCATCCTCGATCAGGTCCAGCACCTGCCCGGCGCGGCCCCAGACGTACGTGCCGTTGCACTTGATGTGGGAGATCTGGACGCGCACGCCCGTGCGGCGGCCGATCTCGATGGCCTCCGTGATGGCGACCATCAGCCCGCAGCCGTCGTTCGACTCCGAGCGGGGATGGGTCGAGTAGAGCACCCCGCGTTCCGCAGCCTCGGTGGCAAGCTCCACCACCTCGTCCGTCAGGGAGTAGCTGCCCGGCGCGAAGTAGAGACCGGTTGAGAATCCAAGGGCGCCCGCGTCGATGGCTTCGGCAACCATCCGGCGCATGGCGAGCAACTCCTCGACAGATGGCGCCCGGGCATCCATCCCGACGATGGCGCTGCGCACCGTGCCGTGGCCCACCTGCGCGGCGAGGTTCAGCGTCGAGCCAGACTCCGTTAGCGCGTCCAGCCACGCGCCAAAGTCATCCCAGGCCAACTCCTTATCGGCATCAAATTTAGTAGTCCGGTCGCGCCACTCTTCCCGGTTTCTATCGTTGATCGGCGAGCAGTAGCTCATGCCGCAGTTGCCCATCAACTCAAGTGTCACGCCCTGCCGGACCTTGGAGTCGGCAAGAGGGTCCACCAGGAATGAGTTATCGGAATGCGTGTGGAGGTCTATGAAACCCGGCGATACCGCGTGCCCGCCGGCATCCAACACCTCGCCATCCGCGGCACCAAGATCGCCCACCGCGGTGATGGCGTCGCCGTTGATCCCAACGTCGACCGGGATGCCGCTCGCGCCGGTGCCGTCGTACACGACCCCGTTTCTGATGATCAGATCAAACACGCTGCTCTACTCCTCCCTGCTCCGCAGTACCCGGCCGGCGGTTGCCCCCGTTGGCTGGCCGCCGGCAATAGCGCGAACGCCGTTCACCCAGACCTCATCTATGCCCACAGCGTACTGGTGGGGATTATCGAACGTAGCTTTATCGACCACTACATCAGGGTCGAACAACACGATGTCCGCGGCATAGCCGGGCGAGATCCGGCCGCGCTTGGTGAGCCCCAGCCGCTCCGCCGGAAGACCCGTCATGCGGTAGACGGCTGACTCCAGGCTGACTGACCCCTTCTTGTTCACGTACTCGGAGAAAAACCTGGCGTTAGTGCCGTAGCTCCGCGGATGCGGAACACCTGCCGACAACGGCCCCTCGGTCCGCAGCGAGTTGCCGTCCGAGGCCACCGAGATGAACGGTGCGGCTGCGATGGTGTCCACGTCGTCCTGCCTGAGCGACGCGAGCACGACCTGCCCGGTCCCGCGCTCGTAAATCTGCAACGCGGCTTCCGCCGGCTCAACGCCCAGCTCATCAGCGATCTGGCCCAGGTCCATCCCCTCGTAACGCGGCTCGGGAGCGTACGACGAAAAGGTAAACGCCTCCGGCCCCTTGTAAAGCCCGATGTTGTAATCGATGCCTGCCCGGACCTGCGCCCGCGTATCGCTATCGGAGATCCGCTCCAGTACCGCTTCACGTCCACCCTCCTGCACCCATTTCGGGAACAGCGCGCCGGTCATCGCGGTCGACGAGCGGGGATATGGATACTGGTCGCCCGCGACGTCGAGCCCCTCGCGGCGGGCCTTTTCGATCAGCTCAAGCAGATCGTTCGCACGACCCCAGACGGGAGATCCTTTGCACTTCACATGCGATAGCTCGACCCGCACTCCGGTCCTGCGGCCGATCTCGAGCGCCTCTTCGTACGCCGTCATCATGCCGGGCCCGTCTGCGCCCTCTGAGCGGAGGTGAGACGAGTAGAGCGCCCCGTGATCCGCAGCCACCTGCGCCAGCGCCATCACCTCGTCAGTCAACGAGTAGCTCCCCGGCGTATAGAACAGGCCGGTCGAAAACCCCAGCGCGCCATCATCAAGGCTCTCCGCTACCAGCCGTTCCATCGCGGCAAGCTCATCGCCAGACGGGGCCCTCGCATCCATGCCAAGCACGTTCTGGCGCACCGTTCCATGCCCCACCTGCGCCGCAAGGTTCACCGTCGAACCGATGCCCTCCAGTGCGTCCAGATACCCGCCCATGCCGGTCCAGTCGACGGCGATATCGACCTCATATCGCTCCAACCAGTCGTCCAGATACTCCCGGGCCATTCCGCCAAGAGGCGCGCAAAAACTCATGCCGCAGTTGCCCATCAACTCAAGCGTCACACCCTGCCGGACCTTGGAGTCGGCCACCGGGTCCAGCAGGAATGAACCGTCGGAATGCGTGTGGAGGTCGATAAAGCCGGGTGTCACGGTCTTGCCCGCGGCGTCCACGACCTCCTCCGCATCGCCGTCCACACGGCCTATGACGGCAATACGCCCCGCATGCACCGCAATGTCAGTCGAATAGCCCGGCGCGCCGGTGCCATCGACGAGATTGGCGTTCCTGATAACTAAATCGAACATCTCGCTCCCTGTCATCGATTCGAGGGATGGGCCGCCCAGTCTAAACGGGATGCCAGTTTAGACGGGATGGCAGCGGGGAAGCCGGTACCTTACACTTGCGCCTCGCACTCAGATACAAGAAATTTACGACCGCCATCCCACGTGGCAGCGCCAGATGCAGAAGAGAGACGGGGGAGAGAAACGATGAAATTTGTACGGTTCGAGGCAGGCGGCGCCACCGCGTACGGAATCGTCGAAGGCGATACGGTCAAAGAGATCTCCGGCCCCGGCTATGAAAGCTACAGCGAGACTGGCAAGACGCACAGCCTGGAAAGCGTGAAGCTGCTCGCGCCGGTTTTGCCAAAGAAGATGCTGGCGATGGCGCTGAACTACGGCTCCCACCTCCACGATGCCCCTGCTCCCGAGCGGCCGGAGCCGTTTTTCAAGATCCACACCTCACTCGCCGGCCCCGGCGACGTAATCAGGATCCCAACCGACTCCGAGAAGGTGGACGCCGAATCGGAACTCGTTGTCGTGATCGGCAAGACCGCGACCGGCGTCTCCGTAGCCGACGCCATGGACCACGTCTTCGGCTATACATGCGGTAACGACGTAAGCGCCAGGGACTGGCAGGCAGGCGACACAAGCTGGTGGCGCGCCAAGTCGTCTGACACCTTCTCACCGATAGGGCCGTGGGTCGTCACGGACATCGATCCCTCCAATCTCGATATCGAGGGTCGGATCAACGGCAAGGCATCCCAGAACTGCAACACCTCAGAAATGATCCACGACATACCTCACACAATTGCCTTCATCAGCAACTATGTGACCCTGGAGCCGGGCGATTGCATCTTCACCGGAACGTCCGGCACGGCCGGTCAGATACGTGCCGGAGACACCGTAGAAGTAGAGATTTCGGGTGTTGGGACGCTCATCAACACCTGCGCATAGCCGGATTTTTTGAAACCTAGAGAGGCCCGCAATCTAAACGGGCCTCATTTCGCTTATCGGGGCGCCGGGACCGTCACCTAATCGCCGCTCAGGAAATCTCCAGTCATCACGTCGGCGATTATTCCCTGCAGATCCGAATACTGGAACGGCTTCTCCAGCAATCCATCGATCACCCCCGCGGACAGTCCCGTCTGCAACTCATGGAGGCGTGATCCGGTGGACATGACGATGATGTGGCCCGGCTTCTGAATATTGCCCTCCCCGGCAGCGATCGCATCGAGGATCTTTTCACCGGTCACGATAGGTAGGTGCAGATCGAGGAACAGAAGATCGAATTTCGTGTCCGTGAGAGCGTCCATCGCCTCCTGGCCGTCCACCACGACTGAGATATTCACCTCCGCCAGCTCTCTGAGCATCAGGCTGAGCGCGAGCGGGATGTCAAGCTCGTCGTCAACGATGAGGATATCCAGCACCGGCTGTTTTGCCATGGACATCGCCTCCGTATCCGGACAGAAATCTCGCGTTCGGCTCCCTCCGCAGCTCGAGCCGCGATTAGCACCTCTTACTGATCCACGTGGACGACAGCCGCCCCAGCGCTGCAGGCCTCACGACGCCGGGTCGTTGAGCACCCGCGTGCCAGAGACCCGACGGCGTTGGTAACAAGCATCTTATGGGATTTTCGCTGGACACATCGTCGACATGTTCACTGCTCCGAATCGGATGGCGCCAGAAAAAGAGAACAAGAGGACTGAGGCCGCACCGAGCCTGCCGACGATGCGTCTTGTCTGCTCCAGAAACCCGAATGGCCGGATCACGACTCCGACCTGGGTGACACGGGCCCGCTGCGCGCCAGAAAACCCCGTATGAGGTTTCTGGAGTAGCTGGCTCCACGGCTCTTTTTGACACCTTAGGCTCACTCTCGTTATCCGTTCAATCCCCGTTCCGACCACAGAGGCACGTGTTATGCGGGTAACTTCCCCGTTCATCATGGGTGTAATGCCCCCGGGCAGGAACATCCTCACCCAGGCCGCCAATCACGATGCAATGCGAAGCGTGGTCTTGAAAGTACACTTCAAAAACCGCAGATCCTGGAAATCGCCGAAGCTCTTGAAGGGCAATGGCGAGAAGTCCGGTCGCCCTGGATGGCTTCGCAAACGGTCATTCATCTTCATCGCGGCCACCGCAGCGATCGTGGCCTGTTCCCCCGAAACATCAGAGATCGCGTCAGGCATCGATAGCGCTGACATCCTGGGGGCCTCCGGCATAGACGCGGCGAACGTTCGCCAGTTCATCAAGAGCGATGTCGTCCTTCCTGTCGGGCTTGCCGTCGGACTCGCCGGAATTGCCGTCGGACTTGCCATTGTCCTCGCCGTGCGCCGATTCAAGCTGACCGCACTGTTCCTGATCATCAGCGCCCTGACGTTCGCGGGTGTCGCCACCGCGATCAACTTCTCATCCCAGCGGTCGGAAGAGGCGAACGTTATCTTGATGACCACGGAGCAGTCTGAAAAAGACGCCAGGTTGATCGCCGATATCGTCATGAAGCTTCTGGCTGCCGAAGGCCAGACGGACAGCGCGTCGCCAGATACCGGGGACGGCGGTGGCGCGGGAGCCCAGTTGAGCATCGCCGACTTCCTGGCCTCGTCCAACATCGTTCGCCTGAGCCTCTATGAACTCGACGGTACCAATGGTTGGAGCTCTACTCCCGACAAACAGTCGATCGAATACGGTCAGGCCGCGGTCTTCAATGATGCCGTTTCCGGAACCATATCTTCCGATCTATCCAAAAATAGGCTCGTCCTCGATTCCAGTGGAATCGGATACAACGCCGACATCGTGGAGACATTCATCCCGTTCATGCATTCTGACCAGGGGGTACCCGTCAGCATTCTCGGCGTCACAAGGGACGTGACGAATGCTCTGAACTCCCGCGTTGTGGAAACCAGAAGCGCGATTTTCCGAACGATGATGATCAGCCTTGGCGTAGCCTTCGCCATCTTGCTGGGAACGATACTCAGCGCCGACCGCCACATCTGGAAACAGCGTGTACGGGCGGTTCAGTATGAGCGCGAGATCGCGTCACAAGAACTGGCCGCGACGAAGCTGGACGTGGAGAACCTGGCTCTGCAGGAAACCAAAGAGGAACGAGCCAAATTCCTCGCTACGGTGTCCCACGAGCTGAGGACTCCCCTCACCAGCATCATGGGCTTCACCGATGTTCTCGCACGCCACCAGGATGGGCCGGACAGGGAAACCAATCTGAAGCAGCTAGAGATCGTCAAGAGGAACGGCCTGCACTTGCTGAGCCTGATAAACGACCTGCTCGACTCCGGCGAACTGCAGACCGGCGACGTCGCTCTTAAGCCTGAGCAGTTCACGATCAACGAATCGCTTCAAGCGATGGTGGAGACGATGAGTCCGCTCATCGACTCGAAGGGCCAGAAGCTTGAGTTCGCGGTGAGCATGGACAACGCACTCGTCAAGCTTGATCGCCGGAGAATCGGCCAGGTCCTCATGAACCTCGTCGGAAACGCGTCGAAGTACTCGCCCGATGGCACGCTAATCAGAGTGGAGGCCAGCGGGCGCGGGCACGACATGCAACTGATCATCGAAGACAATGGCATCGGCATTTCCGAAGAGGACCAACGGCGGCTTTTCACGAAATTCTTCCGGGTTGACAACGAAGCGACCCGAAGAGTCGGTGGAACCGGTCTCGGACTGGCGATCACGAAAGAGATCGTGGAAGCTCATGGCGGCACGATCTCACTCTGGAGTGAACTCGGCGTCGGTACCCGCATGACGATCAACATACCTGGCTGCGTCGTGGACGATGAGCAGACACGGGACCTCCCCGAGGGGAACTGGGACGAGAGCCGGCCGGAAATCGAACACATTCAGGCCGCCCACAGAGTTATATGGGGGTCTGCTCCTCGCCACGGCGGCTTCGCGTTGGAGCCAGCGATCGGAAAGCTTGCCGCGGTGCCGCCGACTCCGCGCAGACCGGTCGATCACACGATGCCTGTCGAAATTTAGGCCACGAGATTCAGGCGACAGGGCAGCACCAGCCCGGCCGTCAGGCCGCAGAGTGCGGTTGCCGCCATCGGCCCAGAGCACACGTTCACACACACTCGCCGGCCATGCAGATTGGCCTGAATCGATCGGTAGACATCATGGCAATGGGCCAGCATCGCAAATACCATTTCTTCAACGCTCAGGGGGCTGGACATGTCTCTGATTCTTGTGGTCGATGACGAAGAGGACCTGAGGCTGCTCCTCTGTACTCTGCTGGAAGAAGCAGGGTACGAGACGATTTCGGCCGCTGATGGCCCGGATGCGATCGCCTCGGCCCAGCAGCACCGGCCCGATCTGATAACGCTCGATATAGCCATGCCCACGATGGACGGCTATCAGACATTTGAGGTGCTCAAAGCCGATGAAGCCACCGAGTCGATTCCGGTGATCATGATCACCGCCCACGGGATGAACCACGATCGGGCACGGGCGATGAGCCTGGGCGCCAGAGACTTCATCACCAAGCCGTACGAGCCTGACGAGGTAGCCCTTCGAGTAGGCTGGGCACTCGAAAACGACTGAGGTCGGAGAGCGGCCAGAGCCCAAGAACTTAGAACATCTAAATAATCTTGTCCGCCAACCCGCCTTCGGTAAGCCAGTAGAAGACTATGTAACCGCCCGCTACCAGAAGTAGCACGGACGAGATCGTGTTGGTATGCGGGAGAATCTTTTTCAGACCTGTGGCCACCTGGTTCTGGGCCATCGCCAGGCTCAGCGTGAGCACGGTTATGACGAAAGACATGCCGAGCGCATATACGAAGAACTGGCCCGCCGCGTCAATGAACGTCCCGGTGGCAAGCGACGAGCTAATCAGGGCGATGAAGATCGGCAGCGTGCAACTCAAAGATGCGGTGGCGTAACTCAGGCCGAAGAGAAAGTAGCCCTTCATCGAGGCGTCTCTCGGATCACCGATCCTACTCGCCGTCTGAGTGGCGAACGATGTGTAGAGCTTGCCACCGGACATGATGTAACCGCCGACGATCGTCAGAACGGCGCCGACGCCGAGTCCTATCCACGGGAACCAGTCGACGATGGACTGGGCGCCCGCCGAAATGACGATGCCCGCGGTGCCAAACAGGACTACGAAGCCCATTCCGACCGCAACACTGACAGTGCTCGCCTTGAAAAGCCGTTTCGTGAGATTGGGCCGCTGCTCCCTGGCGTCCTGCGTGCCGACGTACAGTCCCAGATAGGCCGGGAGCATCATGAACCCGCACGGATTCACCGTGGAAACCATTCCCGCTGCGAAAGCGAAGCCGAACGGCAACGCATCGCCGAAGTTGCCCAGGAAGTTGGATGTGCTGGAGGAGGCGTTCAGTATGCCCCCGACAGCCGAGTTGCCGCCGCTGCCGACGATGATCCCCGCCACCACCGCGCTTACAAGCACGGCGACGGCCAACAGATAGGGCAGGACGTTGTTCGCTCGCAGCCGCTGTAGCTGCTCTACGGACTCCAGATTAGCTGTGGCAGCCAACCGAACCTCTTTCGTAAAGGGCGCAAAGGGCGAGTTCCGGCAGCCTCGCCTTACTCATCCCTTATGAACAGTATCTTCTATCCGTCCCGGCCGTGGCGTAGCTGGGAAGCACCGGGAAAACGAGGCCCGGACTTGATCGCGTCTGGGCTCCCAGTTCGATGTCCGCGATCCGGCACGGGCGCGAAATCCGAACGTGAACGCGGCTATCAGCACCCTCCGCCTGCCCCGGGCGTCCGATTCTCACTTTGCTACCGGGCTCCTTACCTCATTACGATCATGGGTGGCGTTTGGCTTTGGCCGCACGCTTTAGCCCGTCTGGGCCAAAACCTTTTTCGACCGGCGCGTCAGCTCCGGTCAGATATGTGTTAGCGCGCGGGACCAGAATTCGGGCCGAAGCCTGGAACCGCCCTGGAACCCCTTCATTACCCCAAGCTCCGGGACCGGCAGCATTGACTTCAAGCAGCGTTCGATCAACGCCGATTCAGCCCTATCTGGTCCCTCCGGCGGAGGCCCAGAGCACCCGCACCCGCGTCGCGGTTTTTCTTCCGAACGATAGCGATGGAGCCATGATCTCATCCTGGATGACGATGTCGCGCGACATCGACCTGATCGGCAATGCGAGAGCCAGAAGAGACGTGGCCGTGGACGTGGTCATTTCAACGCTTGTCCCGAGTCGCGACGGCAGCCATTTGCCCGAGAACATGCCACACCGCGCCGCCCGCTTGATTATCGCCGGCCCGCCTGCCGACGATGAGAGACTGGTGGACGCGGCCAGAAACGGCGCATGGGCGTATTGCCCGCTGGACGCTCCACCGCAGGAACTCACAGTGACGGTGCGGCGCGTACATGCCGGAGAGTGCCCGCTGCTGGCCGAGATTTCGCGGCGCCCCGCAGCAGCGGCCGCCACGCTTGCCATGCTTGCCGGGAGCGGGAGTTCCTCCCCCATCCCGAACCGCCTGCCGAACCCCCTCACTGAACGCGAAAAAGGGATCCTCACCGCCGTCAGCGACGGCGCGAGCAGCCGCGAAATAGCGGCAACTCTTGGCCTTACGGACCAGACAATACGGAACTACATGACCGCGCTGCTCCAGAAAATCGGCGCACGCACGCGCGGGCAGGCCGCTGCGCTAGCGCTGCGCAACGGATGGCTCGAGGGCTGATCGCGGCGCCCTGAGACGGATTCCGCACCCCGCCCAAACGACCGCTCAGGACCCCCGCTGTGCTATACTTCCCGATGCTCTCGACCGGTTGCCGGCCGGGGGTTTTTTGCGCGCGCATGCGAGCATCTCTTTCGAATTACCCGGGCGGAGCGCTCGGTCAACGCACTTAGTCAACGGCATGGAACCAGAAGGCGACATTAATGACGCAAGCGGTAGAAGCCACTCCGACGCCAGAGCAGGCGCCAGAGCCAGAGCCACAACAGGAGGCTGAGCAGCAGCTAACAGTGAGGTCACTCCTGGAAGCTGGTGTCCACATCGGCCACCCAACCAAGCGCTGGCATCCCAAGATGCAGCCCTACATTTATCAGAAGCGGCAAAAGATCCACATCCTGAATCCTCAGATAACCCTGAAACACATTGAGATCGCTGCGGAATTCGTAACGGAACTGACTTCCGGCGGCGGCAGCATACTGTTCGTCGGCACCAAGAAGCAGGCGGAAATCGTCATAGCAGAGGAAGCGGTCCGATGCGGCTCCATGTATGTGAACCGCCGATGGCTCGGCGGCCTCATGACCAACTTCCAGACCATCCAGACGCGGATCGATTATCTGGTAAGGCTGGAAGAGAGCATCGCGAAGGGTGAACTGCACACCACGACAAAACGCGAGGCCCAGCGCGCCGCAACGGAGGTTCGACGCCTCAATAACTACCTCGGCGGCATCAAGACCATGACGAAACTCCCAGACGCAATCTACGTCGTGGACATCATCAAGGAATCGATCGCCATTGCCGAGGCCAAACGCCTTGGCATAAAGATCGTCGCAATGGTCGATACCAACTGTGATCCAACCGGAATCGATTACCTGATACCGAGCAACGATGACGCAAGCCGCGCGATCAGCATCATTACCCGGCGGATTTCGAATGCGGTGCTGGCCGGCCAGGAGCGGCATCGGATGGCAGAAGAAGAGCGGCTGGCCGCCGAAACCGAGATCGAAGAACTGGAAGCGCAGGCCCGCGAGGCCGCGCAGACGGCCGCCGCCGCACGCCACGCGGAAGCCGCGGCAGCAGCAGCAGCAGAAGCCGAGAGCGCAACTGAGTCAAAGTCCAAGCCCGAAGCGAAGGCCACTCCTGAGCCAGAAGCCGAGAGCGCAGCTGAGTCAAAGTCCAAGCCCGAAGCAAAGGCCACTCCTGAGCCAGAAGCCGAGGCTGCTCCAGAACCTGAGCCCGAAGCAGAGGCCACCCCGGAGCTCGAGGCCGAGGCTGCTCCGGAGCCTGAGCCTGAAGCCAGGCCCACTCCTGAGCTAGATGCCGGGGCTGCCCAGGAACCTGAGGCCGAGCCGGAGTCCGATGCGAAGATGGACGCCGAACCGTCCCAATCTGACGATACTTCCGACGACGCTGCGTCGGACGATGAGAAAGACAACTCCTAACCGTCGCTGGCCCGCCTCGCGAGAGCGGGGCCGGCACAGACGACAAGATGAGATAGGGAACGGAATTGAGCGTTACCGCATCGATGGTCAAAGAACTCCGGGACAAGACCGGCGCCGGCGTCATGGACGCCAAACGCGCCCTGGAGGAGGCTGACGGGAACCAGGAAAAGGCTTCGGAGATCCTCAAGGAAAAAGGACTGGCGGACGCCGCGAAACGCGCCGGCCGCGAAACATCCGAGGGATTGATCGAGTCATACATCCACAGTGGAAGCCGAATAGGCGCCATGGTGGAAGTCAATTGCGAGACCGACTTCGTTGCGAGGACTCCGGAGTTCGCAGAGCTGGCGAACAACCTGGCGATGCAGATTGCCGCGATGTCACCCCTCTACGTCGACCGTCACTCTGTGCCGGACGATGCCGGGGACGTCGATGACGATCAGTTGCTGCTGGATCAGGTGTTTATCCGGGATCCGGGAATGACGGTTCGGGAACTGATAGACCAGACCAACGCCAGGACCGGAGAGAACGTCAAGGTGAAGCGATTCTCACGCTTCGCGCTTGGAGAATAGATAAGAGGACGGAAGTGTCCGACGGCGCCTACAATCGGATCGTTCTGAAGCTGAGCGGTGAGTCCTTCAAGGGGGCCAGCGCAGAGGTAATAGACCAGGAAGTGGTCCGCTACATCGCGAGCGAAATCAAGGCGGCATTTGATGAAGGCGCGCAGATCGCCCTGGTTACTGGCGGTGGCAACATCTGGCGGGGCGCCGATCACGAGTCGATGGGCATGGATCGCGCCGCCGCCGATAGCGCAGGCATGCTGGCCACGGTTATCAACGCACTTGCGCTCCAGGACTCTCTTGAGAAAGCAGGACTGGAAGTGCGGACTCAGACCTCTATCAATATGCCGACCGTCGCCGAGCCCTATATTCGGCGCAGGGCAATCAGGCATCTGGAAAAGAGGCGTGTGGTCATATTCGCCGGCGGAACCGGCGATCCTTACATGTCGACCGACACGGCCGCGGGCCTGCGCGCGCTCGAGATCAACGCCGACGCCCTGATCATGGCCAAGAACGGCGTCGACGGAATCTATACCGCCGATCCGAATTTGGACGCAGACGCCACGAAAATAGTCCACATGACGCACATCGAAGCGCTGCGGCGCCGCACCGGAGCGCTGGATAGCACCGCCCTGTCACTCTGCATGGACAACGGCCTGCCTATCGTCGTATTCGATATGCTGCAAAAGGGAAATCTCCAGAAAGCGATGTCCGGTGACCCCATAGGCACGCTAATATCCGACGCTGCTCCTGCTTATATGGCCGGGGCCGGTTAAACGCATAATTAGCGACAGGAATCCCGGACTGCGGATAGCGGAGCCGGGGAGATTGAAAAGACTCGGAGCCTGACATGACTACCGAAGCTCTCGCGGACGCAAGTTCCCGCATGAAGGGAGCAGTCGACGCACTGCAACGCGATCTGAATGGCATCCGCACCGGCAGGGCCAATCCTGCGATCGTGGAAAACATCATGGTGGAGTACGGCGGCGCCACCTATCCGTTGAATCAGCTCGCGCAGATAGCGGTGGCGGACGCAAGACTGCTCACGATACAACCGTGGGACCCCGCTTCGATCAGTGATATCGAGAAATCTATCCAGAGTTCAGATCTGGGCATCATGCCGGGCAACGACGGAAAGCTGATCAGACTGCCAATCCCGCCGCTCACCGAGGAGCGGCGCAAAGAACTGGTCAGGTCGGTTAAAAAGCGCGTGGAAGACGGAAAAGTGGCGGTGCGGAACGTCCGGCGAGACGTGCAGGATCGTATCCGCAAACTAGAACGCAGTAGCGATATCTCCGAAGATGACGCCCGCCGCGCACAGGGCGACCTGCAAAAAACAACCGACAATGCCGTGGCTGATATAGATGAAGTGAGCAAGCGGAAAGAAGAAGAGGTTCTTTCTGTCTAGGTCTGCTCAGGCAACCGGGACACCGGCTCAAGATCGCTTACCACCCGCTAATCTCCGTGAGGAACAAACCCCGTTGACAGTCGCCGACCCCGCAGACCACAACGACACTGGCCCTGCCGTGCCGCCCGGGCCGCAAACCGCGGTTCCGCGCCACGTCGCCATCATCATGGACGGAAATGGCAGATGGGCGGAGGCCCGGCAGCAGACGCGTGCCGAGGGCCACAGCGCCGGCGTGGATAACATCCGCCTCGTGCTGAAACACCTTGAGCAACGCGGCGTTGAATTCGCAACCGTCTTCGCTTTCTCAACCGAAAACTGGGGACGGCCGCCAGACGAAGTCTCCTTCCTCCTCAATCTTCTGAGAGAGGCGCTCAAGAAAGAAGTCGAAGACCTCCACCAGAGCAACGTCCGGATACTCCACATGGGCAGGCTGGACGGCCTGCCTCCCGGCTTCCGCGAAGAGATCGCGGCGGCAATCGAGCTGACGGCGCGGAATACCGGCCTGACGTTCGTCGTCGCCTTCAACTACGGTGGGCGCGCTGAGATCGTTGACGCCGTACGCCGCCTCCTATCCGACGGAATATCGATAGACGATCTCGATGAGGAGATGCTGTCCGGGTACCTCGGCTGTCCCGGCGTCCCGGACCCGGACATGGTGATCAGGACCGGCGGGGAGTTCAGGATCAGCAACTTCCTGCTCTGGCAGTCGGCCTATAGTGAGTTTTACTCAACACCTGCGCCCTGGCCGGATTTCGATGCGGAAGAGATCGACCGGGCGCTGACGGCTTACGCCGGCCGGCAACGGCGCTTCGGTAAGATCCAGACAGCGTCGTAGACATTGGCGGCAATGCCGATGTCCGAGCGGAACTGTATTCACTCCCCTCATTCCTCCCCACGTCGCAATACCGATCACCCCGGCAATCCCGAGACTGCCAGGCGATTCCGAGAATGACTGAGTGCTGAGAACCAGAATCCTGACCTCAGCGGTGGGTATCCCCATCGTGATCGGCGCGATATGGGTGGGCACGTCCGCGGTCGGCGCTTTGATAATCGTGGCCGCGGGAATCGCCGGCTACGAAATCAGCAAGATGTCCATACCGCGGATCGGTAATCTGAACATCTTCGTGATGGTAATCCCGCTCGTCATGGCGATAGCCGGCCTGCTCATCGGCCTGGACCGTTTCGACTGGTCGCTACTTGCCGTCGTCTTCATCGCGGGCGGCATGACCGCGCTCACATTTGAACTGATGAGAATAGTCCACGGAAGGGCGTCCTATCCCGCCATTCTAGGCGCCGGCTATATCGGCGCAATGCTGGCCCATGGAGCCCCACTGAGATCCCTTGACAGCTCGGTAGACTGGATACTGACGGCCATACTCATTACGTTCGCTACGGACACCGCGGCCTATTTCGTGGGCACGATCTTTGGCAAGAGGCGGCTCGCACCGATAATCAGCCCTTCCAAGACGTGGGAGGGGGCCCTGGGAGGAGTTGCGGCCGGAACTGCGGCCGCGGTCGGCCTTACCGTGATTCTCGATCTGCCAATCGAGGCGCAGGAAGGCGCAATCATCGGCGTGGCGGCATCGGCAGCAGCGGTCGGAGGCGATCTCGTGGAATCGGGATTCAAGCGTCTATCGGGGGTTGAAAACTCAGGCTCGATAATTCCCGGACACGGCGGCGTTCTGGATAGAATCGACAGCCTTGCGCCGAACTTCGCGGTCGTATACTGGATGGCAATATGGCTCACCCCGTGAGGCGCCTGGCAGTGCTGGGGTCCACAGGTTCCGTCGGAACCCAGACTCTCGACGTCGTGCGCGCATTCCCCGACCGATTCGATGTCGTCGCGCTCTCCGCGGGACGGAACCTTGAGCTACTCCAGAAGCAGATCGCCGAATTCGATCCCGAATACGTGCTCTGCGAGGACAGATCCGCACTTCCCTCGCTGGGCGCCAGGCCGTGTGCATCGCTCGAAGATATGGCGACCCTGCCGCAGGTGGATATCGTCATGGTCGCCACCGTAGGCGCGGCCGGCCTGAGACCCACCCTGAGAGCGCTGGAGGCAGGTACAACCGTTGCATTGGCCAACAAAGAGGTCCTCATCATGGCCGGCGATCAGGTCATGGCGGCGAGCCGCCGGTTCGACAATCCCATAATTCCCGTAGACAGCGAGCCATCCGCCATCCTCCAATGCATGCTCGGCGAGGAAGACGACATTCGGAAACTCATCATCACGGCGTCCGGCGGGGCGTTCAGGGACAAATCACCCGATGAGCTGGCAGCGGTGACGCCCGAGCAGGCGCTAAAACACCCGACCTGGAAAATGGGCCGCAAGATCACCATAGACTCCGCCACACTGGTCAACAAAGCCTTTGAAGTGATCGAGGCGCACTGGCTTTTCGATATGCCATACGACCAGATTGACGTGGTCATCCATCGCCAGTCCATCATCCACTCCATGATCGAAACGGCAGACGGAGTGATAAAAGCGCACCTGGGATCGCCCGACATGCGCTATCCCATCCAGTACGCCCTTTTCTATCCGGAGAGGGTATTCAACCCGGGCCTGAAACCGTTTGACCCGGTCGAGATCGGCAAACTCACGTTCGAGGCCATGGACCCGAAGCTCTACCCGTGCTTCGAGCTGGCAATCGATATCGGAAGCAGAAAAGGCACCTGGCCGTCTGCTCTCATGGGGGCCGATGAAGCCGCCGTTGAACTTTTCCTCGCCGGACGCATCAAATTTACGGAAATCCCCCATGTCATCCAGTCCGTAATCGACGATCATCAGGCAATCGACAACCCAAACCTGGACGAAATAATCTCAGCAGCCGGCTGGGCTGCCGAAAAAGCCCGCGAAAACGTTGGCGTCTCCCGCCAGGCACCCGCTCCCCGTTCATAAAATCTCATGGCTACACTGATTCTCGGAATAATCACCTTCCTGTTGGTCCTCGGACCACTGGTGGTACTGCACGAGTTCGGCCACTACCTGATGGCGAAAGCCACGCGCACCAAGATCGTCGAGTTCGGATTCGGATTCCCGCCGCGCGCCGGTGGAAAGTGGACCGGCTCAACGCCCGTTCGCATCACCCCCGGGACGAAAATCGACGCCGAAGTCTTCGGTGACGAACACCCCGCTTGGGTCGATGCACCCGATATCTCTAGCGAATCGTACCTGGCGTCCGTCGCAAAACCGGGCGCCATGGTGGCCTTCGCCACGACCCGCGACGAGAACGGCATCGCGGTCGCCAGCCGGGCCGCCTCCTATGACGACCGCATGGATGTGTCCGCGGACGGCGAACTCATCGCCGGCAAGATCAAGGAGATCAGGGACGGAACAGTCTACGTCTCTGAGATGCTCTGGTCGTTCAACTGGCTGCCGCTGGGCGGCTTCGTGAAGATGGTGGGCGAGGAAGACCCGACATCTTCGAACTCACTCGCCAGCAAGCCGCGCTGGCAACGGCTGCTTGTGCTTTCCGCGGGCTCCGGGGTGAACTTCATCCTCCCGTTTGTGATCTTCACCATCGTCGCAATGATCCCGCAAAACACCCGCGTCGGCGAGGTGATCATAACCGCTGTGATGCCGGGCTCGCCCGCCGAGCAGGCCGGGGCGCGGGAAGGCGACATGGTCGTCAAGGTCGATGGCCGAACCATCGAAAATATCGGCAACCTCCAGGAAGCAGTCACCCTCAAGCTGGGCGCCGGGAGCGACTGGGAAGTGAGACGCGGAATCCCCGACCCCTTCCCGCTGCCAGGCACTCCGCAGCCAGCATTCCAGTACCGCGCTGAAACCGAGCAGTATCGCCTCGTGCCGCGCTGGCGGCCACCTTCCCGGTCGGTTGTGCGAGAAGTTACCGACCCGACGACAGAGATCTCGTTTGTCGCCGCGCGAAAGGCCGACCCAACCATCGGCCTCAGCAGCCTTCTCACGGTCGTTACGGAAGCGGTAGACAGCCTCCGAGAGATATCGCTATCCGACCTGCGACGCCTGGATCCGGCTACCACCTACAGCGTCGGCGATCAGCTACGCGTAGTGGGCGAAGTCATCGACCCGAGCCGTGAAATCTCATTTGAGGACGCACGGCGCCACGACCCGGCGCTGGGACTATCGGCCCATATCCAGGAAGGACCGGTCGGCATCACTATACGGAGCCAGAATGAGGGGATTGAGAAAAGATGGGTCTGGCCCTGGATGGCCGTCGGAAGGGGCGTGAACGAGGTCCGGGATCTGGTGATCCTCACGAAGAACGGCATCACAGGCATCGTGATCGACAGCGGCAACCCCCAGTTGAGTGGCCCGGCCACGGTCGGACCGATCGGTATCGGGCAGCTAACCGGGGAGATCTCGACCTCGGACGCGGACATCGTCGCCAAGATCACTACCCTTGCGAACCTGGCCGCCACACTCAGCCTCAGCCTCGCGGTCATCAACATCCTGCCGATTCCCGCGCTCGATGGCGGCCGCATCTTCTTCGTGCTCATCGAGATCGTCAGGGGCGGCAGGCGGATCTCGCCGGAGCGGGAGGGGCTGGTCCACCTGGCAGGTATGGCCGTCCTGCTCGGCCTGATCGCGCTCATAAGCGTTCAGGACGTACTGCGGATATTCCGCGGCGAGACATTCTTCTAACCGCGCCACACATACCATCGACCCTCCCGCGCCATTTCGAGGAACCGGCGAACATTCCCACCGGCCACCAGATATATCTCGCGCCACCACACCTGACGGCATGATGGTCTATTCCAGTACACTTTTCAGCGTCCTGGGTGTATCCCCATATTGGGATGCGCGTTCCAGTGCTCAATAACAAGGCAGCGGCGGACTTACATGGCCAAGAGGCGTATCACGAAGCAGATCACCGTAGGCGGCGTCAAGATCGGCGGCCGCGACAATCCGATAATCGTTCAATCGATGACCATCGGCGACACCCGCGACGTCGCGGCCACCGTAGCGGAGATCAAGGGCCTGGAAGACGAGGGCTGCGAGATCATTCGCGTCGCCGTGCCGGACATGGAAGCTGCAGACGCCCTCATCGGCATCAAGCGGAAGATAAACATCCCGCTGATCGCAGACATACATTTCCACCATGAACTCGCGCTCGCGTCCATCCGCAACGGCGTGGATGCCCTGCGGCTGAATCCCGGCAACATCAGGGACGAATCCAAGGTCCGTGAGGTAGTGGAGAGCGCCAAAAAGGCGCACATCCCGATTCGCATAGGCGTCAACTTCGGCAGCCTCCCCCCGGTGGGCAAGATCGGCGTTACCAGGGGCATTAGACGAGTGGTCGACGGCGTAAACGAACTGCCCACGCTCGCCGAAGCGCAGGCAAGCGGCGATGACGATGTCTACACCGTCGTAGACCACATGGTCGCCACGGCACTCTGGGAGATCAGCATCCTCGAGGACCTGGACTTCGACGAGATAAAAATCTCGATGAAGGCTTTCGACGTCGAAACCACGGTGGAGGCGTATCGGCGACTGGCCAGACTGGTCCCCTATCCGCTCCACCTCGGCATCACCGAGTCGGGCACCGTGACCACCGGGAGCATCCGCAGCGCGGTGGGACTCGGCATCCTCCTCTACGATGGAATCGGCGATACGATTCGCGTGTCTCTGGCCGGCCCCTCCACGGAAGAGGTGAAGACCGGGTTCGAGATCCTCAAATCCCTGAACCTTCGTGACAAGGGCCCCATCCTCGTTGCCTGCCCGAGCTGTGGCCGCGCCGATGTCGACGTGCTCAAGCTAGCCGCATCAGTCGAAAAGTTTGTGAAAGAGATAGAAACACCCCTCAAGATCGCGGTCATGGGATGCGAGGTCAACGGACCGGGCGAAGCCAAGGACGCAGACATCGGCATCGCCGGCGGCAACGGCCGCGCCATCATTTTCCGCAAGGGCGTCAAGGCGAAGATAGTCCCGGAATCGGAAATGCTGGAAGCGCTCATGGAAGAGGTCCGGGCAACAGAAGCTGAAATGGCCAAATCGTAGCCCCAGCCCCACCGCACCTACTCGCAGAACATTCGACACCGCACTGTGGCACACTTTCCACTCGCGTCTTTCGCCGCCACTTATCAATCAAACCGCGATCATCTCGAAAAGGACCGAACCCCTTAATGCGCATCTCCCGCTCCTTCGGAAAGACGCTCAGAGAAGCTCCGGCAGAGGCCGAGACCATCAGCCACCAGTTGCTGGTCCGGGCGGGATTCATCCAGCAACTCGCGGCGGGCCTCTACCAGTTCCTGCCACTCGGCTGGCGCAGCCAGCGCAAGATCGCAGAGATCATCCGGCAGGAGATGGATGCCGCAGGCGCGCTCGAAGTAAACATGCCCGTAGTCCAGCCAAGAGAGCTCTGGGAGCAGTCCGGCCGCGCCGACACGTTCTTCCCGCCACTTGCCACATTCGAAGATCGCCGCAACCGAAAGCTGATACTCGCGCCAACCCACGAAGAGGCCGTCACGACGATGGTCAAGGCGAACATCAGCAGCTACCGCGACCTGCCGGTAAACCTCTATCAGATCCAGACGAAGTTCCGGGACGAGACACGCCCCAGAGCCGGGCTGCTCCGAACGCGCGAGTTCATGATGAAAGACGCCTATAGCTTCGACGCCGACGAGGAGGCCCTGGACCTGAGCTACATCGCGATGGTGGAGGCGTACAAGAAAATCTTCGCCCGATGTGGACTCGACGTGACGATGGTGGATGCCGACTCCGGCGGCATAGGCGGAAAAGACTCGCAAGAGTTCGTCCTGCTTGCCGAAAACGGCGAAGACGTGGTGCTCCTCTGCGACCACGGCGACTACGGCGCCAACGTCGAGAAGGCGGAATTCGTCAAGAAGCCCAACCCCCCCGAAGAGCCGCTGGAGATTGAGGAGATCGCCACACCCGGCGTCACGACGATCGAAGAGCTTGCCGAATCTCTTGGGATTCCCACGAACAAGACCGCGAAAGCTGTCTTCTACACCGTGGACGGCGATGTCGTTATCGTGACCATAAGAGGCGATCTCGACGTCAACGAGGCCAAGCTGCGCAACCTGCTGGGCGGGATAGAACCGCGATTCTCGACTGCCGAAGAGGTCGCTAAATCCGGCCTTGTGGCCGGTTCCGCCTCCGCGGTGGGCCTGGATCACATCAGATCGATAGTCGACGACTCGATCACGCTCGGCGCCAACCTGGTAGCAGGAGCCAACAAAGAGGGATACCACCTCAAGAACGTCAACTTCCCACGCGACTTCAAGGCAGACATCGTGGCCGATATCGCAACCGCCAGACCCGGAGACACATGCCCCATCGACGGAGGACGGCTGGAGGCGCGCCGCGGCATAGAGGTGGGCCACGTCTTCAAGCTCGGCACCGGCTACAGCGAGTCCCTGGACGCAAAATTCCTGGACGCGCAGGGAGAGTCACATCCCATCATCATGGGCTGCTACGGAATCGGCGTCAGCAGACTCCTCGGCGCCATCGTCGAGGCCTATCACGACGAGCGGGGCATGATCCTTCCGAAGGCCATCGCGCCATACGCCGTATACCTGGCCAGCCTGAACGTCGACGATGACGAGGTCGTCTCCAAAGCCGACCAACTCTACGAAGACCTCACCGCGGCGGGAGTGGAAGTCCTGTACGACGATCGCGACGAGAAGCCGGGCGTCAAATTCAACGATGCCGACCTGATCGGCCTGCCGCTGCGCGTTGTGGTAAGCAGGCGCGGGCTCGGCAATGGTGAAATCGAGCTCAAGGGCCGCACCGAAGAGAAGGCATCGTACGTAGCGGTTGGCGACGCAGTGAGCGCTATTCAAGACAGGCTCGAGTAGGCGCACTTCTCATGGACGCCGTCGATCAGCCCGAGGCGGACCGAAGAATCTCCCCCTCCGAGAGCAACACGCGTCCGCCGTGTCCGCAAACGGCCCATCTCATCGCCTGCGCCCGGGCGGACCTACCCCTCAGCTTCAACTAGCCGCCTGATGCCGTCGAGAACATCGAAGAAATCTTCAAACGGGGTGAACGCTATCCCCGCGCGCCTGCAATGCTGCGCCAGAGAACGGCGGGCGAACACCACGTCCGACTGCGCGGCTACACAGAAATCGGATAGCCCGTCGCCGACGTAGATCACCGTCGTACCCGCCTCCTGGCGCGGCCGGACCCGGTCGCACTTGCAGATGCCGTTGATCTCACAGCGCGTCGCGCCGGGTGAGAGGCCATAAGTGGCGAACTCACCGCCATCGAAGTTGGCACTCGCCGATGTGAACGGAATTTCCCCGAAACCCTGCCGCTTCAAGATTGCCCTGATGTAGAACGACCAGCCGCTCGAAGCGATCTCAACCGGAATCTCGTTTGCGGCCGCATATTCGACAAGCTCTCTCAGTCCCGGCCTGATCTCCGCCTCATCGGCCGCGCGCTCTCTCATCTCCTTCGCCCTGGCTGCCGGCAGGAAACCCACCTCCCAACGGTGAAGCTCCATCGAGTTGAACTCGCCTGAACGGTACTTTTCGATGCCCTCTTCCCAGCCGGGCGCGCCGAACTCGGTGATCACCGCGAGCCCCATGTCGTCGCAAGTGATCGTGCCGTCGAAATCGATTACGACCGCGTATTTTTGCAAGTTCATCTCCGGGTTGCCGGGCCCACTATCACCCCGGCCCTGGCCTGACTTCCGAAATCGACTAATTACGATGGCCCCCGAGTTTGCCGTGAGACCATGAAATTGTTATAATTTATGGCAATCTGGAGGTAGTGCTGAAGAAGTGGGTGCAGCCCACTTTTTTGTTTGTTGGCGTATTCTCGAATCGCCAGTCGAATTCGCCAAGAGGGCAATCGTTAATGAAAAGTGACCTGCTGCTCGCAGTAACTCAACTGGCCGCGGAAAGGAACCTTCCCGCGAGCGTAGTTGTGTCTGCAGTTCAAGATGCCCTCACGATGGCGTACAAGCGCGACCCAATTGCCGGCGGCGAGGACGTACTCGTCTCCCTGGACGCCGAGACCGGCGATGTAACCATACATACCGTCCGCAACGTGGTCGAAGAAGTCGAAGACCCCGACGCAGAGTGGACGCTGGAAGAAGCACAGAAGGTAGACGCCAACGCCCAGATCGGCGATCAGATCAAAACAGGCCTCATCGAAGAGAACCCCGGCCGAATCGCCGCCCAGACGGCCAAGCAGCTTGTCATGCAGAGGCTCCGCGACGCCGAACGAGAACTCGTCTACGATGAGTACGTAGGGAAAGAGGGCGAAGTCGTTACCGCTACGATTCAGCGCATGGACCCGCGGTTCATCACGCTGGACCTCGGCAGGGCCGAAGCGGTCATGCCCCCGACAGAGCAGGTACAGCGCGAGCGCTACCGCCCCGGCATGCGCCTGAAGATCTACATATCAGAGGTCCGGCGCACTGCGCGCGGCCCTGAGATCGTCGCCTCACGCACGCACATTGAGCTGCTGCGGCGGCTATTCGAAACAGAAGTGCCCGAAATATTCAATGGTGTAGTCGAGATCAAGGCCATCGCCCGGGAGCCCGGCGCGCGCAGCAAGGTTGCCGTCTCATCCAACCAGGAAGGCGTCGACCCGGTCGGCGCCTGCGTCGGCCTGCGGGGCATTCGCATCCAGAACGTCGTCAACGAGCTGATGGGCGAAAAAATTGACGTTGTCGAGTGGAGCGATAACCCGACCGTTCTGATCTCCAGCTCCCTGAGCCCCGCCCAGGTCGACAAGGTCATACTTGACCCTGAGGAGCAGAACGCGACCGTCATCGTCCCTGACCGCCAGCTTTCACTCGCGATCGGCAGAGAAGGCCAGAACGCCCGTCTTGCGGCCAAGCTCACCGGATGGTCGATAGACATCAAGAGCACCCTCGATGGCGCGCCCACTACAGTGACCACCGAGGACAAGCCTGATGCGGAAGCCGTGGCAGCGGCCCCTGCCGAGGCCCCTGCGGCTACAGAAGAGGCTGATGTAGCGGCCATAGCAGCCGAAACCGAACCGGCTGCCCCGGAAGAGACTAAAGAGGAGACCAAAGAAGAGGCCGAAGCGGATATCGCAGCGGAAGTCGAAACCGCTGGCGAACCTGAAGTCGCGGCAGATGACGCCGCCTCAGAAGCTGTCGCCAGAGCCGAAGAGATCGTTGAAGCGGCGGCAGCAAAGTCTGCCGACGCGGTCTCTGCAGAAGAAGAACTCGCACTGGCAGCGCTGGAAGAAGAACTTCGGGCGCTAGAGGCGCAGGAGAAGATCGATCAAGAGCGGCGCGAGGCAGAACTTGCAGCTTCAGCCGCATCGGTCGACTCGGAAGAGATCTGGCAGGTCGGCGGCGCCGGAACGAGTGACTCAGGCGGCGGGCTGCGATTCGCAGAGGACATCCTGGAATATCGGGACATGTCTTCGGGCAGGCGCAGTCGGCGCGGACGCGGCGGCAACAACCTGAGCCCCAAGGCGAGACGCGCAGCCGCTCGCAAAAAGTCCGCCTCGACAAACGACTCCTCGGGAAGCAGCTCCTCGGGAAGCAGCTCCTCTGGAAGCAGCTCCACTTAACTCCAGGCGAGCTGGTAGCTCAGACCTGGAACACACGCGCGAACATGATCGCATTCGGAGGTTCGCTTTATCCGGCCCAGGCACATCCCGGTACGAACATGTGTGACCTGCCGGTCGAGAAGGCCGCAATCTGAATTCGTGCGGCTGGTCAGGGGCAAAGAGGGCGGAATTCTTATCTCGCCTCCCCGCGATGTGCCCGGCAGAGGCGTCTACCTTTGCCGGGATCAGAAATGCTGGGTTGAAGGGATAGAAAAGGGTAGGATTGCCCGCGCGATCCGCAGTTCGGTGGCTGCTAAAGACGCGGCTGCGATCATCGCCTGGGCGAGGAACTCCCTTGGCAGTCCGGACAGCGACACCGCAAAGTAGTGCGGCGCAGTCCCCGCGGGGCGTAAAGTTATCAGTTGAAACCGGTTGCTCCCCGGGACGGGGCGGCCACCGGAGGCCGGGCCGGACGTCTGGCCCGCAATAGAGCAGCAACAGAGAGGAAAACAGGAGCCATATGCCGAGACGACGGCAGCCCGGGGCACGACGCCGCAATATGCAGCGACGCGGTCCGCGCAGGCGAAGAGACCGGGCGCAACAAGCTGCGGTAGCCATCGTAGAGCGGCCTGATGGGCCAATCGAGCTACCCGCGCTCGTGACCGTGGGAGAGCTTTCGGAAATCTTGAAGATCTCCCACGTCGACGCGGTCAAAGCGGTTTTGCGTCTCGGCATTATGGCGACGGTCAACGAAGAGATCGACTTTCAGACCGCGGCGAAGGTCGCGGACGCCTTCGACGTACAGGTCCGCCGCCCCCGCGAGAAGGAAGAGAGCGAAGCCAGCAGACGCGCCGCGCAGGACGAGGCGGAAGCCAGAGAGGACGAAAACGCCGTCACCCGGCCACCCATCGTCACGATTCTGGGCCACGTCGACCACGGCAAGACCACCCTGCTGGACGCCATCCGGGGCACACGGGTTGTCGAGAGCGAGGCCGGCGGCATCACCCAGGGCATCGGCGCCTACCAGGCGACATACAACGACAACCTGATCACATTCATCGACACCCCGGGCCATGCCGCGTTCACCGCCATGAGGGCTCGCGGAGCCCAGGCGACTGATATTGCGATTCTTCTGGTCGCCGTGAATGACGGCGTGCTGCCACAGACGATCGAGGCGATCGAGCACGCGAAGGCGGCAGGCGTCCCCATCATCGTCGCACTGAACAAGATCGATCTGCCCGGAGCAGATGTCGAGCGAACGAAGGCCCAACTGGCAGAGCACGACATCATCGTCGAGTCATACGGTGGTGACGTCGTCTCCGTCGAGGTTTCGGCCCTGCAAAAATTAGGCATAGATGACCTGCTCGATAGCATCTTGCTGGTGGGTGAGGTGGAGGGCTTCTCCGCCAATCCGGACAAGCCCGCGGCCGGCGTGACGATCGAGTCCCGTATCGACTCGAAGCGCGGGCCGCTTGCCACCATCATCATCAGATCCGGAACAGTACGGGTGGGCGACAACGTGGTTGTCGGTACCACCCGCGGCCGAATCCGAAACATGTCAGACGGGTTCGGAAAAGATGTCAGAGAAGCGGGGCCGTCGACTCCCATCCAGATCATGGGACTCAGTGAACTGCCGGAGCCGGGCGATAGTTTCGACGTCGTCGAAAACGAAAAAACAGCCAGGCAACTGGTAACCACGCGCAAAAGAATCGGCTCCGGCCGGGATCAGTCCCGCCGGCCGAGCACCATGGCAGAAGTCATGCGGGCCCGTGCGGGCGGCGAGGCCCAGGACCTGAACCTGGTCATAAAGACCGGGAGCCAGGGCGCTATTGACGCAGTACGTCGAGCCCTTGATCCGCTATCAAATGACGATGTCCAGGTAAGCATCGTCAGTATCGGCACGGGCGTGATCAACGAGACAGACGTGATGCTTGCCGCCGCTTCAGGCGCCATCGTTTTCGGATTTGAGACGTTCGCTCAGCCGGGAGCGGTCAGACAGGCAAGCACACATGGCGTAGAGATACGCACATACGACATCATTTATCAGCTGATCGACGATGTTGAGAGCACCGTCGAGGGCCTCATAGCTCCCGAAGAGCGTGAAGTGGTCCTGGGACGCGCTATCGTCCAGCAGGTGTTCTCGGCAGGCCGCCGGGACAAAGCAGGCGGAATCAGAGTCACCGATGGATTCTTCTCACGCACCGCCAGCATTCGAGTGCTGCGCAACGGCGAAGAGGTCCATTCCGGACGTATCGCCTCTCTGCGCCGCTTCAAAGAGGACGTACGGGACGTGCAGACCGGATTCGAAGGCGGCGTGACCCTTCAGGGCTTCAACGACTTTGAAGTCGACGACATCCTGGAGTGCTTCGAGGTCCAGGAGTTCCAGCGCTAGATCAACCCGCAACCCGAATGTGAGCGCGATGGGTCCCGCGACAGCGGGACCTTTCGCTTAACCGATCAGCGCCAACGTGGCTTTGCCTGGGCATCAGCTCGACCTACGTGCGATCAGCAACCCGAACCCACGCCGCTTCTTTCGGTCGACCACCCGGAATTCGCTAACCTTTTCGACCGCCGCAGCAAGGCGCGCCACCGGCGTGGATCTTCCCGCAGCGAACATCTGCCCGCCCGGCTCTATCATCGATGAGAATGCGGCCGCCAGACTCGCGGCCTCAACCGCATCCTCGTTGCCGCGAAGCAACGCCGCGAGCAGCGCAACCGGAGCCTGATCGCGGAGCGCCGGCCCTGTCTGATGATGAACGCTGATCCGCTCTTCCGGGCAGCCGTTTGCAGTCAGATTGCGGTGCGAATACCGCAGCGCCAACAGGTCCGGTCCGACCAAGAACATATGTCGAGGCCGGGTGCGCTGCCAGACGCCGAGGGGAGCGTAGCCCTGGCCGGGACTGAATACAGCCGCTGAGCCGCTCTCTCCGATTTCACCAGCCCGGTCCAGCGCCTCAATCAGCAGGCCGGCGGCGATTCCGGGGCCTTCAAAATCGGGCAGCCCGTGAGCTGCCTGCATCGCGTACTCATGGCCGCCCAGATCGACCTCTATCTCATCCCGCAGATACGGCTCCAACGGATCCTCAGCGCCAGCCGACTCTCTTTCATCGCCTCCAAACCGGTAGTGCAATAGGCGGTACCTCGATCGGACGTCGTCATGCACGATCTCGACGCTGCCCAGCGTACCGAGCACATCCGCCGCGAAATCACCGAGCGCATCCACGATGACCACCGCCGCAAGTCCACCCGGCGCGAGATGATCGCCTGCACCGGCCAGCATGGAAGCGATCACCCGATCACCGGCCTTGCCGGGAATGTTCGCTGCGATCAGATCGAAGCCTTTGGCCCCGTAATCTGAGACATCGCTGTACCCGAGGCTGCCGTGGACGCTAACGTTCTCGAGCCCGTTGAGCGACGCGTTTTGCCGCGTGTAATCCACCGCCAACGCGTCCCTATCCACCAGTTGTGCCTCGGTGACGACACCGGCCTTGAGCAGGCTCAGGCCGATAGCCCCGTATCCGCAGCCGACATCGAGCAGCCGGCGAACGGAACCTACGGGAAGTTGCTCGAGCGACCTGAGAAGAAAGCGAGTGCCTGGGTCTATCCGGTGGCTGCTGAAAAGCTGTTGCGACACCCGGAACCGCAGTGATGTGTCCCGGTATCTGAGCGGGATTGTTTTCTTATAAAAGAGGTCGGCATTCATCCGCCGAACCCCATCGCCGACCAGCACTCGGGCATCTGTGATCCTGGATCCTGGATATGAATGGCTGAGAAGGCCCTCAGATGACCTCTACTTCCGTGATCTCCGGAGCATGGATGCGCAGCGACATCAACAAGAAGCGCTGGACCGCGTCGACCGTCGGAACGCACTCCGGGCACTCTTCGTTCACGCCGGGTGTGTAACCGACCCTGAGCGCGGGCGGAGCAAGCTCGACATCGTTCAATGTGCCGCCTTCAGAGGCCACCATCTTCTCGATATTCTCGAGGACGAGGTTGACCTTATCGTCTGCCGTCATCTGCACCATCGATGCTCATCTCCCTTACTTCAGGCACGCGATTCTATCTAAGAAACGATCCCAGAGATCCCCTCTCCCGGTGGGAGCCTGTCCTGAGGTACTCGAAGGGAGGGTTGGGGCGGTGTCCTGAGCCAGACGAAGGATCAGGGAGAAACCCGCTCTAATACCCGCGCCCCCAAACGTGTCTTGAGATCGTCACTAGACTTCCGCCATCGCGAGGGCACGGTCACCAGCGGCGCGCTGCTGCTCCTCCGCATGGTAGGAGCTTCTGACAAGCGGCCCGGCGGCAACGTGCTTGAACCCCATCGAAAGGCCCTCTTCCTCAAACTCCTTGAACTCATCCGGGTGGTAGAACCTGATCACGGGATGATGGCGCCGGGTCGGCCGCAGATACTGGCCCATCGTCAACAGATCGCATCCGGCATCGCGCAGATCCCGCATCGTCTCGAAAAGTTCGGATTTCGTCTCACCCAGTCCAACCATAATGCCGGACTTCGTGGTGGCGCCGGGCACGATCTCCTTCGCCCTCGCCAGAAGCTCGAGTGAGAGGTCATAGTCGCCGCGCGGCCGGACTTTGCGGAAGATCCGGCGCACTGACTCAATATTGTGGTTCAACACGTCGGGCTGCTGGCGCATTATGGTCTCGAGGGCGATACGGTCTCCGTTGAAGTCCGGAATCAGCACCTCCACGCTGATGCCGGGCACCCGCTCCTTGAGCTGCTTGATCGTCATCGCAAACACGCCGGACCCGCCATCGGGAAGATCGTCCCGATCTACCGAGGTGACCACGATGTAGCTGAGGCCCATCTCCACCACGGTCTGGGCCACCCTGTGCGGCTCGCCAAGGTCGAGCCCGAGCGGCTTCCCGGTCTTCACGTTGCAGTAAGAACAGGCACGCGTGCATGTGTCGCCAAGAATCATGAACGTCGCGGTGCCCCTGTCCCAACACTCACCGATATTGGGGCAGGCCGCCTCTTCGCAGACGGTGTTCAGCTTGTACGTCCGCATCTGGTTCTTGATCCGCGCATAGCTTTCGCCACCAGGGAACTTGACCTTGAACCAGTCCGGAAGTCGTCGTTCTACTGTCAAAAAGCCCTCATTCTGAGAACCGGCGGCCCTGCTGAAACGCCAGAAACGCCAAAATCTCCAGGCCACATACCTGTTCGCTCAAATAGCGGTCAGTATTGGACTT
>JADFHP010000006.1 GCA_022567135.1 Chloroflexota bacterium
GGTGAAATGCCCACGTCAACTCATCCGGAGCCGATCGTCAGTCGAATTGCTTCCTCGAACGGGACTCGTTCGGAATACCCGAGCTCTTTGCGGATCAACGGCGATTCACTATAGAGGTGTTGGGAGTAGTTGATCCCGCCGGTTTCATCTTCGTCAGAAGCTTCGATCGTGCCTTTCCAATCCAACGCCTTGGCGACCATGTGGAACAGCTCCAGGAGGCTTGTCCCGGTCGGGTAACCCACGTTATAGACGAAGTTGCCTGGTCTGCGGTCGGTTGCACAAAGTATCAGTGCGTCACTGACGTTGTCGACGTATCCGTAGCCCCACCTGAAGTTCGCTCGGTTCCTGGCTCGGACGATGTGCCCGTTCGATTCGTTGAGCGCGTCAACAACGTTCCCGATTCGCCGTTGCCTGTCACCCGGTCCAAAAATTCCGGGTGCGCGTACTATCGTCGACGGAATATCAGTCTGTTCAAGCGCAGCTCGTTCGGCAAAGATGTTGTCTTCTGATTCGGTCTGGTCGAATGACGGCATTGTGCGTAGTTCCGACTCCTCAGTGATCGGCATTTCCTGGATTGGCCCAGGCTCTGTGCCGTGGAGAACACCGTATCCGCGATAGACGTCCTTGCTGCTGACGAGCACATAACGCTTCGAGAAATTCCTGATGGTGGCGATGACGCTCTTGGTCGTATCGGTCCGGAACTGGGTCGTGTCGATTACAGCTTCTGGTGCGAACTCTGCTAGCTCTTCCGAGTGATCCGCGATCGAGATCGTGTCGCCGTGCAGGTGTGGTACATCAGGATCCTGATCTGTGTGGCTCTCGCCCCGATGGAAAACCAGGACTTCATGATCCATGTCGAGCGCGCGCCGGACGATATTTGCACCGAGCCATCCAGTTCCCCCAATAACGAGCAGGTTCATGGTTTTACCCTTCTTACGACTGCACCGATCGATTGCCGTGTCAGATCGTACGGTGCTCGTGGACAGATATTCCACTTTAGTATCAAGTGTCACTTTGAGAGCCAGATTCGAGCCCATGAAGTACGGCCACCACCAGCGAACAGGCCATAGCCGTCCGCCCCACCTCGCCCTAAGCAGGACGCCGTCCTGAGGTTCTCGAAGGGTGGCCGCGAGCATCGGACCGGTGTAACTAGGCCACAACCGCCACTCGCGAAACGGCCGTCAACCCGCTAACATCTCGGCATGGCAGGACGCTCAAACAAGAAAGCCGACGGGACGTGGAACCGCACCCCCACGACCACCAGCTCATTTGGCACAAACGGCCGCATCAGCCACGACTCGACGCCCTACTACCAGCGGGCCATGCAGCCCGGCGTCGCCGAGGCCGTCGAGGAGGGCGAGCAGCCGGTTCCGAAAAAGCTTCTGGACTCGTTCATCAACCACTCCAGCGAGGATATGCACGAGTTGCCCGACCGCTCCGTGCACCTCATGGTCACTTCGCCCCCGTACAACGTGGGGAAGGAGTATGACCAGGATCTGAGCCTGGACGACTACAGGGCGCTGTTGCAGCGGGTAATGGCCGAGACGTACAGAGTGCTCGTGCCGGGCGGCAGGGCGTGCGTGAATGTGGCCAATCTGGGCCGCAAGCCTTATATACCGCTGCACGCATATGTCATCGCAGACGGCTCGGAAGTGGGGTTCCAGATGCGCGGCGAAATCATCTGGGACAAGGGCGCAGGCGCCGGGACGTCAACGGCGTGGGGGAGCTGGCTGTCGGCCTCGAACCCGACATTGCGCGACACGCACGAGTACATCATGGTCTTTCAGAAGCCGCCGTTCGGAAGGCCTCGTCACGATGGCCAGGAAAGCACGATCAAAAAAGAGCAGTTTCTCGAGTGGACACGCAGCGTCTGGAGTTTTGGCCCGCAGTCGGCGAAGCAGGCGGGCCATCCGGCGCCGTTTCCGCCCGAGTTGCCGAGTCGGCTTATACAGCTCTACACCTATAACGGCGAGGTGGTGCTCGACCCGTTCATGGGCAGCGGAGCCTCTGCCATCGCGGCCGTCCAGTCAGGCCGCCGCTACATCGGCTACGACCTTTCGGCCGAGTATCTGGCGCGGGCGGAGGAGCGGGTTGCGGCGGCGGTTAAGGCCGGGGTGACGCCGAAAAGCTAATCCACCTCCGCGGCCCTGCATCTGGCGATGATCTCCGTAGTCGAGATGCCGGCGGTGTACTGCACGGTGCGGTAGATGCCGAGTTCAATGGGCGTCTTGTAGCAGAGCTCTTCAAGCTCTTTCGAGAAGTCGTCGCCGTGCAGTACCAGGTCGATGTTGTGGGTCTGGATCCACTCCCGGTCCATGGTGAGCGGCGCGTCGGGAATTACCTCGTCAACGTAGCGGCATCCTGTGACGGAGCTTACTCGCTCGTCCATGGAGAGGATTGGACGGCGTTTGTAGCTCATTACTACTTCGTCCGCGTGAATTCCAACCAGTAAATAGTCGCCCTGTTCGCGGGCTTTCTTGAGGAAATTCATATGGCCGTAGTGAAATAAATCAGCTACCATATCCACGTATATTCTTACGATTTCACGGCCTCCTGAATCAGATAAACCGGCCCGAAAAAGCAGGCTCTAAGACGCCTCTTTCGGCGCCAGCACGTAAGCCCGGCCCGAGCTTATCTCAGGATCCGGTCGGTAGACGTAGTCAACCCGCGCAGCCAGCTCTTCCAGGTAGAGAATCTCTTCGTGATCCTCATACCGGATGGCCAGCACGTACTTCCCGTCCGTCGGCAGGCCGAGCCCGACGTAGCCGTTTTTGTCGGTCGTCGAGCGGACCAGCCCGGCCTGCAAAGTTGTAGCGGCTACCACTACTTCAGCTCCGTGAACCGGCATGCCGCGTTGGTCGAGAACCTTGAGTCTTCCTCTGCGGCCTCCGGGCAGCCGGCTCCTCGCCCATCGGACCAGTTTTTCGACAAGCGATGGAGGAACTGCGTCCGGCATCAGGTCGAGCACGTCATTCTCATACCCCGCCCGCTTTGGGATCTTCCAGTCGGGTCCATACTTGAGCCGCAGGTACTCTTCAGGAGGGTTCGGCACCATGAACCGCTCGCCCAGGAAATCGATCTCCTTGAGATTTTCGTGGAGGCGGGCGGGTATCTGAACGGCCGGCCACTGATATATGTAGTCGTCAATGATCCGGTAGCAGGTCCAGTCCAACTGCGTGCCCGATTTGTGCATGTCGACGCTCATATGCAGTTCGCTGTCTATGACCTCGACTTCAAATCCGCGCTCCCGGAAGAGTTCGGCGGCCTGCAGTACCAGTGGCTCGGTCAGGCCGTGGAATCCGATCACTGAGCCGATGTCGAGATCGTCATCCCAACCGATGAACGCCTGGTCCCTGACGGCGCCCAGACAAGTGCCGTGCCGCAGAAAGAAGGGCAGTCCAAGTTGATCGAGGATCTCTTTTGCCTCTTTCAACACCGCTTCAGCAACGGCCATGTCCATGGGTTCAAAGACTGATGACTGCATGAGCGTTGCGCACTCCTGGGCTGGTGATCTGATCGGGCAGACTGGATAAACCGGGCTACAAGACGTATATTGCTGGCCATTCGACACTATACGGGCCGGCCAGGGAGGACGGGCTGGCTCGGTATTAGCGCCGGTTGCATATTACCCCCGGTCTGAGGCAGGCACCTGGAAGTAGCCGCCCGGACAGGCCGCGACTGCTACGCCAGGTGGCATGCGCGGCAGGGGCCGACCGGCCGATCGCATTGCGGGCTCTGATCAGGATAAGTGGTCAGTGGGACCTCTGGTGACCCGCGTGCGTCATGTGTACTTCCAACACGAGCGCCAGCGGCGCATGTCAGGAGTTGTTGCATGCTCGATCTGCAGACACAGCGAGCCACACCGGAAGAACGAGATTTAATAGCCACCCTCGAGCAGCTCAGCTTACGATCCGGATCGCACTCGCCCAGCCTCGCAACGATGCTGGAGGCGCTTCCGGACATCGACGTCAAGATCGATGCGTGCTACCTCTCCAATCCTCTCGCCACAGACCTATTCTGGTCGTATTTCAACTCCGACGCCTCGGCTGACCCGCGATTCTTCATGCGCCTTCTCGAGGCCTACCCATCCCAGAACAGGATCATTGCTGAGCGGCTTGCCCCCACGATCGGCGTCGACCCCGGCGGCCTGTTCATCGCCAATGGCGCAACGGAAGCCATACAGGCCATCCTGCACAACTATTCGTCCCATGTTCACGTCAACGTGCCGACATTCTCTCCGTACTACGAGTTCGCAACCCCGAAGCACGAAGTGACGATGTTCCAGCTCGATCAGGATGAGGATTTCATACTTGATCCGGAAAGATACGTGCGATCAGTCAATAAGAGCGGCGCCGACACGGCGATACTGATCACGCCGAATAATCCGGATGGCTACCAGATCCCGGACGATCACCTGGAATGGATTCTTTCGCAGCTCTCCGGCCTCAGGACGGTCATCGTTGATGAGAGCTTCATCCACTTCGCGCGCGCCGCGGATTCGCATCGGCTGCCGACGCTAGTTGGACTGACGGAAAAGCATCCCAACGTCACAGTCGTGAAGAGCATGTCAAAGGACTTTGGCATAGCGGGGATACGCGCAGGTTACGCGATTATGAGTCCGTCGCGAGTAAATGAGCTTCTGGATCACGGATATCTCTGGAATATAAACGGATTAGCCGAGTATTTCTTCTCGCTATTTTCCAGACAACCATTTTTGGACGAATACAGGACTGTTCTGAGAACTTATAACGGCTATATTTCCGATTTCATCTCGAGGACGGCAAGTGCCGGGTTTACTCGAGGCTTCCCGACGAGTTCCAATTTCCAGCTAATGCAGATAACCAACGGCATGACATCTGAGTTGGTCACGACGTTGCTGTTGTTGAGGCACGGGGTCTACGTGAGGAACTGCGCAGACAAGATCGGCCTCGATGGCGAATTCATCCGGGTTGCGATCAGGACTGAATCTGAAAACGGTCACATCTTCCAGGCGCTGGAGGATGTCCTGGCCTGAGCGGGTGTAATTCACACCGGCGTTGTTTAGATTCCCGTCCTTCCGGCTAAGGCGGGGGCCGTCCCGCCTCAGAGCGCGGCTGAGGCCCGGTAGCGCTTCCCGTACGCCTCAGGCGACATGCCGGCCGCCTGCGCCAGCTTCGCGCACATCTCCGGGTCCTCGAGATCCTCGGGCTCCAACCGGGTCATGTACTCACGCGCAACCTGGTAAAGCTGTGAGTCGACATCGACCATTCGCACTTTTGGGCGGCCTGTTCCCGGTTCGCGGAGCTCCTCAAAGGGAAGAGCCGTGAGGCGTCGCTGCACCATACAGACCAGTCCGCCGTTTTTGAGATTGTCTTCGGTGGGTTCGTCGAGTAAAAACCGGACGGCCCAGTGTCCCAGGGTGCGGGTGTACTCGATATCGAAGGGAATCGGCGCGGCCGATCTGAACTCATAGCCCATCGTCGCCTCGACGATCGCGAATGTCTCTCCCCGCTCGGCAAAACGCTGCTGCACCTGCCGTTTGAGTATCGTTGCGAGGGGGATCTCGCCGAGGCGTATGTGGCCGAATTCGTCGTAGTCGATCTCTACACCGGGAATCGCGGCAAGCTGCTCGGGGTTGACCAGCTCCGCAACTCCCTCCGCGATGACGGCCATGCCGTCTTTGTGGCCATGCACGCGGCGCTTCATGATGGCGCCTTCAAGGACGTCGGTTATATCGGCGAGATCGATTCGGGGCTTGCGAAACTCTTCCGGAATGATGGTCACGGTGGCGCCCGCCGAGATGCCGATGCCGAGGGCCAGGTGGCCGGCCTTCCTTCCCATCACGGTGACGAAGTACCAGCGGTCGGTTGTACGCGAATCCTCCATCAAGTTCAAGACGAGCCCGGTACCGACGTGGCGGGCCGTCTCGAACCCGAACGTTGGCATGTCGCCCGGCAGCGGCAGGTCGTTGTCGATGGTCTTGGGAATGTGCGCGACCCGGATCTCCCCATTGGCGGCCTGGGCCAGTTCGGATGCTGAGTAAGCGGTGTCGTCACCACCGATGGTCACGAGATATTCGACCCCGAGGCCCTTCAGGGTCTTGATGGAGGTCTCGACGCCGTCCGGCTCTCTGGTGGGATTGGTTCGGGACGTCCTCAGTATCGAGCCGCCCTGGCTGTGGACTCTGGCCACGTCCGGGATGTCTAGCGGGCGCGTCTGATCGACCTCGCCCTTCACGAGATGGGCGAAGCCATCATAGATTCCGATTACCTCGAGCCCCGAGTTGACGGCCTCTATGACGCTGGCGCTGATGGCGCCGTTGATGCCCGGCGCCGGGCCGCCGCCGACCAGGACGCCCAGTCGGCCTTTCTTCACTGGCATGGGTTTTCCCCCTGATGTGGAGTCTATAGCGAGGCAGATGTCTCTGCACCACATGGGATTGGGGCGTCGTTGGCCGTGTTGGCCGCGCGCTGTCCACGGGGGTAAACCCGCTTTGGTAGCTGCGGGGCTTCCCGCCTGCGACGCCGGCAACGGTAGATGGCGTACCAACCTCGGGAGGGGCGAGCCACTCGGCTACCGGGGGTTCTGGGGGTGCTTGGGGGCCTTACGGGAGGCCCGGCGGCGGCAGAGGCGCGGCCTCACCGATGAACACGTTGGCGACATCGCCTGATCGGGCATCTATTACGGCTCCAACGAATTGGGCGGGCAGGTTTACGGGGCCGACCACACGAAAGTTCACCACCCAGAATCGGTCTTCCGGGTCACCCGCCGAACTGAAAGAGAATCTGGATTCGCGTACGCCACTCAGCACGATCAGTAGTCTGCGGGTCGCGAGAAACGTCCCGGCCGGCTCGACGTCTGGGAAGCGGATCCGCAGGCCTTCTCTGGCGAACTCCTGCTTGGCAATGCGCTGGGCGAGAGCCTCGCTGACCTCCGGCCGGGGGGTAGGCGTGGTCGCCACGCGGGTAACGGCATGTTCTTGAATCGAGGGAGCGATTCCCTGGCGCGATGGCGGGAGAAGGTCCTGGTAGCTCAGATCTCCCGCGACCTGCTGGACGGGCGGGACGGCGGTCGCCGTGGGATCGACGACATCGCCGCCGGAGCAGGAGATTGCCGATAGAGCCACGGCGCCTGTTACAGCGACTACGCCGGCGGCAACTCTGCGGCTATATCGTCTCATCCACGCACTCCACGCTGTTACGTCAGGGATGAAGTCGTGCCGTCATAGTCAGGAGTGTAATGTCCCCCGCAAGTCGCCTACCGGCCGCCTACCGGAACGCTCCGGTTCAGGAATGTCAGCAACGCTTCGCCGGTCTCAGCGTCGAGCACCGCCCCACTATAGCCGGCGAACTCGTTGTCTCCGCGAAAATCCAGAAAATTCACGATCCAGAATAGTTCGGACGCCGGAGGCAGGGCGCTCATCGAAAATCCCAGTGCCCGTTCGCTGGAGAGCACGAGCATTTCATCACGGGTGGTGAAATGAATCTCCCGGGCCAGGATTCCGCCCTCAGTGAGTGGGAACAGGCCACCTCGGAGGAGCTGCTCAGCGAGTCTCCTGGCATCGGCCTCGGAAATGCCTGTCCTGCCGGGCGCCGGAAACGTAGGGTGTAGTTGCGGGGTTTCGGCGCTCCGAACCGCCGCCAGTTCGCTTGACCGGAACTCGCCCGCGACCTGCCGCGCCGGGCCGCCTTCGCCTGAACTGAAGCACGCGACGGCGAGAACGAAGGCAAGCGATGCCGATAACCGGACTGTCCGGGCCATCATGCCGGAATGCTGCCGCAAACCGGAGACGCAAACGGAAAGTGGGCCGGCTACGCGATCACTCCGATGTTGTGGTGTCATGGAACTGCTCACGCAACTGGCTTTTCATCACTTTGCCGAGCTGGCTGCGCGGGAGTTCGTCCACGAAGTGGACCGCTTCGGGCCGCTTGAAGCTTGCCATTCGCTCCCGGCACCAGTGGATGATCGCGTCCTGGTCGCTGCTCGCGCCCGGCGCCGGCACGACGATCGCGTGAACCACCTCGCCCCATGTTTCGTCGGGAATGCCGATAACGGCGGACTCGGCTACGGCGGGGTGCTGGTCGAGTATCGATTCGACCTCTTCCGGAGAGATCATTTCGCCTGCCCGCTTTATGAATTCCCGGGCCCGGCCGGCGAGGAATATGTAGCCGTCCTCGTCTGACCATCCGAGATCGCCTGTGTGCAGCCAGCCGCTCTGCAGGGCGCCCGCGGTGGCCTCCGGCTGGTTCCAGTAGCCCTTCATTAGCCGCTCGCCGCGCGCGATGATCTCGCCGGTATCTCCCTGCGCGACCTGGTTTCCTGTTTCATCGACTATTCGAACTTCGACATCCGGCAGCGGCCGGCCAATGGACCGCAGCCGGGCTCTCTTCTCTTCGATCTGCTCAGGCGTGCCTTCGAGCCGGTGATCCGCGGGCGAGAGCTGGGTGATCGTCGAGGCAGTTTCCGTCTGGCCGAACGCGTTAATGAACTGGGCATTCGGGAACTTTTCCAGAGCGCTGAGCAGCACCGCCTCGGGCATGGCGGCAGCGCCGTAAGTGATGACGTTGAGGCTGGAGAGGTCCCAGTCGCCGAATGTCTCATGCTCCAAGAGCGATTTGAGCATTGTGGGAACGACCATTGCCAGGCTGACCTTTTCGTCCTGTACCAGGCGGAGCCACGACTCGGGCTCAAACTGGGGCTGCAGGACGAGGGTGCGTCCACCGTAGATGCCGGCCATCATCGCCTGTGCGCCTGCGATGTGGTAGAGCGGGACGGTGAGCAGCGTGCGTTCGGCGCTCTCGGGATCAGGGTCGGCTGGATCGACATTGGACATCACGTAGCCACAGAAGCTTGAGTGGGTGAGGACTACGCCTTTGGGCTGGGTGCTGGTGCCGGATGTGAACATGATCATCGCGGCGTCGCTGTCCGAGGCCCGGGGGGAGATATCCGCCGGAACCGAAGCATCGATAAGGGCGTCGTACGAATCCCAACCGGGGGCGGCACCGATGACGATTCGCGCGGTGGCTTGCCTGGACGATACGATTGCCTCATCGAGGAGCGATGCGTATCGCTGGCCCGAAATCACTGCCCGGGGGCTGATCTCGTGGAGCATTTCGGCGACTTCGGACACTCGGGCGCGGTAGTTGACGGGAACGAAAACCGCATCCAACAGGACGCAGGCGAAAAACGCCTCGCCGAATTCGAAGCCGTTCACCTCCATCATTGCTACCCGGTCGCCGCGCACGACGCCGGCGTCCTTCAAGGCGGTTGCCAGTTTCCGCGCCCGATTTTCGATCTCCGAGAACGTGGCTCTTCGCTTCGGCTCTTTGCCAGAGATGAAAGCGGTCCGGTCCGGGACGATGGCTGTAGCGATCTGGAGCAAGTCGAAGGTATTCAGAGCCATGTCCTCGGGGTCGATTCGCCCGCTGGGTGGGCGGCTAATTGCTGCGCGATTTCGGCTTCGGTGGCGAGTCCGTCTGAGAGCGGTTGATCCAGTGCGGCATGAACGGCCCGCCTGACGCCAATGGCTGCCTCTCCGGGGAGTTGCACGAGTGAGCGCGCCAGCTCATCGGTGTCCGGTCCAAGATTTTCTCGCTCTACGAGGCGATGCACAAGCCCTATGGCGAGCGCTTCATCGGCCTGCACGGTCCGGCCGGTGAGCAGCAGTCCGAGCGCCCTCCCCTGCCGCAGATGCCGTGGCAGGGTCTGCGTCCCTGTGGCAGCCGGTATGAGGCCCAGGCTGGTCTCCGGCATGGCGAAGCGGACGTCCCGGCTGGCGATTCTCATGTCACACAGGAGCGCGATCTCCAGCCCGGAGCCTATGACGTGGCCGTGGAGAGCGGCGATAGTGGGGGCGGGCAGCCGCCGGAGGAGGCCGAAGACATCGCGCTCCCAACGCACTATGCGTGCGATCTCAATTGAGGGCGCGGTCCCGAATTCGGTGAGATCGGCGCCGGCGCAAAAGCCTCTTTCGCCCGCGCCCCGAATTACCACGCAGCGAATCTCGCGATCGATCTCGATCGCGGAGAAGACGGACCAGAGGTCGTCGCGCATCTGAATGTTGTAGGCGTTGATCTGGTCCGGCCTGTTCAGAGTGACGGTGCCGATTCCATCGTTCTTGGTAAACAGAACGGTTTCGAATCCGGTGGTCATGAGGCGTCCCGGGGCGCTCCGGGCATACGGGGCTTGCGACCCTCCCGGAATGCGGCCAGTCCCTCTTGCCGCTCATCCTTGCCATGAAGGAGGAAGCTGAGATCAGCTTCCAGTTTCGCGCCCTCATCGAACGTCATGTCGCCCGCTGCGAGCACGGCTTTTTTGGTGTACGCGGATGCCTGGATGCCATGCCGTGCGATGTCTCGTGCAACTTGCTCAGCCCGGGAATGTGGGTCCGCTGCGATCTCCGTGATCAGGCCGCGTGAGCGCGCCTCATCGGCAGCAACTGTTTCGCCGGTGAGAAGCATCTCCGTGGCCAGTGCGGGTCCGGCGATCCTCGTCAGGCGCTGGGTCCCGCCGTCAAACGGGAACCCGCCGTTCACAACTTGACGCATCGCGAGGCACGTATCGGGGGATGCGATGCGGATATCGGCCGCGAGGGCCAGTTCCAGGCCCTGATCGGCAACGGTTCCGGTGAGCGCGGCGATGACCGGTTGCACGAGCTGTCCGAGTGGGGCGGCAACTCGGGCGTTCGCGAAATCAGGGGCCTGGTGGTCCGGGGGGGCCGGCGGGCGGCCTCCTACGCAGAAATCGGGGAGGGTCGAGCGGACTATTACTGCGCGCACTCCCTGGTCGCCGGCAATCGTCTCGCAGGCTTCTCGAAACGCTCTCGCGAGGGCGGTGTCGATCAGATTGCCGGTTTCCGGGGAGTTCAGCGTGATTACGGCGAGCGTGTCCCGAACTGAGAGCAGGACCGATCGTTCAGACGCCGGCACTATCCGGCGTTCCCGGCAGTTCCGGAATGGTCGAACGGCGAGGCGATTCCGGCTGCCGCGGGCATCAGGACCTTGACCGTCGCGCGGACCTTCTCGGCTGGCACGGCGAATGAGATAGCGCGGGTGGAGTCAGGCGCCGATGTGACGATTCCCACCAACCGGCCATGGCCGTCTACCAGCGCGCCTCCGCTGACTCCCGGCTCTACGGCGGCGGTGGTCTGGATCAGGCCGTCGACGAGGTCACCCGAGAAGTTTCGCGTAGTACGGCCCAGGACGTTGACAATGCCGTCTGAGACGACGAACCCGATCTTTGGCGGGCGTCCGACGGCGAGAACGACGCGTCCGGGCGCCACACGGGCGTCTGTCAGGTCGATCGGCGAGAGGTCCCTCGCGTCTATCTTCAGCAGGGCGAGATCGTCTGCCTCGTTGCGTCCGACGACTACGGCGGGATACTCGACGTCGCCAGAACCTGTGACCGGAATGGTGATCGTTATGAGTTCGGCCCTCGAGACGACGTGGGCGGCTGTGACGATGAGTCCATCACGGGATATGACGACACCGGACCCGACGCTGCCGACGTGGCTCTGGCTGGGGTAGCCGGGCGCGCCGAGCGGGCCCAGACGTTCAATGCGTATTGCAACGATTGACCGGGCTACCGATTGCGCGACCGTCTCTACCGCATCGGAGATGGTGTCCAGCAGATCAGCCGCCGTAGCGAGATCGGTTGCCGGGGCTGGGGCTGGCGGCTCTCCGGTGTGGCCGTCCGGCCTGGTGATCTCTGAGTGAGGCACCGGATTCGGCTTCCTTCCATAGCCCAGTGGCCACAGCCCTCCGGCATCGACTCCAATAGCACTGGAACCGCCGGTTGATTGGGCTGAGGGTCTCAGATTCTACACATGAAACCCGTTGGGAATGCGATCACCATCGCAGGGCGACTATTTCTTCGACATCTTTTCTGGCCGGGATGCCGCTCAATCCGACGCCCGTTACGGAGAGTGAAGCAGCGGCTGAAGCGAAGCGGGCTGCGGCATCAATATCGCCTGTCTCACGCAGCCGGATCAGGTAGGCGGCGGCCCACACGTCACCCGCCCCGGTCGGGTCGATTTCGTCCACTGGCGGAGTCGCGATGTTGCCCGTATCCCGCGCGGTGTAGAGTTCGGCGCCCTCCGGTCCCCGTGTGCGGACCACGACTTCGGCAACGCTGGTCCAGGCGCGGGCTTGATGCGGGTCGATCTCGTTGTGTGATGCGATCGCGAGCGCGACTCGTGATCCCCCGGTGGTCGGAAGTTCCGGTTGCACCGTGACGATGCCATATTCGTCCCAGTGCCTGAAAAAACCTTGCAGCACCAGCCCTGTTGAGGTTGTGGACCGGGAAAACCATGATCGTGCGCCTGCAGGAAGCTCGCGGGCGAGCGGGCAGATCACCACTATGGGAACGGAGTTCCAGGAGTCCGGGACGTCCGATCGTGCGATGTCCCCGCCCCGGGCGGCCAGCCACTGTTTTCGATTTCCCGCCTGGTACAGGTTCTGGAACGTGGTGGTATTCGGGGATTCGACATTAATCGCGGTTACGCCGGGCAATATTTCGGCGAATGGATAGTCGCTTCTTGCAGAGGTCAGGACAGCCGCGTTCAGGCCCATCGACGCGGCTGTGAGCGCTGCGTATGCCGCGGCGCCGCCGTACCGGCGCTCACCTTCGGGATGCGCCGGTGTCGGCGTTATGTCGATGGTGACGTGGCCGATCGCAACGAAATCGGGTGACTCACGACGGGCCGAATTGCCCATCAGGCGCCTCCTCGTTGCCTGTCGGGCCTGCTGGGCCGGTTGGGCTTAAATATTCCGGCCTTAAGGCTCAGTTCTTCAGCAGCACTACCACGCGGCGTTGATCACCATGGCCGCGGCTCTGGGTGTCCACGTCCGGGTGATCGACGAGTGTGATGTGGATGATGCGCCGGTCGGCCGCGTTCATGGGCTGGAGAGTCTGTGACTCGCCGCTACTGAGCGCGCTCTCGGCGGCCCGCTCGGCTGTATCTCTCAGCGCGTCCTGCCGTCTCTCGCGATAGCCCTCCACGTCGATGGTGATGTATGCCGGTCGGTCCATCTTCTTGTTAATGACCATATTGACGAGGAATTGAAGTGCCTGGAGCGTTTCGCCGCGCCTTCCGATCAGGAGCCCGGAGTCCTCGCCCTCAATCTCAAACGCTACGTCGCAATCATCTGAAATTTCCGACACATAAGTCGTCACGGACACGTCCATGACGGAGAGGAAATAGTCGAGGACCTCGGCCGCCACGGGCTCGACCTCCGGATCCGGGCCAGGCGTGTGTACGCGTTGTTCCCGTCGCCTTGGCCCGCTTTCCGGGGCTTCTTCGTCCCGTTCATCATCTGGTGGCCTGGCTTCGACGTCCGGTGAGGCCTCATCACGCATGGCCGGGCGCACGTCATCACGCATGGCGGGAGGCGCGTCGGCCGGATTGTCGCCGAGACGGGACCCGGAGCCGCCGCGGCCGCGGCTGCGGCCGCGTCCGCGCCTGCCCTGGCGGCCGCGCGATGATCCTGGCCGCCCTTCCTGTTCCGATTCGGATTCTTGCCCCGGCTCGGAAGACGGCTCGCCGGTCTGGAGAATATCCTCGTCTACGTCCTCAAGAGGCGTGACATTGATCTCGGCGGGCTCACCGCCGAAACCCAGAATCCCGGATCTGCCGGGATTAACGACGACGATTTCTACTTCTTCTCGATTTAGATCTAGAGTCTCTAGAGCGAGATCTGTTGCTTCGTCGACGGTTTTTCCGATGAATTGGCGCGTCGGCATCGTCTGACGTCCCCTCCCTATCTGAAGTTTCGGTTTCGGCGCCCGTGGTCCCCGAGCCGACGGCAGCCAGCACTGGCTGGTCAGCCGAACCGGCTGATTTGAACGGGTTCTGCCTGCCTGTAACGAAATACTGAATCACGAATCCTGCGATGTTTGAGAACAGGATGTAGATGGCCAGGCCTGTTGGGAATTGAAACGTGAAGAACCCGAACATTATCGGCAGCATCCACAGCATGATCTGGTTCGTGGACTGTTGGCGGGGGTCCGTGGGGCGGGTCATTGTGGTCTTTTGTGTAAGCCACATCGTTCCGCCCACCAGGACCGGGAGCAAAATATTTATCGGCGGCGTCTGTGATGAGACGAGGCCCACCAGGTCCATGCCCAGAAAGTCGCTGCTCAGAGGCACGGATGAACGCGCCGGATTCCAGGAGTAGAGGAGGCCGTTGAGGTTGGCCATCCCCTCCGGCGTCGGTGGAACCGCTTTGAACAGGGCTCGGAACAGGCCGAACCAGATTGGCATCTGGATGACGAATGGTCCCAGGCAACCGATAGGCGAGACGCCGTTCTCCTTGTAGAGCCTCATCGTCTCCCTGGAGAGGTTCGAGCGCGCGTCCTTGCTTTTGCCCTTGTACTTTTCCTGCAGCGCCTTGATCTTTGGCTGCAGCCCGCTCATGGCCTTCATCTGCTTGGTTTGCCTGATGGTCAGAGGAATAAGAGCGAACCGAATCAGGAGGGTGAAGACGATGATGCTCAATCCGAAGTTGTCGAACAGCACGTCATAGAGGATCGCCAGGCTGTTGACCATCGGGCGCATGATGATCTCGTTCCAGAGAAGGCCGAAGATTTCCATCAGCTTGTCTCTGTGGCGCGCACTAAGGTGGAACAGATAAGGGTGCAGCGCATCGGGGTGGCCGGCATTGTGCTGCGGCGGGGCAACGTTGTCCTCATCCGCATCGCTCGCCTGACTGGAGCTTCAAGCAGCCCAGTTGCGACCTATCGCCGATTGAGAACCACTGAAACTCCCGATCAAGGGTGTGGACGTAGATGAGATTGTCTTTGACTACCGGCGATGCTTTCACGCCCGAGTTTGTGGCGAACTTGCCCAGTACCTGCCCGTTCGCGGTAGCGACGATCCATACTGCGTCTTCGCCGGAAGGTACGGCGAGCAGCCGGTCAGGCCGGCCGCCGCTCGGCGGCGGGGGACCATCGTAAATTGCAGGCTGCGCCACGATCTGGCCCTCGATCCCGGCCGGCGCCGCCCATACGGGCTGGCCGGAATCTCTGTTCAAAGCGAACACGTCACCGTCGAGCGTCGCGACGTAGACGATGTCACCGTCCACAACGGCTTTTGCCCATATCCAGGCCTTCGCGTCGAATTTCCATTCGCCGGCGGGTTCGAGCGTCCTGCCGGTGGTGTCCCGAATGCGGGCTTCGAGGTCGAGCGCGTAGAAGCTGCCCTCAAAGTCGCCGACATACAACTTTCCGTCTACAAGCAGGGGGTCTGCTGTTGCCGCGCCATCCGTCTTGAAGCTCCATATGAGGCGGTCATGGAGGGTATCGATCTTTTCGGATATTCCTTCGGAAAGATCCACCGCGTAGACGTGGCTGTCCATGGATGTGAAATATGCCGTATCGTCGACGATGATGGGAGAGCCCCAGATCCGCTTTTCGACCGGGAACATCCACTTGATACGGTCGCCGTCTACTCTGCCCGGGGTGGTGTCCAGGGCGATCAGGAAGCCGCCCGGATGTTTGTCGCCGCCGATCTCGGACGTTCCGAAAATCAGGGTGTCGCCGTAAAGAGCGATGTCGCCCACGATTTCGGTTTCGATGTTGAACCATCGGTTGAAGTCACCGCGGCTCTGCGGATCCTGGTTGGGCGGGGTATACGGTCTGAGGTCTCCCCAGAGATAGCCCGAACTGTCTCGCCGCTGCAGATTGAGGTTCTCGGCGTTTCTGTTGATCGCTATTACGTTTGCTTCGCAGTCGGCACTGCGGCAGTCATAGGTTGAGAGGAAGATGGCGTCTTCCGTGATTATCGGTTTGCCGTAAAACTTGCCGACTCCCAGGTCATCCCCCGGGAAAAATGCATCTCCGGAGTCCAGGAACCGGCCTGAATCCTGATCGAAAACGCGCAGGTCGCCATTCTTATCGGCGACGAAGATGCCGTCTTCGGTCACCACCGGCTCGGCCCAGCCGCCACTCGGCGACAGTCCGCCGGTGCATGCGAGCGCGGCAAAAGCGAAGAGCGCGAGAAGGGCGGGAAGAAATTGCCGCACGCGGGGATTTGGACGGGATTGCCGGGGTTGCGAATTCACGTTAACGGCTGCTCGGCCGGCGAATCTCCGTCATCGAGATCAGGTGAATGCGCCGCATGCGAGTCCGGCACCGGGTCATAACCGCCACCAGATGCGGGCTGGCACCTTCCTATCCGGCCTGCGGCCAAACGGAATCCGGAAACGACGCCATGCTTCTGAATTGCTTCCGCGGCGTAGGCGGAGCAGGTTGGCTCGTACTTGCACTGGCCGGGCCAGTACGGCGAGATCACCAGTTTGTAGAACTTGATAAGGAGAAGAGGTATGAATTTCATTCAGATAATGGAAAGGAGGGGTTGGCTCCCCTCCGCCGGGCAGCCGGCCTCAAGCCGACGTTATGAGATAAGTTATATCAACTCCCGGCGGCGACCGCTACCGGTGCATCTCATGATTTGACTCCAATAAATTCGCTCCCGACCGCTGCGGGCGGCGACGTGAGGCCTGCGCGTCCGGCCAGTTGGCGCAGGGAACTCCTGACGGACTCGCTGCCAGCATCCGCTGCCGCGGGCCGGGCGGAGACGATCACGTCCTGTCCGTTAATGCAGCGAATATCTCGGATGCTCTCCCGTATTTTTCTCTTGACCCTGTTGCGTACGACGGCATTACCTACGCGGCGGCTAACGGCCAGGCCCCAGCGCGTCTGATCAGGCTCCGACGGGGCCACTATGAGCACGAAGAGCCGGTCGCTGACCCTTTTGCCATGCGATCTGACATGGTCGAAATCGGCGCGTTTTCGCAATCGCTGATCGCGGCTAACCATGGGTCCAATCCAAGTTTGCCAATCCAAACAGGCCAGTTGCGGCCTGGCGGATCAGACAGTAAGGGAGGAACGGCCGCGCTGCCGTCGTCGGCTGAGCACGCGGCGCCCTCCTCGGGTGAGCATCCTTCGGCGAAACCCGTGGACACGTGCGCGGCGGCGTTTTTTCGGTTGATAGGTACGAAAAGGCATATCGTCTCGATAACTTTATGAATCACAGATTATAACGAATCGACGTCGGAGTCTGTGTGCCGGGGGGACGCGGATTTGCCTGACGGCGGGCGCTTACTTACAATCAATACAGGCAAACACAGCCGGCGGACCCGAATCTTTATCCTGCCGCATGGCCTTCTTCCCCGGCCAATCGCCTCCAAGTCACCCACAGTCACAGGGAGTGGATTACTCTTGGCAACCGAAACTGGCGTCGCGACTGAGACTATCTCCGATCTTCAGCTCACCTCTGCTCTCGCCGAGTATATCCAGACGGTTTCGGAGAACGATAAGAAGCAGGCCCAGACAGAGTTGGCCAAGTTCAGCCGCTGGGTAGGAATGGACAGGATGGTCTCCACGCTGGCGCCACCGGAGATAGGCGAATACAGCGACATTGTCAGCGCCAGGGGTACCGCTCCGGGCGCCACGGAGCGGCTGGCCGCGGTGAAGCTGTTCCTGGCATATCTGAAGAAGAATGGTCTGATCGAAACGGGCCTTGCGCAGCATTTACGTGTCCGGAAGGGGCGGTCAACCGGGGCGAAGAAGACCACGGCGGAAACCAGGGTTGTGCAGCTCACCAAGCAGGGACATACAGAACTGGTGAAGCGCCTTGAGGAGTACCGCGGAGGCCGGCAACATCTGGCCGAAGAGATCCATCGCGCTGCGCAGGACAAGGACGTCCGCGAAAATGCTCCACTGGAGGCGGCGAGGGAAGCGCAGGGTTTGCTGATGTCTAAGATCGCAGAGGCGGAAGCGACGCTTCGGGCCGCGGTCATCATCGACGAGTCCGGAAAGAAATCCGCGAATCAGATCATCCGCCTGGGCAGTAATATCACGCTGCAGGATCCCGCCACCGGAAAATCGATGGCCTGTCAGATCGTTGAGGCTAACGAGGCCAATCCGCTCAACTCGAAGATTTCGAATGTCTCGCCGGTTGGCGCGGCGGTCATCGGCAAGGCCGTTGGCGACCAGGTGACTGTCTCCACCCCCAGGGGCGAACAGACCTACGTCATCGTGAAGACCCGGTAACACCGGGACCCGCCATTCCCCGAATCTCGTATCTGCAGGGCCCGCTCTGGCCGGTAGGCGCGATATAGATTCGGTTCTGGGCAGCGAGAGGGCGAAAATCAGAAACTGGTTCTTGCTCGGAGCCGCCGCCGCGGTCATGGTTCCGGCGGTCCTGTTCCGGCTATTTTTTGATCTCGGCGAGCCGTGGCAGGAATCCCTCATCTTCGGGATTGGGATCGTCGGCGCTGCATTGCTGCTGGCGTGGGCGGCCGAAGCGGCGCAGGTCGAGATTTCTGCCGGCCTGGCGATTGCGCTGGTCGCCCTGCTCACCGTTCTGCCCGAATATGCGGTCGACATGACTTTCGCGTGGAAGGCCGGCACCGACCCCGCGCTACCCGCCTTTCTCGCCGACGCCACCGGAACTGTTCCCGAGCCGGGCTCCCTCGCGTTGCCGGCCGCCAACCTGACCGGGGGAAATCGGCTTTTATCGGGCTTGGGCTGGCCAATTATCATTCTTCTTTTCTGGTGGCGGCGCAGGCAGTACGTTCACCTGACGAAAGAGGTGTCCCCGGAGATCATCGTGCTCGGGCTGGCGGGCCTTTATTCGATATTGATCTTCGCCAGGGCCGAGATTGCGCTCTGGGATGCCGCCGTCCTGTTCATCCTCTTCGGCGTGTATCTGTGGCTCATCTCGAAACCCGGTGGGGAACAGGAAGGGGAGATGTTCGGTCCTCCGGGCGTGATCGTCGCGTTACCAAAGATACGACGCAGGCTGATCATCATTGCTCTGTTCGCGGGTGCGGGCGCTGTGGTCGGGATCGCCGCCGAGCCGTTTGCAGATGGGCTCGTTGAGACCGGCAAGCAGTTCGACATCAGCGAGTTTCTTCTCGTCCAGTGGGTCGCCCCCCTCGCTTCGGAATCGCCGGAGATACTCGTCGCCTCCATCTTCACCCTGCGTGGCAATCCCATGTTTGGAATGGCGGCACTGATCTCTGCTGCTGTCAACCAGTGGACTCTGCTTGTCGCTTCGCTGCCGATAGTGTTCAGTCTTGGTCTTGGTGAAGCGCACTCATTGCCACTGAACAGCCAGCAGCAGGCAGAGATATTTCTGACCCTGGCCCAGATCCTGTTCGCCGTCACGCTCGTTTCCAAGCTCCAGGTCGGTTGGGTGGGGGCGGCTTTTCTGTTCGTAATATTTGTCGGGGCAATCGTCACTCAGGTAATTTTCGAGGAGGTGGTCCCCAACCACGATGTCGGGGTGTTCTTCAGATACGCATTCGGTGTCACCTTCCTGGTGCTGGCCGCAGTAATGATGGCTTATGACCGGCGGCATCTGTGGGGGATCAGAGATCGGTCCGTAGAGTTTTACGAAGCTCTGAGGGAACGGGCAGGAGTCACTTGAGTACGGCAACCGCAGCGGAAAGGGACCAGCTCAGGGCCGAGCTTGAAAGGGTGGTCTCGGGCGAGGTGCGCTTCGACAGCTACACCCGGGCGATCTACGCGACAGATGCGTCCATCTACCAGATGGACCCGGTGGGAGTGGTGCTGCCGCGCGACGCGGCGGACGTGCAGGCGGTGATCGAGACGTGCAGCCGGCATAAGGTTGCGGTGTTGCCGCGCGGCGGCGGGACGAGTCTATCCGGACAGACGGTGAACCACGCTGTCGTGATCGACTTCTCCAAATACATGCACGACGTTCTGGAGATCAACCCCGAAGAGCGGTGGGTACGGACACAGCCGGGGATCACGCTCGATGAGTTGAATCGCCGGGTTCAGCCTCACGGCCTCATGTTCACGCCGGATCCCAGCACCTCCAGCCGCGCGAACGTTGGCGGGGCAATGGGCAATAACTCGTGCGGCTCGCATTCGATCATCTACGGCAAGACCGTGGACCACGTCCTGGAGATGGACGTGACGCTGTCAGACGGGGCTCAGGTTGTCTTCGGCCTGCGGGAGGGAGCGGCCCTGGAGTCCATCCTGGCCCGTGATGGGCTGGAGGGAGATATCTATCGGGGGGTCCGAGAGATCTCGGCTCGCGCCTCGGCTGCAGTTGAAGAGAGGTTCCCGAAGATATTGCGCCGCGTAGGCGGCTACAACATCGACCGCACCCAGGACCCGTCATCACTCGATCTGACTCAGGTTCTGGTCGGGTCCGAGGGTACGCTGGCCGCGTTCACAGCGGCGAGATTGAACCTGGTGCCGATTCCGAAGCATAAGGTCCTGGGAGTGGTTCATTTCAACGGCCTGATCGAGTCGATGGAAGCGACGGTCGCGATCCTCGAAGAGTCGCCGTCGGCAGTCGAGCACGTCGGCTCAATGATCATCAGCCAGGCGCGGCAGTCGCTGGGCTTTTCGCGTTCGCTCGGGTTCTTGCAGGGCGAGCCAAGTGACGTTCTGGTGGTGGAGTTCAGCGGCGACGATGCAGGCGAAGTGAAGGCGAAGCTCGACGGGCTCGTGGCGAGCCTTGAGCGCAAGAAGCTTGGCTACGCGACGACAAAGCTCTATGCAACGGCCGAGCAGAATCAGGTCGCAGATTTTCGGCGCGCAGGTCTCGGCCTGCTGATGAGCGTTGAGGGCGAGGCCAAGCCGCTGCCGTTCGTGGAAGACACGGCAGTATCTCCTGAGAAGCTCCCCGAGTATGTTGCCCGGTTTGACGAAATCGTCAAAAGCCATGGGACCGAGGCGGGCTACTACGGTCACGCCAGCGTCGGCTGCATGCATATCCGTCCGCTGGTGAACATTAAATCGATCGATGGCATCGAGAAGATGGAGGCGATTGCCGGGGACATCGCCGATCTCGTGCTTGAGTTCGGTGGAGCGTTTTCCGGCGAACACGGCGATGGCATTGTGCGCGGCTTCTGGACGGAGAAGATGTTCGGGCGTGAACTGACGCAGGCGTTCCGGGACGTCAAGAAGGCGTTTGATCCGAAGGGCATCATGAATCCGGGCAAGATTTTCGATACCCCGGATATAAAGGACAACCTGCGATTCGGTGACGCGTATCGCACGGCCCCGGTGGCCACGCGGATGGACTTCACATCGGAGGGCGGCTTCGCGGGCGCGGTGGAGATGTGCAACGGGGTTGGCGCCTGCCGGCAGTTGGACGCGGGGGCGATGTGCCCGTCTTACATGGCGACACGCGAGGAGGAGCACTCCACGCGCGGCAGGGCCAACGCGCTGAGATTCGCGCTGTCCGGCAGGTTGCCGCTGGAAAACCTGGCATCGAAGCGGATGATGCAGGTGTTAGACCTCTGTCTCGGGTGCAAGTCTTGCAAGGCGGAGTGCCCGTCCAGCGTCGATATGGCGAAGATCAAGTACGAATACCTCTATCAGTACTACAAGACCCGGCGCGTGCCGCTGGGGTCACGAATTGTCGCCGACATCCACCGGCTGAATGCCCTGGCTGCGCCGATTGCGCCGCTTGCGAATGCGGCGAATCGGTCGCTTCCCGCCCGCATCGTGTTGGAGATAGTCGCAGGGTTCGACCGCTCCAGGCCGATGCCGAAAGTGGTTCGTCAGACCTTCCAGAAGTGGTTCGACGGACGGAAACCGGCGGGTGTTGGGACGCGCGGGCAGATCGTACTGTTCCACGATACGTTCATGAACTTCAACCACCCGAGTATCGGGGTCTCGGCGACTCGTTTGCTGGAGGCGCTGGGGTTCGAGGTTGTGGTGCTCAAGGACCGCAAGTGCTGCGGCAGGCCGATGATCTCCAAGGGTCTTCTGGACAAGGCCGGCGATAACGCCCGGCACAACGTCGATCTGCTGGAACCGTACGTTCAGAAGGGGATGAAAATCGTCGGCTGCGAGGCCAGCTGCGTCTCGGCGATCACGGACGACTGGCCGGACCTGCTCGGCGGCGATGAAAAAGCGAAGAAAGTCGCCGGGGCCGTTGTCACGATCGAGCAGTTGCTCGTCGAGACCGCGGGTGATGGCGGCCAGCAGATCGAGTGGTCCGACCTGCGGAAAGAGGTGCGATTCTTCGGACACTGCCACCAGCGTGCGCTGGCTGGAACTGCGGAGTCTGTGGCGGCCCTCAACATGCCGCCCGGTTACGAGGCTAGCGAGATTTCGGCAGGCTGCTGCGGCATGGCGGGGTCGTTCGGCTACGAGAAGAGCCACATCGAGGTGGCGACGGCTGCCGGCGAGGACAGGCTGTTCCCGGCGGTGCGGGATGCTTCGCCGGATACTGAGATAGCGACTTCCGGCGTATCTTGCCGGGAGCAGATCGGCTTCAACACCGAGCGTGAGTCGCGCCATGTGGTCGAGATACTCGCCGACGCCCTGCCCGACTAGTCGCCGGTTGCGCTGTACTTCCCTCATATCGCCGTCACATTGGGGTTGCCGGGGGTGTCGCGGCCGCCGAGTCCGTAGCCGATCTGATCGACGGCGATATTGACCGGTTCGAACGAGGCGATCTGGGTTAGCAGCGCTGCACCAGTCGGAGTGACCGTCTCACCTTCCGGGAAGTCGGGTCCGACGGTGCGGAGCGGCGCACCCGCCGCGGCGAATATCTCCATGGTGGCGAGGGCGGGAACGGGCAGCACGCCATGCCGGGTTTTTACCATGCCCCTCCCGGCCGGAAAGGTGGAGCAGAAGACCTGCGCCACACCGAGTTCTTCGAGGCCGCTCAGCACGCCGAGGACGTCGACAAGCGTATCGACTGTTCCGAGCTCGTGCGGCATGTCGTGGTGATCGCCGGTTCGATGGGCCCGGGCCTCGCCTTCCATCAGCACCGGCACCGGTCTCGAAGGCTCGTTTAGCCCGTAATTCGTCCCTGCGAGTGGACAGTTTTGCAGAGCGCGCATCCTGTCTAACCCCTCTGGCTTTCCTGGATGTGTTCGGCGTGCGGTGCGACCCGATAGACCCAGAAGGCTTTATCTATCTGGCGCAGGGTCCGGGGCCGGGTTTCGAATTCAACTGGAACTACATCAAAAACAACCTGACTCAGGTCGTTATTTCGGCTGTTTATGGGGCCGATCTGTAATTTCCGCGCGCGTTCTCACCGGGATTCGTTCTTATGAACGCTGTAAGATGCGTGGGAGTTCCCGGAATCTGGCAGTTTGGCGGATTTGATCGTGCACCAGCTACCTCCACATATGAACAACCCGATGGCCATGGAAGCGGATTCGCGTCTCCGCCGAGAAAGGCTCCGAAAGGGCGGCCTGGGCGGAATGTCCACCAGTACGCTCATCGTCGTTCTGCCTTTCGCGCTCGTCTTCTGGGGCGCCCGCAGGATATATCGAAAAGCCACCGGCTACACAGCGCCGCCCGAGCCGGCGCCAGAGGTGCTGACCCGGTCTGATTTGAAGGCTGTGATGGACGATATATGTTCGGGGTCCGGGGCGGAGTTCGACGGTGACGGCAAGTCGGCAACCTGTGACCGCTGCGGCAAAGTGACCGGTGTGGCGTACGGCAAGCTCATGACGCACGGCTGGTAGGCACAGGCGTATCTCTGATGGCACTCCTTCCCCCATTGCACGATTCGGAGAATCTGCGGGGGGAGATCGCGTACCGGCGGGAGCGGCTGACGAAAAGGGGCCCGTCGTTCTATTCGACCTCTCGGGTGATATTTATCGTCCCGCTGCTGGCCGTCTACTGGCTGATTCGAATGTTGTTCAGTCGGGCCACAGGCAGGTCTTTGCCAGGGCCAGAGGTATGGGTCACTGGAGACGGCGACCAATCGGCGAACTGCGCCGGCTCCAAACGATCATCGAACGGCGGCCCGCTGGCGCGCTGCAGCGAGTGCGGAAAGTACGTCGGCCTGAGCAACGGCCGACTGCTGGTTCACGGCCGATGAGGCGTATTTACGGCAGTCGCCGGGTCGCTCGCCGGAGCTATTTCCGATGAGGGGAATACCGCCACCAGTAGTGACGTACAGGGGTGAGGCGCGTCAGCGCATCCTTGCGCCCGAGGGGGCAAAGCCTGCGATTCCGATGATTGCGCTTCCTTTCTTACTGCCCGTATTGCTGCCGTTCTGGGCCGGGAGATTCTTGTATCGAAAGATCACCGGCTATGAGCCGCCGCCACCGCAGGATGTGTTCGTGCCCGACCCGGAAGAGCTGGCGTCCGCGATCGACGCCATATGCGCAGGATCAGGACGCGAGGCTGATTCAGCCGGCGAGGGGTGCCCGGTGTGCGAACAGGACATCGGCGTGATGAACGGACGGCTGCTAACCCATATTCGATAGTTCAGCAAAAGGTTCAGAGACCCTGGTACCAGGCCGCGATCTCTGAGCCGATCAGGTGCGGGTTGTCTTCCTGCAGGTAGTGGATGCCCGGCCCGATATCGACCGTTTTCAGGTTGGGAAGATTCTCTTTGCACCATTCCACCATTTGCGGCGGAAGGATGCCGCCGGGCGAGGCGTGGAACAGCAGCTTCGGGAGATCGGACTGTTGTAGCTTCGCTCCGTATGCATCGACCGCTTCCGCTACGTCTGCCGGCTCGCCCTCGATGGGCAGCTCGTTCGGCCATCGCCACACCGGTTTTCGGCTTTCGGGATCCAGAAATGGCTCCCGGTAAACGTTCATCTCCTCTTCCGTGAGGTCCCTGACCATGGCGTTCGGGAGAACGGCCTCGACGAACATGTTCTGATTGACGATCATGTCCCAGCCAACTTCAGGCGTGCGGAATCCCCTGAACATCTCCTGGAAGTCGGGCGGAAACGTGTCCCACGACGGGATGGACATGAGGAGCGCTTCCATCATCGCGATGCCCTTGATATTCGATTCGTTCCGCATCGCGTAGTGGAGGCCAAGACCCGAGCCCCAATCGTGGACAACGAGTGTGATGTTCTTGAGGCCGAGGGCTTCTATGAAACCCTCGATGTAGTTCACGTGGTCGAAGAATCGGTACTCGATGTCCGGCTTATCGGATTTGCCGAAGCCGATCAGGTCCGGCGCAATGCAGCGGCCGAGAGAGGTCAGGTGAGGGATGATGTTGCGCCAGAGGTACGACGAGGTCGGCTGACCGTGGAGAAACAGGATTGGATCGCCTTCGCCTTCATCGATGTAGTGGATGTTTGAGCCCAGCACCTCGATGTACTTCGACTCGAAGGGGAAGGCGGCTGAGATTTCCTGAGTGGTCACGATGAGACTCCAATCGGGGTCGTAAACAAAGTATAGGGATGGCGACCCTACCAGCGGGGTGGGGTAGGTACAACCGGCGCGTATCACCCATGCGGAACCTGGTCTGTAGGAGAACGATTGCGGCCACGGCGGCGTTACTTCACAGAGGTCCATCAGAGGGAAATCCCTAAAATAGACCGCCACTAACGCCCTCTTATCGGTTAGTCCCATGTGCCTTCGAGACTGGCGAATGCTTTCCATGCGAAATCGGCGTTTGAACCTCCGGATTGTGTCGGCGCTACTGGTGCTTGCGATTGCAGCGCTGGCGTGCGGTACCGACGCGGGCGCGCCGGCTGCTGGCGGCACAGCGCTGACCGAGCAGCAGGCGCTGAAAAAAGCCTATGACCGGTCGCATAACAAGCCATACGCAAATCTTCAGGGGACTCCCATCTCGGCCTGGGGCGACACGATGACCTACGCCGAGGCGGCCGACTTGATGGGGAACACGATCAGTCCCGATACCAGTGAGTACGAGCGCAGGAATGACCGTGTCTGGTACATCGTTCTGGAAGGCGAGCTGACCATGACGACGCCCGGCGTGCCGGGTGGATCTGGGTCCACTAACGAAGTTGGACGCGGGTTCATGGCGATTCAGTTCAACGTCGACGGGAGTTTTGGCGGCAGTTCATCCAGTCTCGTCGAGACGGATTTCGGCCAGGACGGCCTGCCTGTTATCGAGATCCCTGATGACCTGGAGTCGATCGTCGTGCCCACTGTGCCGCCCGCTCCCGCCGTAACGGCGGCGCCACCCGCAACACCTGCGCCGCCTGCGCCCTTCTTCGGGCGGCCGGGTCCTGGCGGGCCGGCTCCATCCGCAGAGGAGCGAACCGCGACCGCGGAGGCGGAAGCGCTGCTTCCTCCAACCCCGACCGCCACGGCATTACCGTCGCCAATCGAGGACACGATGAACCTCCTTTACGACGAAGTCGTCAGGCACGTGCTCATCGGCACGGTGGCCGAGTTTCTCGGCGAAGCAGATATTCCGATCATCGGGCGCGACTCGTCGTTCATCAACGAATGGTGGCGCATCGAGACGGAGGAGTACCTGATGGGCCGTTTTCCAGAGGCCGAATTCGTCGTCCAGGTCGAGAAGTGGCAGGTGATGGAGGATGGCACCCGAATGCCTCTCCGTTTCCCGTTTTCTATGTTTGAAGGCGAACGGGTAGTGGTATTCCTGGTGTTCGGGCAGGCATCAAGTAGGCCGCCGCTATCTAGCAGAGTGTTCACGATCCCCCAAACCGGATTCCCGGACGGTGGACCGAACGCGGCGATCATGCCGATACGCGACGGGCGATTGACGGTGAGACAGGATGGCGAGCCGGTGGAAGTTGATCTCGCCGAATTTCTCAGGCGGTTCAGCGAGGTCGCGGTCATCGCCGACCGCTTCACCGGGCCCTATCCGCCGGAAGTGGCCACTGCGCCCACGCCGACGCCAGTCCCGACTCCGCCCGGCGGCGTGTTCACGAAAGAGACGCTGGGCCCGGCAATCGAACGCGTGCCCGATGAGTTGAAGCTGGTGATCTCTGAGGATGTCATTGTTGTGTTCAACGATGGCGACCGCGCGCGAAACTTCTTCTTCAACTTCAACGGGCCCGCGACGGCGTTCCATCTGCCGACGGCGTCGTACTCCGACCTTCGGCCGGAGGAGCCGCCGTCGCTGCGGTTCGGGGGCACGCGCCACTACTTCACGCCGGAGGCGGCTGGAGCGATCAACCAGGCGATCTACGGGAGCGACGTCGTGATGGCGGCTGTGCGGGCGTTCGTCACAGCGCAGTAGGCCCTGATAACGCCTCCAGCCGCGCGATTGCGATACCGCGCTCGCCTGCGACGGCGTAGAGCAGGTAGGTGGCGTCGCCGTCCTCGAAGATGCAGGGATCGCGGAGCTGGTTGACGGGCGGCTCGATGATGCCGCGCGCAGAGGGGGCCAGCGGCTGGTTGGCGCCTTCCCAGTCGAGTTCCGGCCGCAGCAGCTCGCGGCTGCGCTCCACCGACCAGTCGGTCCAGTCGAGGGAGAGGTCTATCTCGCCTGCGATTATGCTTTCCGGCGGCGTCTCGCCGACCATCGTGTAGAAGAGGGTGAGCGAGTCGCCGTTGAGTAGGACCGCAACGTGGCGGGCCTCATCGGGCAGTATTTGCGAGGCGCGCTCGAAGCCGGACCGCCCGTCTGCGGAACGATAGAGAATCCCGGGCATGCCGATGGCGTAGTGGCGGCCGCGGTGTTGGAAGACCCTGAAGTACGGCGCGCCAAGGACCTCCGGCTGGGCCGTGAAATTGACGCCGTCAGGAGAGAGCGCGACCCGCGTCTCCTGGCCGGGCGCATCGACGCTCTGCTTGCCGTGGTAGTACATGACGATCTCGCGGCGGCCGTGATCGACGTGGACGTCCGGAGACGCGATGTGGTCGGTGGCAAACGAGTCGGCCAGCTCCAGCACGCCGGGTTCATAGGTGGTGTACGGACCCTCAGGCCCATCAGCGTACGCCAGCCTGATGTATGTGCCTTTGTGGTGGCCGAAGTAGAGGTAGTAGCGGCCAAGTGGATTTTCGAGCCACTGAGGGGCGCGGATCAGGGACGGGCCATTGATATTGTCGCCCATCCGCTCATCCATGTTGGGCCGTACGATCGGGTTGTCGGGCAGGCGATGCAGGCTCATCTCGCGGTCCAGGGTTTTCCTCCGTGTGAGTTCGGTGACATATCCGGTTGTTGCGGCGCGGCCCATCGTAGCCTCGGATCGTTCCGGCGGCCAGGTGTTCGACGAGGCCGTGATCCTCCCCTGGCCATCTGGTGGGTTGCGCCGCGCGCAGCCGGGTCAACGGGCGTAGACTCTCCGCCACCAGCGGCGTTCGCATGGGGAGGTGGACATGCCGGCGATTACGGTGGCGTTTTTTTACCAGGATGAGTGGGAGGCGCAGCGCTTCAGGGACAACGTTTCTCCTGAGGTGACTGTAGTTGCGCTGCCGCGCGGCAGCGCGCCCGATGAGGTGGATGCGGCCAGCCGCGAAGCCGACATGATCGTTGGCGGCGGCCGGGTGCGTGAGCTGGACGTGGCGCGGACATACTCCAGGTTGAAGCTCGTCCAGACCCTCAGCGCCGGCACCAATTACCTCCCGACTGCCGAGCTTGCCGAGATGGGAATACGCGTGGCCAACAACTATGGGGGCAACGCCGTGGCAGTCGCCGAAGTCACGATCGTCCTGATTGTTTCCGCTTATCGGCATTTGATGGTCCAGTGGGACCAGACGAACAACAGGGGCACGTATATGGAGGGTTTCCAGGACGATTGGGAACGGTTCCATGAGTTGACCGGCAAGCGGGTCGGCATCGTGGGGCTGGGCCAGATCGGATCCCGGGTCGCCAAACGGCTCTACGGATGGGAGTGCGAGGTCGTCTACAACGACGTGGTGCAATTCGACGCGAAATACGAAGCTGCATGCCACGCGCGCCGGGTATCGCTGGACGAACTGGTCGAGACGTCGGATGTGGTGACTCTCCATGTACCGCTCGACCATACGACCGAGAAGATGATCTCAGACCGCGAGTTCGAGTTGATGAAACCGGGCGCGGTGTTGATCAACGCATGCCGCGGCCCGGTTGTTGACGAAGCGGCGTTGATTCGCGCGCTTGACGCCGGCCAGATAGCCGGAGCCGGCCTTGACGTGACTGAGATCGAGCCGATCGAGGCGGACAACCCACTGCTTGGCCGTGACAACGTCGTGCTACTGCCACACCGCGCGGGAACGAGCATCGAGGCGCGTGAAAAGAGCATTGATACGGCAGTTATGAATGCGACGCTGCTATCGGAGGGGAAGGACCCTGTTGGAGTAGTGCTGCCGGTCTAAGCGGGGCCGGCTAAAAGGAGATATTGAGATGGGACTTGGACACGTCGATCACATCACTTTTAATGTCACGGACATCAATGCCGCGACGGAGTATTTCCAGAAATTGGGCCTTGAGATCGAGGGTTCTCTGGATGACGGCGACATCGTGATGCTTACCAATGGCGATTCCGAGCGGCCACTGCAGATACAGCTCGATACCGTCCACGGTGACATGGTACCCGGCCTCAACCACATCGCCTTCTTCACGGAGGCGGTTGAGGATGATGCGAAAGAGATTCAGGAGCTGGGTTTCGAGCACCGGCGGGACGCCTTCTATCAGTCGCGTTCCGGCCGCACGATCTTCAGCTTCAAGGGACCGGACGGCGTAGGGCTGCAACTGGCGCGCAAGGACAAGCGCGGCGAATACGAGGACTACCCGAACCCTTAGCGGCTACCCGGCGTTACTTTCGGCCATCGATTGTTCACTTTCAGGCACCCGCTGGCAGACCGGGGTCCGTGGCCGCGGCGGCAACCTGAGTATTGGACTGGTGGCCAGCACACTGGAACGAAGCATTCGGAGGCCCCGTGGCAAACATCCTGGTAGTGGACGACGATCACGACGGCCGTTGCGCGCTCGGGGAGACCGCATAACACTGCATCGGCGGCAAGGCCCGCCAGGGTGCGGTGCACGATCATTGATCATCCGATCCGTGCCTTTCGGCGCTCCTGCCGCTCGCGCGCGATCCGTTCGGCCAGGAAGTTCTTCATGAGTGACTGATATGGCACGTCCCGCTCATTGGCGAGTATCCTCAAATCTTCAAGCAACGCGGCGGGAAGTCGAATTGAGATCGTCGTCGTGGACGGTTTCAGCGCCGGGAACGAGCCCGGCACCGCCTTATCCCAATCGAAGAAATCTACTACGTCATTCTCGGCCCAGAACTCCCGTTCCTGGTCCTCGCCGTCAAACTGTGGCGGCTGCTTAATCTTTTTCCTCGTGCTCATACACCCTCCGCTCGCGGCGGCTCATGTCCCGTGCTGAGATGATGCGGATCAGCCCATCTCGAATCGTGAACACCACCGTAAGCAATCGTCCATCCGTCGTCTGTCCAAGAGCAGCATGGCGACGCTCCGCCCGGGAATGCTTCGCATCCGGCGCCACCAGGATCGGACGATTGAAAAAGACCTGCTCCGCTTCGCCCTGAGTGACTGCGTGTCGCTCCCAGTTTTTGTCGGTGTTCCCGGCATCCCACTGGAAGCCCGTACACTCGGTCAGTTCATCCGGAAACCTGGACACCATAAAAGTATATTATCAACATATACCGAAATCAACCCACCGGGCCATGAGCCTTCGTTGCGCCCGACCACCCGAAACAGCAGCTCAAGACCAGGTCGTCTCCTGCTTCGAGCCCCACATGCCCAGCGCCTGCTTGACGTAGCCCTCGGGCGGGGTTACCTCGACGGGCGGATTCGCACGCAGTGCCGCCTCATCCATGTCGAGACCGATTCCGGGACCGGTCGGCAGGTCGAAGTAGCCGTCACGCTGTTTCGGGAACTCACCGATTACAACCTGGTCGAACCAGGTGGCATGGCCCCCTTCCTGGATCATGAAGTTCGGCGTGCAGGCGTCAACCTGCAGAGCCGCCATCGTGTTGATCGGCCCGTACGGGTTGTGGGGCTGGATACCGACGTAATGGGCCTCCGCCATGGCCGCGATCTTCTTTAGCTCAGAGATGCCGCCGGCGTGGCAGATGTCGGGCTGAATCAGGCCGACGACCTGCTTCTGCAGCAGCTCGACGAAGCCCCACTTCGTGTAGAGCCGCTCACCGGTGGCGAGCGGGATGCTCACGGCTTGCGCCACGCGGGCCATCGCCTCTATGTTCTGGGGCGGGACCGGCTCCTCGTAGACGTATGGCCGGTACTGTTCGAGGGCATTGCCGATACGGATTGCCGCGGTGGTGCTGAGCCTGCCGTGGCACTCCACGAGCAGCTCGACATCATCGCCGACGGCCTCCCGCACGGCGGCGACCTTCGCAAGGGCATCGTGTTCCGCCTCGGCGCTGATGAAGATGCCGGTATGGCCGAACGGGTCGCCCTTCAACGCCGTAAGCCCCGTCGCCACCTCGCGCAGGGCATGCTCGACGGCCGCTTCGGGTGTCTCGCCGTCGAACCGTCCGTAGGTCCAGATGCGCTCGCGCATGGGGCCGCCGAGGAGTTCGTATACCGGCACACCAAGCGCTTTGCCCTTAATGTCCCAGAGCGCGATCTCGATGCCGCTGATCGCGGCCATCTGGATCACTCCGCCACGGACGTTGTGCCAGAGGTGGTACAGCTGCTGCCAGTGTTCTTCTATGCGGCCGGGGTCTTTGCCGACCAGCGTTGCGCCCATCTCGTCGACCATGTTGGCGACGGTAAGCGGGCCGCATGTCGACTCGCCCCAGCCGGTGACGCCCTCGTCGGTCTCGACCTTCACGTAGACGTAGTTGCGACGGTTCCCGCGCTGATCAGCTTGCGGCGCTGAACTGGCGATGGCTTCGACGTTGGTGATCTTCATATTTTTGTCCCCCGCGTACGGGCCGCTATAACTATTGAACGCTCATGCGGCGAGAGGATACACCGGGACTCGCAGACGAGGGAGGAGCGTTGGCAAAGCGTGGTTACGCCGCAGGGCTGATACGGCTTCGGCGGAGGTTCACGCTGAATACGGCGATCAAGACGGTAAGAACCAGTCCAAGCGCGGCCAGCCCGGCCACGGCTGCGGCAGGAGAGAACAGCTCGGCCAGCGCGCCGGATGCGATGCCGCCCACCGCCCCGGCACCCCAGGTCATCTGCTGCACCCCGAGAAGCCGAGCTCGGGAATGCTCCGGCACCGCCTCTATGATGACCCGGGATTGCAGCACGCCCCAGAGAGCGCCCGCCATGCCGAGCAACGCGAGTAGAACGAATGCCTGTGGCAGCAAGGTGGCGAGAGCGAGCGGAATGGCGATGGCGTGGGCGCAGATGACTCCGACGAGGAACCACCGGCCGGTGTTTACTATCCGGCTGCCTATCCATGCGAGAGCGAGGACGCCGATCACCTCCCCGACCGACAATACGCCCTGCAGCGATCCAAGCAGCGCGGCGCCCCCGCCAAACACGTCGGTGGTGAAGATCGGGATCAGCGTGAAGTAGTTGAAGGCGAGAAGCTCGCCGACGAAACCGACGAGCAGCAGGCTTCTCACGACCGGGTTGGTCCATGCGAAACGCAGTCCGTCCATGAAGACGTTGAAGACGCCCATTCCCGGTGCGGCCTTCGACGTAGGCCGCCCCTCCGGTTCGGGCGGCGTGGACCGGGCGACGGCCGGCACGAGTATCGACGCCAGCGCGAACAGCCCGACGACCCCGAAGAGCACTATCTCGGCGTCGAGCACAGTGAGCAGGATGCCCGTGGCGAACGGCGCGGCCATGAAGCCGGCCGTTACGCCGAACTCCTCCATGGAGATGGCGCTGGTCAGGTCTGATCGCGGAACGACGTCGGCGGTGAGCGCCCGCCTGGCGGGAACGGTGGCGCCGGAGATGACGGCGCCGAAAACGTTCAGAATCAGGATGAGCCATATCGCGCCGGGATCCCATGCGACGCCGATGGCGAGCGAGAGCGTGACGATGACGCGAACCGCCATCCCCGCGCGCAGGACGCGGGCGCGGCCGAACCGGTCTGCAGCGGCGCCGCCGAGCGGCCCGGCGAATATCTGCGGCCCGAGGAACGTGGCGATGACGAGCGAGACCAGCACCGGCGAGCCGGTCTCTTCGACGATCACCCAGCCGAGGGTCGTGAAGATGGCGCCCTGGGCAAACGTTCCGAGACCGGTGATGACGAACAGGCGCCTGAACTGCGGCGTGTTGAACGCCGCAGGCGGGCGAATGTGTCGAATCACAGGACGCGCCGGAGCCTTTCGATTATCTCCCGGCTACTCTGCTCAAAATGCGAGTCACCGTAAGCGCTCGCCCACGTGACGGATCCCACGGAGTTGACCAGCTTCATGAGCAGCAACTGGCGCTCTTCGAGCTCGGTGAGCTGACGCCCGTAGCCATCAAAGAAGGCATCTTTCAGATGTGGCTCCCGGTACCAGTGGTCGAACTCCATTCGGACGGCGTCCTGGAGCCAGTGCTCAATCCGCGCCCGCTCCCAGTCGATGATCCCAAACCTGATCCCCTCTTCCCGGCGATCGATGAGCCAGTTCCGCGGCGAGTAGTCCATGTGGGTGCAGACGAACCGTACGTCCGTGAACTCAGAACCGTTGTCGTAGACCTCCCTGACCCACTTGATGGTCTCTACGCCAACGATGTCGTCGGCCTCCGCAAGAGAGCGCTCGCCCCACGCCGCGTAATACTCAACCGAATCCCCGCGATCATGCGAGGGCAAATCAACGTCATGGAGCATTCGGGCAAACCTGCCTGCGAGAATGAACATCTCACTGGACTCCGCCGGCGACACGCCCGTCTCGTCGAGCAACCCGCCCTCCACATTGGTGAGAATCATCGCCGTCAGCTCATCAGACTTCGCGACCAGCTCCGACGACCGCCACCATGTCGGCTCGCCGAGAAGGGGAATCCAGTTTTCCAGGGCGTTGAGTTCCCTCTCATACAGCAGCGGTGCAGTGTGCTTGCCCGGCAACCCCGGCAGGTCGTGGCGCTTCAGCCAGAATCGGCCGCCGTCGGGGTCGGTAATTTGCCAGATGATGGACTGCCGGCCGAATGAACGCGACCGGTTCTCGATCCGGAGGTCCGGGCCGAGGACGGACGCCGCGAACTCTCTCAGCGGTCTGTTTTCGGGCCGGTTTAGTTCACCCTGAGTCATTGGAAACTCAGCTAAAGAAGCCCGGTAGCCACTCCCGCTTTAGCTCAAGGCCGAAGCCGGGCGCGTCGGACGGGTGCAGGCGGCCTTCGCTCGGAACGGGTGTGCCGGGCAGTCGGTCCTTTTCCTCGAGCGGCACGCCGGGCTCGGTCATCACCGGGCCGCTGCACTCGATCATGGGCACCGCGGCGAGGCCATAGCAGGCGTGCTGGCCGAATGCTGTGCCGCCGCTGCCGTGGGGTATGACTGAGAGGCCCGCGGCTTCGGCGATGTGGCAGATCTTTATCACGGGGCTAAGGCCGCCGCACCAGATGATGTCGGGCTGAAAAATGTCCACAAGCCCGCTCGACGCGGCGTTGAAAAACGGGTAGACGCCGTACCAGTGCTCGCCGGTCGCGAGGCCCTGCCACGGCACCCGCTCGCGGAACTTCGGGTACTCGTCCAGCGACTCCGACAGGAACGGGTCTTCGATCCACTTCAGGTTGTATGGCCGCAGTCGCTCGGTCGTCCGGACGGCTGTCTCCACATCCATGCCCAGCCAGAAGTCGAGCATCAGTTCGGCGTCCGGGCCGACCAGCTCGCGGGCCTCGGCTATCTCCGCTTCGAGCCTGTTGATGCCCTCGATGCCGTCGTCCGGACCGTAGTGCGAGAAGCGCTTGAAGTTCTTGAAGCCCAGCTCCTTCTGCCAGCCGGTGTCGTTGCCCGTTGAGTAGAGCGGCAGGTCCTCGCGTACCGGCCCGCCGAGCAGCGCGTATACGGGCTGCTCCAGCACCTTGCCTTTCACGTCCCATAGCGCGAGATCGACAGCGGCGATGGCGCGGGCGGTCAGCGACCCGGAACCGAAGCCGGACGTCACGCGGACCATCATGTCGTAGAGCCGCTCCGTGGCCATGGCATCCTGGCCGACCAGCGCGGGGGCGAGGAAGTCGTCGATGATGGCGGCAGTCGCCCGGCCATAGTCGGTCATGCCGAAGCCCCATGAGCCGTCTTCCAGCGTCACCACGCAGCCAACGTCGCGAGCCCCACCCGGCATCCAGCGACGGTTGCCGGGCGCGCTGGCGTAGCGGCGCATTGGCGTGGCCTGCGAGTTGAGCTGGCCGCGCGATGGGCCATCGCGGGGCGGGGTCCGTTTCGTGATCGGATCCGGATACTCGATTCGTGTGGCTTCGATGCTCTTTATCTTCATGGTGTGGCGGATCTCCATGTCTTGCCCGGCCTCGCAGGACGGATTGATGCACTTTACTGCGGACGGCGCATTGTAGGCGCCCGCCTGTCGTCAGGGGAGGGGCTTGCCCCTCCCGAGCCTGGACGGCCAGCCACGCGGGACGGGTCGGGCAAGCCCGGCCCCTACTCCCGCAGCATCCTCAGGTAGCTGTCGAAGCGAGCCCGGGCTATGTGCCCTGCGTCAGTGGCCACTCGGATAGCGCAGTCGGGCTCGCGGTCGTGCGTGCAGTCCCGGTAGCGGCAGCCGCTGAGGTGATCGGCGAACTCGGGGAAGTACCAGCCGAGTGTCTGGGCATCGATGTCCCAGAGGCCGAGAGATCTGATGCCGGGGGTGTCGATCAGGAGGGAGTCTGGCGACCACTCGACCATCGTTGATGAGCCGGTCGTATGCTGGCCGCGGCGATCCGTTCCTACCGCCCCGACCTGTAATGACCTTTCGCCTGTGAGGGCATTGATGATGGACGACTTCCCGACGCCGCTGTGGCCGGCCAGGACGGCGGTTTTGCTCTGTAAAAGGGCCTGAAGCCTGTCCATCCCCTCGCCGGTCTCTGCCGATACGGCTGTCCACGTGACGCCAAGGTCCGTGTAGATGGCCAGCGCGGCATCGTCCGGCTGCTGCAGGTCGATCTTGTTGACGCAGATTACCGGCTCCACGCCGCCGTACTGGCACATCACCAGGTAGCGGTCGATCAGGCGCGCCCGAAACGGTGGCGAGGTAGTGGAGGCAACGATCACGGCGACATCTATGTTGGCGGCGATTACGTGCTCTTTTGCTAGCGCCATGCGGCCGTGCTCGGCGCGCAATCGGACGAGCTTCGAGCGGCGCGGCCCGATGCTAACGATGCGGCCTGCGCCGTCGTTGATCTCGATCTCTACCCGGTCGCCGGGAACGGCCCCGTCCGGGTAATCCTCTGTCTTGAGGTTGTTTACAGCGCGTTCGCCGAAGCCGGCGTCCCGGAGCACGACGGCGGTCTGGCCGCGAATCGCGGCGACGGTGGCAGTGCCGCCCACGGAGGTGACGTCCCATAGTCCGGCGCCTGTGACCTGCGTTTGCAGGCCAGGTCGCGCGCCGCTGTTCGAATCGTCGCCGCGCCGCGTGCTCCGCCTTGCGCGCTTGCGGGCAAGCTTCTTCGGTGTGATTTTGTTCCTGGCCAAGCTGGCTCTCCCGTATGGCCGGGCGCACTTCTCGTTTCGTCGCGCGCCCGGCATCGTTTTATGTGCCGATTGGGGGCGCGTTCCCTCGGGAGAGCGTGGTTAGTTTTTACCGCGTGAGAACCCGGTTATGAAGGGGTCGCTCGAGTCGGTTGCGGCGGCGCGTTGATTTCAGCGCTGCTCAGCAGGCCCTGACGAGGGACGCGCGGACAGACACAGAGATAGTCGTTCTCATTTCACGTCCCCCTTTGGAGTTGTTGCGGCGTCTGCCGCGGGTTATCGGGCCAATGGGGTCAGGATACCACGGCCCTGGGAAGCTGCAGCCGTTAGAGGCATATACATAGACGCTATTGAATCGTGACTTCCGGCCATCTCTCTGTGTACTTCTTCCTGTTGGTCCGGCGCCTGTACTCATCCTCAGTTACTCGGACCGGGTTACGCCTGACTCGCATCTCCAGCAGATCCTCAAGGCCGTACGGTGCGATTACATCTAGCTTTTTATCCTCGAGACGAACAGAAACTGCCGAGGCATATTCCGGCCAGCTCGCGACGGCCTCTCCCAGGCTTGCGAACGGGGCCACGTCGTAACCGAATACGTCTTTGAACCAGAGGTGTACGCCGGCCTGGTTCTTCACGTCCCACTGCACGTCTGCTCGTTGCTGAGCAAGGCCCTGCTCAAGCTCAGCGTCCAGGTCGCCCCCGGTTGATCGGGCGTCGAAGTACACCACGTCTATATCCTTGATCCCATCGTGGACCTCGATGCCTGACATTCTGTCCCAGACCACATCTCGAACTGCGCCAGCGCCGATATAACAGCGCTGGGGTTCGATGTCGCTCACGAGACGCAGCAGGTCCATCAGCCACAGATCGGATTCGATGATGGTCACAAACTGTTCCATCCGTGAATCCACCGGCATGCTCCTTCGTGGCGAGCGCAAACTCCTGGCTATAGAGCGTCCGCCAGCCGTTTTGCCTCGCGCTCGCGGAGCGCGACGTTTACACGCAGCTTCTCCAGGTGCTGCTCGAGCATGAGTCTGCCCTGCGGCACTTCATGGTCCTTGAAGAACGCCTCGACGTCCGCGGCAAGGTCTGGTTTGGAGAGCGCTTTGACGCCGCCCAGCATCCGCACGATGGTGTTTATCGGGTACTTCTCGTTGATGTCTTCCCAGTTGGCCTTGATATGCTCCCAGCCCGCGATGCCGTGATCGCGATTCATCATGCAGGAGGCGATCACGAACGGCGCGTTCTGGGTGCGGATATCGCCGTTGAGCGTCATTGCCAGCGTGCGGTCGATCTGGGAGCGCTCCGGAAAGGCTGCGAGCGCGTACATGTAGCGCGTCTCTTCCTGCGGCGTTATCGGAGACTTGAAACGGCCAAGATACGTCTCGTAATCGGCATCGCTGCCCTTGTTCGCCACAACCGATGCGACGGCGGCGGCGACGTTTGGCTCTATCGAGCCGGCATTCGCGAGATAGCGGTCGTGCATCTCGCCTGCGGTCGTCCGTGTCGCGGCATCGTCGCCTGCCACCCCCATGGCGCGGATTAGCAGGCCGCGCAGCTCGAGATCGCGCTCAGACTCGCCGGGCGAGGCCTCCCATCCCAGGCGGCCGTGGGCCGGCGCTACCAGGTCGCGTATGTAGGCCCTGAAGCGCTCGAGCGGCTCATCGTCGAGCAGCCTGCTGAGCTGGGTCAGTGCGCCGGTGAGCGAGGACCATACGTCGGGGTCGGTTTCGTCCTTGAATCCGCTCGCAAACGCGAGGAACTCGGGCGACGTGGTGCCGCCTGTCATGACCGACGACCATGTATCGTCGACGACGCCGTAGCGCTCGATTGCGGTCAGGTTTTCGGCCATGGACGATACGAGGGAATCGAGGAGGCCGGCCGAGTACTCGACGCGGTAGAAGCCGTCGCCACCGGCGTTGACCAGGACAGAGTCTGCCGCTCTGTCGAGAGCGATCTCAATGGACCTATCTTCGAGGAGCTCACGCCGAACGGTTTCGCCACCTGCGGATCGGATTTTGATGACCAGCGGGACGGACCAGAGTGTCTCGTCAGCTTCTTCGGGAGGTGTGAAGAGGAACCGGCGCTGGGAGAGCGTCAGGGTCCGGCGGTCATCGGAGAGGCTTACGTTGACGATCGGGAAGCCGCGCTGGAATATCCATGAGTCCATGATCCGCCGTGCGGGCTGGCCGGTCACTTCTTCGATGGCGTCCCACAGGTCGCCTGTCTCGGTGTTCCCGTAGCTGTGCTTCTTGAGGTAGTGGCGTATGCCGTCGCGGAATCCCTCTTCGCCAAGAAACTGCTCGAGCTGTCTGAGGACGGAGCCACCCTTCTCGTAGGTGAGGAGGTCGAACATGCCCTCCGCGTCCTGCGGTGACTCGACGGGGTACTCGATCGGCCGGGTGCTGCCAAGCGAATCGACGTCGAATGCCGCCGACCGCTCGAGGCCGAACTGAACCCAGCGCTGCCATTTCGGCTGAAACGCATCGACGGCTGAGGTAGCCATGAATGTGGCGAAGGCTTCGTTGAGCCATATGCCGTTCCACCAGCGCATGGTGACGAGATCGCCGAACCACATGTGGGCGAGTTCGTGCGAGATCACGTCGGCGACCCGGGACAGCTCGCCCTGGGTGACCTTCTCGCGATCGAGGAGCAGCAGAACTTCCCGGAATGTGATGCAGCCTACGTTCTCCATGGCGCCTGCGGCGAAGTCCGGGACGGCTACGAGATCGACCTTCTTGTCGGGGTACGGGATGTCGTAATACTTCGAAAAGTGCCGGAGGCAGAACTCGCCGACTTCCAGGGCGTATTCAGCGAGGTGGCCTTTGCCGATGGGGTGGACGATCCTCAGAGGAACGCCGTCGACGTCGACCGGGTCGGTCGCCTCGAAGGGGCCGACGATGAATGCGACGAGGTATGTCGACATCTTCATGGTGTCCGCGAACACCACGACGCGCTTGCCGTCTTCGCGGATTTCCGATGAGGTTTCGGGGCCGTTCGAGACTGCGAATTCGCCTTCGGGGACTATCAGCGTTACGCCGAACGTGGCCTTGAAGTCGGGCTCGTCGAAGCACGGGAACGCCCGCCGTGCGTCGGTCGACTCAAACTGCGTGGTGGCGATGTTGTGCTCGACGCCATCGTCGTCGGTGAAGCGCGACCTGTAGAAGCCGCGGAGCTTGTCGTTGAGGACGCCGGTGAACTTCACGTTGAGTGTGGCGCTGCCGGCCGAGGTCTCCGATGACATGAAGATCGTCGCCCGCTCATCCTTCTCGTGCAGCACTATACCGGTCGAGCCAACGCCATCGAGAGATGCCGACAGTAGGTCCAGGTCTGCTGCGTTCAGGGTGAACTGAGACGTCGGTTCAGATATCTCCAACTCGATATCAACCGTGCCGGTGAACGTGGCGGCATCAAGATCGGGCTCGAGGGTGAGGGCATAGTGTGTGGGAATGACGGTTCGGGACAGGCGGTACGGGTTGGAGTTTGAAGTGGTCAACGGTGTTCCTGTAAACCTGAGCGTGAATTGCAAAGGATGAGATTACCACCCGTCGGAGTTCCGAACCTGCTGTGGGTCGGCTGCTACCGGCACTCTACTCAGCCAGTCCGGCATCGGACCAGCCGCTTGCCACGTCTATGCAGCGCATGAACTCGACTCCGTCGCGGGCTTTCATGTGGTTGATGAGGCGCTCTAGCACCTGCAGCCGGCCGTGGTGGCCTGAAAAGTACGGGTGGAGGGTCAGGATGAGCGCGCCGCCGTCCCTGTAGGCACCCTCGAACTCCCACTCCCAGGCTTCGTAGACGGCCTTTGGGCTGGCCAGAGTCGAGGTTCTGCCCTGGGCGGGCGACCACGGGTAGTACGGCGCGTCGTCTAGCGACCAGTGGACGGGAATCTCCACCATCACGCCATCACCCGCGTCCACGAAATACGGCACGTCGTTGGCCATAAGACTCGAGTCGTAGATGAAGCCGCGCTCCTTGAGAAGCCGGAGCGAGTCGGCGCTGAGTTCCCATGACGGCGAGCGGTATCCGAGTGGTTTCTGGCCGGTGACGTCTTCGAGGATTGCGCTGGCGCGGTCGAGCAGCTCGCCCTCGTCTTCGTCCGGGCCGAGCGTCGCGGGAGGCTCATGCAGGTAGCCGTGGTGGGCGATCTCATGGCCCCGATCAGCGATATCGGTGATGCGCTCCGGGTGGCGCTCGGCAATCCAGCCGGGGACGAAGAACGACGCTGGAATGGCGTGTGTGTGCAGCAGGTCGAGGATGCGTGGCAGGCCGACCGTTGGGCCGAAGTCGCCCATCGAGAGCAGACTCGGCTTATCGGCCAGCGTCGGGTCCCTGCGAAGCGCGCCGGATGGACCGTCAACGTCGAAGGTCAGCATGGCGACGAGCCGTGTGTCGCCTGGCCATAATCCGGTCATGGGCGCCTTCTCCGAGGGTGTTAGCTATCGTCTGGCGCAGGCGCGACCACGTCTGCGTAGAGGTGGCGTTTTGTGATTATGCCGCTGTGTAGAAAAACGTCCAGCGCAACGTCGTAAGACTCCTGGCTGATGGTGGGATCCGGGTTCCAGCAGCCGAGGCCCTGGTAGAACGAGATGGTTTTTTCCAGGACGGCCTGGTCGATGTCCGGGAAGAACTCTTTCTCCGCTGCCGCGATGTCCGCTGCGGGTGTCTCATTCACGTAGACGCGCGACTTGCGATAGGCCCGCATGAACGCCGCTGCTTCGTCGGTCTGCAAAAACTCGCGAGTGGCGATGACCGAGCTGAAGGCGACGGGTCCGATGGCCTCTCCGACCGAGGCGACGACGTGGCCGATGCCTTCCGATTCGAGCTGCTGCGGATACGGGCCCTGCAGGTGCACGTAGTCGCCCTGGCCATCGCGAAATGCCTTGTCGACGGCGTCTGCCTCGCCGGCGTCGATTGTGTCTATGTCGCCGTAGTCCACGCCCATCTTGTGGACGCCGTACTTGAACATTGCGAGCGGCTGGCCACCGATGTCGGCTATCACCTTTGCCCCCACGAGCTTGTCCCACGTGAAGTCGGGGTCCGGCTCGCGTCCGGCGATGAAGAAGCCGTCGCGCTCGTTGATCTGCGCGAAGTGGGCGATGGGCGGCGTCTCGCCGCGTTCGAGGAAGGCCCACGATGCCGAGACGGCTGCCTGCCCCACATGGGCGGTGCCTGCAACGACTGCGCCGACGGACGGGTCGTCCGGGGTGGCCGGCCTGTACGACGATTCGAGTCCCTCTTCTTCCAGGAAGCCGCCCGCGATAGTCGAGATCAACGGGCTGTAGAAGGCCGAGTGGCGGGAGACGATGATGTCGATCTTGCTCATTCAGGCGGCTCCGGGAGTTCGATCGTGCCGGTTTATGCGACGCGGCAGGATGGCGATAGCGGACCGCTATTCTAGCGCCGGGCCGTTTGGGCGGCGTATAGGAGGGCCGAGGCCACTACCCGCCCCTGGTGAACTCCAGCCTGAGGATTGGCCGCTTGGCGGTATCGTTGGTCTGCGTGCTGGCGAATCGTTTGGCGGTTGCGCCCCTAGTCTCGTCGCCCAGCAGGATCCAGCCAAAGTTTTCAGACGGGTCATCGAGCCAGCGCTGAACGTCGATCACCATCTGATCGGTGGATTCCCACGTGTACGCGCCAGCGCCTCCAACGGTCGTCTCAGCACTGGATTGGGGGCTGAAGTCGCCGCCCGAGTTGGTCCAGAGTTTGGAGTCAAATTGCGAGTGGAGCCAGGTCGCGTCACCGTCCGTCGAGTCGGTGCCTGCACCCTCATTTCCGGGGGCGTCGGAGGTGCCTTCGCCCCAATCGGTTTGAACCCTGTGCAGGGAAACGGCCGTGTCGCCGGCGATCGTCCGGGTCATCATCAGATCAAGGGTGGCGCGGGTGATCCGTGATCCGGCCGGGATAGAGCCTGCCACGTCGAATGCGATGAGGGCGCGCCGGGTTGATCCGTTGTTCGTCTTGCCGGCGAATAGGCTCGTCCCGCTGCCGTTGCTGAGCGTCCCTGCGCCGCTTTCGTAGAGCGTATTGTCTTTGAACGCGGTGATCGAGAAAGATTGAGCCACCGGCGTTGCTGTCGGCTCGGGGGCGGGCGTGGCCGTTGGGGCAGGAGCAGGAGTGGGGGTTGGCGTCGTCGCCACTGGCGAGACGGTCGCGGGCGTCTGAGTAGGAGGTATCGCCGTTGGCTCCGGAGCTGCCTGAGGTTCTCCCGCTGAAAACCCGATGACGAGCCTGGGACGCTGACCTGGATCTTCACCCTGCGCGCTCACGAATCGCTTTGCCGTCTGGCCGTGAGATTCATCGCCGATGATGATCCAACCAAAGTTGCTCGACGCATCATCCGCCCAGCGTTGAACGTCGGATACGAGTCCTTCTGTTGTGCCGAAGGAAGCTGCGCCGAAGCCGCCCAGGATGGCCTCTGCGCTTGGCTCTGCGATAAAGTCGCCTCCCTGTGATTTCCAGGTCTCGGCATCGAAGAACCTGTGCACCCAGGTGGCATCGCCGCTGGCGGCGGGTGCGCCGCCCCCCTCCTCGGCGGGCGCATCGGACTCGCCTTCTCCCCAGTCGGCGGTAACGCGGTGAACGGTCCCATTCGATTCACCCGATGAAGTCCGGTCGAGCTGTAGTTCGATGGTGGCAGTCACGATTGTGGCGCCCGAGGGGATAGAGTCGGTTAGATCGAACTGGATCAGCGCGCGACGCGCCTCGCCTCGGCCCGTTTTCCCAACAAATAGTGCCATTCCCGCGCCATTGCTTAGCTCCCCGGATGTGCTTTCGTACAGAGTGTTGTCCTTGGATGCAGTAACCGTTACTGACTGAACTCCGTCAGGCACGGTTGGCGTGGGCGCGACGGCAACTGCGGGCGCGGTCGTTGCAGTAGGACTGGGTTCGGCAGAATCCACGGGCACGGTCGTGGAGGTGGGCTCCGGAGCCGCCGTCGGCGCCGGGGTGGACGTGGGCGCGGGACCGACGGTGACGACTGGCGCTGTTACCTCGTCGTCGCCGCCGCCGCAGGCGATTGCGATCATGACAATCGCGAATGATGCGAACAGTAGTTGCCGCGACCTCGACCGGATTAGTGGCATTTCACATCCTCTGCTTCTTCAGTTGCGCGTTCTGCAACGTCGGACTCTGTTCGTAGAGAGAGACACCAAGAGGTAATTCGCTCATATCATACCGGCGGTTCACTCCGCTTAACCTGGCGGCGCTCTCTTTGACATCTGGGTGATGTAGATTTGGCCTGGTTGTTATCGATGCCAGTGCCACATCGACTTGAAGAGGTCTAAGTATTTGCTCGATCTGAAAATCGCCGACGGGGAGATCATCGACGGTACCGGCAGCCCGGGCTTTTTCGGCACGGTGCTGGTCGAGGTCGACACAGTAAAGATTCACCGTGGCGCCCACTCG
>JADFHP010000066.1 GCA_022567135.1 Chloroflexota bacterium
GAATCCGTTTGCACCCACCCACCCGATCTGGTCTACTGCCGGGCGGAGGAAGACGCCATTCGAAATCACGCCACTCGACCAAGACTCGCCAAGATTTTTACCGTATTGATGGGATTAGCGTTTCTGGAAGTCATTCTTCAAGGTTTTCTCTTCTCAGGGTTCTACGCCAAGGGCAATGCGACATATATCGACCTACACGGGATGGCGGGCGAGTTGACAGGCAACATCTTGTACGTCCTCATTCCCATAGGTTTCCTCGCCAGATTCCCTCGACATCTGCGCGTCGGGTGGTGGACGGTTCTGCTCGCGATTTCGTGGAATGTGCAAGCCTGGGTCCTGGGTGGCGGCATCCTGGAAACCCGCTGGTTCGAGATGGTACATATCCCGTTAGCGTTTGGGATTCTGTTACTGGCGTTGTATCTCACTATTCAGACGCGTCCGTATTCCTGGCCCAAAGAGTTAAGAGCGGGCTAACACGCCTGTTAGCAGCCCTCGCGCCTTCATCCGCCCGCCTGAGGCGGACTCAGGCCAGGCCCTTCGAAGCTCAGGATAGGCGCCCACCGGGAGAGGGGGTTTCTGAGACGATTTCTAAGTTGCGATGACTCGCCCAAGTGTGGCGCGGTCGACAACAAGAGAAGCGTTCAAATCTCCGCATTGTTTTACCGGCATGGGGGACCGGAAATCAAGTGTTCGAATCCTGTCACCCCGACCAACGCTTGAAAAACGAAGGCCCCGGCGATATCGCCGTGGCCTTTTCGCGTCACAGCCCCGTTTCCAGCTAATCTGTCCCCATGGCAAATCCCATCGTCACCCTCACATCCGACTTCGGCACGGCCGACGGCTTTCCGGCGGCTATGAAGGCGGCGATTCTCAGCCGTGTCTCCGATGTGACGCTGGTGGACGTCACGCACGACGTGCCGCCACAGGACGTTGCGCACGGGTCGTTCGTGCTGGGTACGGTGGCGCGGGGGTTCCCGGCGGGTACGATTCATTGCGCGGTCGTGGACCCGGGCGTGGGGTCGGAGCGGGCGGCGATTGTCGCGGCGGGGCCGGATGGGCAGGTCTATGTCGGGCCGGATAACGGCATCTTCACGCACGCCGTGAGTCCAACGAGCGGCGTTTCTCCGGGGTCATCTCATGACCGGCCGTTTCTGGCTCCCTACCGAACGGCGATTCCTGAGGGATGGCTGGCGTGGAGTATCGATACCGCTTCTGTAATAAGCAGCGGCGAGGTGAGCCGGACCTTTCACGGGCGCGATCTGTTCGCGCCGGTTGCGGCTCTACTGGCCGGTGGCGCATCGCCGGCGGAGATCGGCGAGCCGGTTGGCGAATTCACGCTGCTCAATCTGCCGGGGCCGCGCAGACACGATGATGGTCTTGTCGGCCGAGTGCAGTACATCGACCGTTTCGGCAACGCGGCGACGGACATCGCGTCCGACGCGGTGCCGCCGGGTCACTTTCACGCGCAGGCCGGAAGCCGGGCGCTGAGCGGACTCAGCGAGTCGTACGCGTCGGCGCAGGGGGCGGGGTGCATCGTGGCGAGCCACGGTTTTTTGGAGATTTTTGTGACCGGGGGGAGTGCGGCCGAAGAGCTTGGCCTCAGTGTTGGCGATGAGGTGGCGCTCAGGGTTTAGTGAGCCCGCGGTAGATGCCCCTTTTTTGGAAATGATCTCTGCCGGACCGGATTCCAAGTTTCTACGCGTCATGTTTCTGACGAATCAGGGGCGGATTCCAGAATAGTTATCGCCGGCTACGGAACCTTCCTGGCGGCGCAGCCACGGTCCTTCGGCTCCGGGGACTCCGCTCAGGAAGTCAATGGGGGAGAGTTGGCGATGAGGTGGCGCTCAGGGTTTAGATTCGCCCGCATCCGCCGCCCACCGTTTTGCGAATTCGATTCGTTTGCCGAGCGATGGGTGGGAGTGGAATATGAACTCCATCACCGGGTGGGGGTCTTTTTCGGACAGGTTCTGCTCGCCCAGCCGTTCCATGGCGCTTATGAACCGGTCCGGCCAGCGCGTTGTCTCCAGGGCGAACAGGTCTGCGGCGCGCTCCCTCGACCGGCTATAGGCGTTGATTGCCGGCATGAGTAGAAGGCCCGCCACCACGGCGACGAGGAGCAGCAGCGGCAGGTTTGCGAAGTCGTCGATGCCGCGGAAGCCGAAGGAGTCGCTCAGCGTCTTGAGCACTACATGAATCACCGCGAATCCGGCGACGATGATGACCGACTGGACGGCGATCATGCGCGGGATGTCCCGGTTCACCTGGTGGCCCAGCTCATGGGCGAGCACGACTTCGATCTCCTCGGGCGTGGATGACTCGATCATTGTGTCGGCGACCACGATTCGACGCGTGGCGCCCCACCCCATGAGGGCGGCGTTCGACCTGGACGTCTTGCGGCCCAGTTTCCATATGTAGACGCCCTGCACGCGTGTGTTCACCCGCTCCGCCAGCGCCAGTAGCCGGTCCCGCAGATCGCCGTCCTCGAGCCGCTCGAACTTGTAGAACAGCGGCAGGATCAAGACGGGAGCGAGCCGCACGAGGACGATGAAGAATCCGATGAAAACAGCGGCCGCAACCAGCCACCAGGTATCCGGCAGTGGAGTTATGAGGGCGTAAATCAGTTCGATGGCCGCGATCCCGAACAGCAGCTGGAGCGCCAGCGACTTCAACCAGTCGGAGGCCCAGTCGCGCAGGCTCGCCCGAGAAAGTCCGAAGCGGTGCTCGATCACGTAGCCGGAGTAGAAGTCAAGGCCGAGGCCGACGAGCGACATGCCCACGAGCGCCACGGTGGCGTAGACCAGGATGCCGATCGCATCTACCGACGAGACCTCTTCTGCAATATCACGCAGGCCTGTCGAGCCGTTGGATGCGATGAAGACGACCGGCATCGCCAGCGAGAGAGCGATATCGGCGAAGGTGGCGCGCCGCTTCGCTCTCGCATAGGCCGCGGCGTCGCGTTCCGGCCCTGAGCGTTCTGGCGCGGCGCGATCCGACCGCTTTTCGTTCGAAATCATCGAACTATATGATTACGGTAAATTCGCATAGGATGAATTATCTGTCAAAACGGCATCAGGCAGAACGGCATCGGGAATCTTAATTGACCAAGAGTGATGTCATCATCGTTGGTGGCGGGCCTTCCGGCTCGGCGGCCGCGTACCACCTGGCGCGCGGTGGCGCCAGGGTGCGGGTGGTCGATTCCTCGGACGTCCTCGGCGGCCGCTACAAGACCTGCGGCGGCGGATTTACAGAAAAACTCTGGTGGACCTTCCCGAGGTCCGTCTTCGCCGAGGCCGCGGAGAACACCGTAACCAACCTGCGAATCCGGGCGAGGCCGAACGAGGAACTCTCCGCCGTACACCACTCCGACGTGCCGATTGCGCACATGTCCATGCGGTCGGATCTCGATCGTTCGCTCCTGGGTTTTGCGGTAGATCACGGCGCCGAGTTCCAGCCGGGCAAGGTTGAGCAGATATCTTTAGATCGGGTTGGCAATGGCAACGGCCGCCCATCCGTCACGCTGCAGGGCGGCGAAAAGCTGACGGCCGACTACCTCGTCGCCGCGGACGGCGCGTACAGCCTCGTTGCGCGCACGATGGGCCTCCCCCGGCACCGCCGCCAGGTTGTTGCTGTCGAAGATGAAGCGTACGGATCCACGGAAGAGAACTGGAGCGGCACGATAGAGATCGTCCCTTCGATCTCGCCGATGGGCTATTTCTGGGTGTTTCCGAAGGCCGACCACCTCTCGGCCGGGTTCGGCGGCACAAAAAAGGCCGCGTCCCGAATAAAGAAGTGGGCACGCGACTATACCGATTCCCACATCGAGAGTGCCGACCACCATCTGTCCGGCCACTACATCCCGTTGCGCGACCCGGGCTACACGTCGTACCGCGACCGCGTTTTCATAGTCGGAGATGCCGGTGGATTCGTCGACCCGTGCACTGCCGAGGGAATCTCCTGGGGCGCGCTGTCCGGGAAATCGGCTGCCGAATCTATTGTCGCGGGCGACCCGGCGCAGTTCGGGAGCTGGGTCGACTGGGTGGACAGCGAGTTTTATGCTGCGCGGGCCTTCCGAAACCTCCTCGTCCTGCGGGTGGCTTTGCGCTCACGCCAGATCCTGAACGACGCAGGGTTCTGGCAGACCTTCTTCAAGATCGTATCGGGCAGGATGACATACCAGGAATGGTTCTCCACACTCAGCCGCCCAACCCGCGGCCTGTTATGGACAATGAACCGGTTCGCCCCCCTCTGACCCGTTCCCGCTCCCCCAGAATCGCGTAGTCTGAGCAGATGGCTGAACTCGAGGCGTCTGAACAATGGATGGTCTCGCTGCACGGCGGACACAGTGGTGACTACTGCCTGCACGGCGCCGACACGCTGCGCGAAATGCTCGATGCCGCCGTCAGGGCCGGCTTCACGACATTCGGAGTGACCGCGCACGCGCCGCGCTCGGACGCGAGGTTTCTCTACGAAGAGGAGATCGACGCCGGCTACGGACCGGATGATGTGGCCCGAAACTTCGACGAGTACGCAGCCGTCTGCGCCGGTATGGTGGCGGAGTACGCAGACCGGCTCGAGGTCCTGTGCGGCGCTGAGATCGAAGTGGTCCCCGAATCGTCATATGCAGACGAGGCGGCAGTGCTGCGAGGACGACACGGTCTGGACTATCTGGTTGGGTCGGTCCACTGGGTCGATGAGATGCCGATCGATACCAGCGCCGAGGATTTCGAAGGAGCCGTTGCCGCACGGGGCGGGCTTGAGCCGTTCGTTCTGCGCTACTACGAGCTGGCCGGCGAGATGGTGGAGAGCGTCAGCCCCGAGGTGATCGGCCATCTCGATCTGCCCCGCCTGTACGCGGAAGGCGCGCCGGAACTGGAATCGGCCGCGGTGCGGAGCGCGGTCGGCGCCGTGCTGGAGCGTGCGCTGGCGGCGGGCAGCATTCTCGATCTGAATGTCCGGTCTGAAGAGAAGGGGCTTGCGACGCCGTACCCGGCGCCGTGGATCGTCCGCCTTGCCGCGGAGATGGGCGTGCCGTTCTGCTTCGGTGACGATAGCCACTCGGCTGATCGGGTGGGTGTGGGAATCGAGGCCGGCCGCGACTATCTGCTCAGCCTGGGCGTCGATACGATCACTAAGCTCACCCGGTTGGGTGAGGCGGTGGTCAAAGAAGAAGTGCCGCTGCGGTAGGCGACGGGAGCCTCCCGCCTTAATGATTTCCTGAGCGGAGTCCCCGAAGTCGAAGGACCGTGCGTGGCGGGATATGTGGTGGCAGCACGGAGTAAGTACCCGGGATCCCCGTGGGCTGGGGATGGCGTTTGATACGTTATTGATATCGAACGCACGGTCCTTCGACTCCGTTCCGATCGGAATCGGGACTCCGCTCAGGAAACAATTAAGGACTGTGAGTGAGGGTGGTTGGATTTCACGCGTCCCTCACAGCGCGGGACGGCGCTTCCACCAGCCTGCCAGCCGCTCGTATGCATCGCCGATTCGCAGTACGGCTACGTCATCGAATGGCTTGCCGGAGATCATCATTCCAATTGGCATCCCGTCTTCGGTGAAACCGCACGTCACGCTGAGCGACGGCGTGCCGGTGGTGTTGAACACGCCGGTGAACTTGCCCAGCTCGCCGCCCACGCGGCCCGAGTTTTCGCCGGGCGGCGGCGTGCAGGCTTCGATAGTCGGCGTCTGAATGGGCACGGTTGGTGTGACGAGGACGTCCACGTCCCTCGTGGCCTCCGCCATCTGCTCGTTGAACCACGAGCGGGCGCGCAGAGCCTTCACGTAGTCCAGCGCGCTCATGCCGATTGCCGACTCGAGGCGCGTGTGCACCTCGGGGCTGTACTGGTCGCGATGTTCCTTGAGCCACTTTTCGTGAACGGAAAGCGCTTCCGGGAGCATCACCGACAGGTTGATCGCCCTGCCCTTCGCGGCCCACGGCATTGGGATCGCGGAGACCGAAGCGCCGTTGGCTTCCATTAGCTCAACGCCGAGCCGCACTGCTGCCTCGACCTCGGAGTCGACGTCGTCGAAGAAGTAGTGCTCCGGCACGCCGATGCGAACGCCGTCCAGCCCGCGGTCGATGGCCGCGGTGTAGTCGGGCACCGGCTCCCGCGACGATGCCGGGTCGAGCGGGTCGTATCCGGCGAGCGCGGTCATCATGAGGGCCGAGTCGGCTACACGCCGGGTCATGGGGCCGACGTGGTCGCACGACCAGCTCAGGTCGAGGACGCCGGCGCGGCTGATGATGCCGTATGTCGGCTTCAGGCCCGCGATTCCGCACACGGCCGCGGGCATCCTTACCGACCCGCCGGTATCGCTGCCCAGCGCGCCGTAGATGAGGCCGCCGCCCACCGCGGCGCCTGATCCGATGGACGAGCCGCAGGTGATCCGATCGAGGTTCCAGGGATTGTGGCCGGGGCCGAAGTGCGGGTTCATGCCTGTGGCGCCCAGCGCGAACTCGACCAGGTTCAGCTTGCCCATGACGATGGCGCCGGCCTTCTTGAGATTTCGCGTGACTGTTGCGTCCGATTTCGCGATGTTGTCCTTCAGGATGGTTGAGCCGCCCGTGGTCACCGTTCCTTCAACGTCGATCAGGTCTTTGAGACCGATGGGAATGCCGTGCAGGGGCCCGCGGTAATGGCCGTCGGCGATCTCTTGCCGCAGCGCCTCGGCCTGTTGCAGAGCGTCTTCTCGAAAGACCACGAGGAACGAGTTCAGCTTCCCGTCCAGCGCGTCGATTCGGTCGAGGCAGTTCTCGACGAGGGTCACGGGGGAGAGTTCGCCATCCCGAATCCGTGGTGCGAGCTCCTCGATACTCGCGAACGCAAGGTCGTTATCCATTGTCCGGGTCCTCGGTGGCTCGCCTCGGCAGGAAAGTCAGGGCCCCCTCGTTGCCCGAAACGTCGATTGAGCGGACCGCGTCGAGGGCCGCTTCCACCTGCTCAATGCGAGGGAAGAATTTCTCGATCTCCTCCGCCGAGAGATCAAAACCCAGCTCCCGGTAGCGGCGGCTCACCGCCTCAAGATCACGATTTGATTCGGCCATATCTATCCTCCCGAACGATGCTGCGTGTTAGCTGAAAAAGTGGGGTGAGTATACGGGTCATAGCAGGCACCGCGGTGCTACGCTTTTCCTCTATGCCTATCCCCTCTATGCCTATCAGGGAACAACTCGCCGCCTACGTCCAGCAGGCGCTTTCTGATTCCGAGGCCTCCGGCGATCTTCCGGCCGCCGGCTCGGTTGATATCGTCATCGACAAGTCCAAGGGGGACGAGAACGGCGATTTCGGCACCAACGCTGCGTTACGTCTCGCCCGGACCATGCAGTTGGCGCCCATCGAGATCGCGGAGAAGATCGCTGCTGCGATAGCAGACCACCCGGAGATCGAGCGCGCATGGGCGGCGGCGCCGGGATTCGTCAATATCCAGCTCTCCGAAAAGTGGCTGCAGGCGCAGGTGACTGTAGTGCGTGACGCGGGCGCCGACTTCGGGTCCGTGGACAAGGGTCATGGCGAAACGGTCCAGGTCGAGTTCGTCAGCGTTAACCCGACCGGCCCCCTGCATGTCGGGCACGCCCGCGGCGCCGTCATCGGCAGCGGCATCGCGAATGTGTTCGAGGCGGCCGGATACGACGTCACCCGCGAGTATTACGTTAACGACGGCGGCAACCAGATGCGGGTCTACAACGACACCCTGTACGCCCGCTACATGCAGGCGGCGGGCCACGAAGTGGCGCTGCCGGAGGGCGCCTACGAAGGCGAATACCTGGTCGAGTACGCGAAAACCCTGCTCGAGCGCGAGGGCGACCGGTTCACGAAGATGGATCGAACAGACGCCATCGCGGAGATGGCCGCGCTATCGGTCAAAGACACCGTGGACATGATCCGCGAGGACGTGGCGCTTCTCGGCATCGAATACGACGTCTGGTTCTCAGAATTGGCGATGCTCAACTCCGGAAAATTCGATCAGACAATCAGGTACCTGGAAGACCGCGGTCAGATCGTCGATCGCGACGGCGCACGCTGGCTGAGCGGCGACGGCGAAGGCGAGGACGGGGACAACGTCGTGATCCGCTCCGGCGGCGGCGGGCCGACGTATTTCGGCGGGGACATCGCCTACCACCACGATAAGTTTGCAGAGCGCCACTTCGACCGCGTGATCAACGTCTGGGGCGCCGATCACCACGGCCACGTTGCGCGACTTAAGGCCGCCGTTGGAGCGCTCGGCCTCGACCCCGAGCGGCTCACGATAATCCTCAACCAGATGGTCTCCTTCAAAGAGGGCGAAGAGACTGTGCGCTTCTCCAAGCGGAAGGGCGTCATGGTGACGCTGCGGGAGCTGGTCGGCGAGGTCGGCTCGGACGCATGCCGGTACATATTCATGAGCCGCTCGCCGGATGCGCAGATGGAGTTCGACATCGAGCTGGCGGCCAGCCAGTCGATGGACAACCCGGTCTACTACGTACAGTACGCGCACGCCCGCATCTCCTCGATCTTGCGAAACGCCGACGAGCAGGAAGTCGAGTGGGAAGAGGCAGACCTCAGCCTGCTGACCCATCCCGCCGAACTGGAGTTGATCAAGCGGATTATCGAACTGCCCGACGTGATCGTGTCATCTGTCGAACGAGTGGAGGCGACGCAACTGCCCTACTACGCCTACGAACTCGCCCGCTCCTTCACCGGCTTCTACGAGCAGTGCCGCGTGCTCTCCGAAGATCCCGACGACCTGCCGGTAAGCAGGGCGCGCCTGCAGCTGGTGGACGCGGCCCGGTATGCGCTGGCGCGCACGCTATCGCTGATGGGAATGTCGGCGCCGGAGAAGATGTAGGCAGATCAGACCGGCCAGACCAGTCTGGATTTTCTCGGGATGGCATCCATTTCCAGCCTGTTCAATGGTGGATGCCCGCGGACGGTGTTTACGCCTTCAATATCTCCCGCTGCGCCAGCACGCGCTCGAGCAGCGGGTTCATGCCGAGTTCCTGCGCGATGGTGATGGCCTCGTCCTGGAGTTCGGTGGCGCTCTCGCGATCGCCGGGTTCGTCGCGGTCGAGCAGGAACCCGGAATAATCATGGCAAGTCCAGGCCAGCTCAGGCCTGTAGCCTGCGTTGCGGCAGAACACCAGGGCATCTCCAAAGTGTGCGCGAGCGTCATCTGGCTGGTCCATGGCTATTGCCAGACGCCCTCGCAATCGGTCCACAGAAAATATGGAGTAGGCGGATTTCTTTAGTGGCTCAAGCCTCTCATACGCCATTTGCGCAAGATCGCGTGGCGTATCGGGTTGCACGATAAGCGCCGTTGTAGCCGCTAGCTCCTTCTGTAAAGTGAGAAATGTATCGTGTCGCATCGATTCAGGATCCAGAGACCGCAGCCGCGCAATCTGTTTCATCACCGCCTCATGCGGCGTATCAGGCAGCATGGAGGCGATAAATGCAGCGTTCGGCAATGCCCCTAACGCTGTCGAGCCAATTGCCTCTGCCGGGTCGCGTCCAAGCAGGTATTCAAGAGGGTCATAACTGTTATCACGTCCGGTGTGCGCGTCCGCAACTGCGATGTTCAGATCAAAGAATCTCGATCTGATCGAGTCGGGCGCGTGATCCTGATCTTCCGGCCGTCGCAGCGTCTCCCAATCTCCCAGCAGCAGATCGCGCCTCTCTCGAAGTCCGGCAGCGAAGAGCGGAGAGACTCCATAGCGCTCAGAAAGTCCCAGCATGCCGTCTATGTGCACCAGCGCCTGCTGTTGTTCTCCAAGAGCCAGATACGATGCGCCGCTGAAGTAACGGGCATACCACTCCGATTGCAGGTCGCCACCAGATTCGGCCAGTTCGAGGACTCGGAGACTATGGCTCAGTGATTCTGAATTTTCACCGCGGAACCCGGCGATGACTGCCTGGCCCGATCGAACCAGCATTTCGGTGGCGGTATCGCTCGTCAACTCGGCGATCCTCAAGGCCTGTTCTGCAAACTCCCCGGACCGCTCCTCTTCTCCTTCGTCCTGCATAAGTGCGAGAAACAGACGTCCCAGGATGCGACCCGCTTCAACGCTGTTCTTAGGCGCGAGCTCGAATCCTTTTTCGAGCACTACGGCGGTGCCGGAAACAGCCGCCACTGGGTACACCGAACGGGCGACGAGTTTCACGGCCGAATCGTGGTCTCCAATCTCGACGAACATCTCGAACGAGCGAGCGACTGCCTCCCAGGCGGCCTGGTACTCGGTGTTTATTCGGGCTGCGGCTAGTCCGGCGATACCGACGCCGCGCTCAACGCGCGCCACGACACTGTCCGGGCTGTGATCAGAGATCGTCCTCTCGGCCCGCTCGAAATGAGCAATCGCGGCCAGAGGAGCGTTGGCAGCGAGGGCATCTTCTCCAGCGATGATGGAGAAGTGGAGCAGCTTCTCGGTTCCAAGAACGGCCTCGGCCTCAGAATAGTGGTAAGCCAGCTCGGGCGCGTGCTGGTCAACTTCATCGCCGTAGATACCCTCCAGCGCCTCAGCTATTCGTGCGTGGAGCCGGACGCGACGCGTAATCGATAACTCGCCGGTTAGGGTCTCCTGCATCAAGGCATGCGTGAACTGATAGTGGCCAACAGCGTCGCCCAACTCCTCAATGATCTTTGAGTCGAGCGCTTCGTCGAGCACGTCCAGCAATTGACCTTCGGAGGTGTCCTCCGATAATTCGCTCAGGATATCCATTCGGAAATCTCGGCCGACCACGGCGGCAGTAGTGAGCATCTCATTGGCGCGCTCAGAAAGACGGTCCAGCCTGCGGCCGATTACCTCGCGCACACCTTCGGGTATTCGCACCGACCAGCTGGAGTCGTCGCTCCCGCGCTTCTTTGCAATGTCTCCAGACTGGACCAGTTCACGAACAACCTCGGTAACGAATAGCGGGTTGCCCTCGGTGTGGCGGTGGACGGTGGCCGATAGTTCAGGAGGGGGTTGAATGCCTGCGGCGATCTCGATAAACCGGGCGACGTCGCGCTCGGAAAGGCCTCGAAGCAGTACGCGCTCGTACAGCCGCTCCCTGGAAAGGTCGCCGAGCGTGATTGTGAGGGGATGGCGTCTATTGAGTTCCATGTCGCGATAGGTGCAGACGAGCATGAGGCGGGATTGGCTCAGTTCGCGGGCCATGAACTCAAGCAGTGAGAGTGTGGGTTGGTCCGACCAGTGGAGGTCGTCTAAAACGATCACGAGCGGGCGGGCCTGGGAGGCCGTCTTCAGGAAGCTGGTGATGGAATCAAAAAGCCGGAAGCGGGCCGAATCCGGGTCATCCATCTGTGGCGGCGGCTGGAGGTCGGGCAGCCGATCTTTCACATCGGTGACGATCTCCGCGATAACTGACGCGCTCGACCCCATCTGCCTCCGCAGCTCGTCCGGTTCGGTCTCTCTGACGTAGCTACGGATCGCCTGCACCCAGGGCCAGTAGGGAGGTTGGCCTCCGGTTTCATAGCAGCGGCCCCACAGCACTTGAGCACCACGCAGCCCTGCATAGGTCGCTAGCTCCTCGGAGGTCCGTGTCTTGCCAATGCCCGGCTCGCCCGCCAGCGTAACTAGCCTGCCTCGTCCCCCGAGCACGTCCTCAAGAGCGGCTTTGAGCTGGTCCATCTCCGCCTGCCGGCCTACGAAAACGCCGCCGGCAAGGGACTCAAGAGATGTGGATTCACGCTCGACCGTATCGCCTCTTGCCGCCAGGTCTATGGCGTCAATGGCGTTCAGGACGTCCCGGGCTGAGTCCGGCCGCTCGGCCGGGTCTTTGGCGAGGAGTCGCATGATGAGCGCTTCGAGTGGCCTCGGACAATCTTTGCGATGCCAACTGGGCGCTACTGGAGGCGTGTTGATGTGTTGGCCGATGATGGCGATATCGTCGTCGCCTATGAATGGCGGCCTCCCGGTGACCATCTCGTAGAGCATGGCGCCAAGGGAGTAGAGGTCGGCCTTCGGCGTAATCTCGCCGCCGGTGGCCTGCTCGGGTGGCATGTAGCCAACAGTGCCGACCATCATTTTTTCCTGCGTGAGGCGGGAGCGGTCGAGGGAGATTGCGAGCCCGAAGTCGCCGATTCGCACCGTGCCATCGTCGGTCAGCCAGACGTTGCCGGGCTTGAGGTCGCGATGAATGATGCCTTTTTCGTGAGCGAACTCCAGGCCGCGGCATATTTCGGTGGTGATTCTTAGAGTCTCTTCGAGGGAGAGGCGGCCGCCTTCTGCATCTTCGATAAGGGCCTCGACATCGCCGCCGCCCATCAGCGGGCCGACCATATATGGCTGGCCGTTCTCTTCGCCGAGATCGAAGATGGGCATGATGTTCGGGTTATCGCCAAGCCGGGCCATGGCCTGTGCCTCGCGGGTGATGCGCTGGCGTGATGCGTCATCGAGTCCTTCAGCCTTGATGAGGCCGAATGCGACATCCCTGTCCAGGATCGTGTCATGGACGAGGTAGACCTTCTTCTTGCCGCCCTCGCCGAGCATGCCCTTGACCTCGTAACGGCCATTGGCGAAGGACGTCGGAACGTCCGAGTCGGTCCCGTCGCCAGGCGTTGTCGCCGGCTCCTCTACGACGCCGGCGCCATCTCCCCCCAGATGCGGCACCGCCATCGCCAGAAACGTCTTCGCATCATCGTTGTCGGGGTCGGCTGCGAGTATGGAGAGAGAAGTGGCACGGGCGCGCGGCCAGTCGAACTCTCGAATGGCATCTTCCGCCTGATCGAGTAGTTCATCGATGCGCCGCTGCACACGCTCGGAGGGCATAGTGCGGGATGATAAAGGAAATTAGCCGCCGCGGGGCAAGCTTCAGCCCGGCTTGTGCGCCCTGATCGAGAACGTCAGCGGCAGCAGGTCCTGGTTCTTGGGCAGGCGGAACCAGCCGTTTTCATCTTGAATCATCTCCGGCCACTCGTCGGTCCACAGTCGCGCGTGAACGTGCTTGTGCTCGTTGACGAATTCGATCACCAGGCCGGCGTCGATGAGCGATTGGATCGTCTCGCCAAGGCCGTGGTTCCATTGGAAGTTTTCGGGCATATACACCTTCGCGTCCGGGTCGGAGTACGTACCCCTTACGCCCGCCTCGCTGCGATGGGGTTCCTCGACCTCGAAGTACGGATACTCGATCTTCGGCGCATCGATCTCCAGCACATGTTGTAAAGATAGGTTCACCGGATGGAGATCCCTTATGTAAAACATGCCACCCGGCTTCACGAAATGGGCCATCACACTGCCCCACCCGGCGATGTCGGAGAGCCATATCAGCGCCCCGCCGCCCGTGTAAACGATGTCGAACTGCTCAGCCAGGACATCTGGCGCAGCGTAAATGTCCGACTCGATGAAACGCCCCGGCACGCCCGATTCATCGCTCAGCCTGCGGGCTTCCTTGATGGCCTCCGGCGACAGATCAATCCCAGTCACTCTGGCGCCCAGACGGGCCATCGACAGTGTGTCCAGTCCGAACAGGCATTGCGGGTGCAGCAGTGTCTTGCCGTCGAGCTTCACGTCATGCAGTTCTTCCAGATCGAGTCTCACGTAGGGCGTGATGTAGTCAGGATTCGCGATGAACTCATCCCGCGGGTAGGCATTCAGATGCACCGGCACGCTGGCGTCCCAGTTGGCGCGGTTGGCATCCCGATGCTTGTCACTCAGTGGCGTCATGGCACTCCTACAAGCGGTGGCCGTGGCGGGTCTGCATGTCCCAGCCACCGTCCGGCCGCAATCCAGGGAACGACCAGCCGCCGGTTCGCGGCGGCCACGGAAGCACACCGCAACGGGTCGCCCACGACTCGTACATGCCGGACATTTCACGAACAAGTCCGGCGTTAGCGGTCGAGAGATCGTTCAGTTCCGTGCGGTCCTCGATCATGTCGAATAGCTCCCAGTCGAAGCCTTGCTCCCGCACCAGCTTCCACTGGCCCATGCGAACAGCGCGATTGCCCTCGTGCTCCCAGAACATCGGCTTATCGCGCGACCAGCCG
>JADFHP010000067.1 GCA_022567135.1 Chloroflexota bacterium
GTGATCCGGCGCTTCGAGCAGTAATACCGGGAGTTTTCCCTCCGAGCAAGCCGCAATTCACAGCCGATCACCCACCGCTCCCCTACCAGCGGTTGTGACTGCGAGCATCCTATGTCCCACATATCGTGGCATTCCACTGATGCGTTCCGCGGCCACCGGGTGACGCAGGTTATAATCGCTGCGCGTCTCAAAAAACCGGCTTCTCGGGCTACTATTGCCGGTCTCTCGGGCGCAGTTTTCCTCGAATATTTGGTCGATTCGCGCGCCTCTTTCATGGGCCCGTGTTCAGGTCTGGCAGCCGCTTGTTCACCCACCTACATAACCATTCCCACTACAGCCTCCTCGACGGAATGAGCCATATCGACCAACTGGTGGCGCGGGCCGTTGAGCTGGGCCAGGAAGCGATTGCCATTACCGACCACGGCAATCTCTACGGCGCAATCGAGTTCTATTCCGCTGCGAAGGAAGCCGGCATCAAGCCGATCATCGGCGTCGAAGGCTATGTGGCTTCCGGCAAGCACACCACCCGCGACCCGAACGACCGATTCCCGTTCCACCTCACCATCCTCGCCCGCAATGAGGCCGGCTATCGGAACCTTCTCCAGCTCGTCTCCAAATCCCACCTGGACGGCTTCTACTACCGGCCCCGCATGGATCGCGATCTGCTCGAGAAACACTCAGATGGTTTGATCGTCCTTTCAGGCTGCCCGTCCGGCGAGATGGCAAAAATGATCACGTCTGATCGGATGGACGAGGCGCGTGAGGTGGCGGAGTGGTACCGGGGCGTGTTCGGAGATCACTATTACCTCGAGTTGATGAGCCACGATGGCGTTGAGCAGTTGCCGAAGATCAACTCGTCCCTGATAGCGCTGTCCGGCGAGACAGGCATCCCGCTGGTCGCCACGAACGACAGCCACTACGTCTACCGGGAAGACCAGCCGCTCCAGGACCTCCTGCTCTGTATCCAGACCAACAGCACGGTGGACGATCCCAAGCGGATGAAATTCGAAGGCGACTCCTTCTACCTCAAGTCCGAAGAGGAGATGGCGGCGCTCTGGCCCGATAATCCGGAGGCCATTGCCAATACCCAGCGGATCGCTGACTCATGCGACCTGACGATCGAGTTCGGCCGCAGCAGGCTCCCTCGCTATCCAACGCCAGATTCCCAGACGTCAATCGAATATGTCACCAGTCTCTGCAGCGAAGGCCTGGCACGGCGCTATCCGAACGTGACCGATGAGATCGAGGAGCGCCTCGCATACGAGCTCGAAGTAATCGACAAGACCGGATTCGCCGACTACTTCCTCGCCGCCAAAGACATCGGGGATTTCGCTCACGACAACGGAATACTCATGGGAGTGCGGGGCAGTGCTGCCGCGAGCGTGGTTCTCTACACGTTGGGCGTCACGGACATCGACCCGATTGAGACCGGCCTCGTGTTCGAGCGCTTCCTGAACCTGGAACGCCGCGAGATGCCTGACATCGACTTCGACTTTCAGGACGATAGACGCGGCGAGGTGATCAAGTGGGCCGCCGAGCGGTACGGCGAGGGCCACGTAGCCCAGATCGTTACCTTCGGAACCATGGGGGCCAAGGCTGCGGTTCGCGACGTCGGCCGCGCCATGGGCATGGACTACGGCGAGGTTGATGAAGTCGCAAAGCTCATCCCCTCGCGGCTCGGGACGACACTCGCGAGCGCCCTCGATGAGACTCCGGATCTCGTTCGCCTCATCGACTCCAACGATCGGTATCGCGCCCTGATCGATTCGGCCCGCGGACTGGAAGGCACCGTCCGCCACGCCAGCACCCATGCGGCCGCGGTGGTGATCACAGAGGACCCGCTAACGGACGTCGTGCCGTTGCAGCGGGCCACCAGCGGGGAGGAAGGCGCCATCCCCGCCACGATGTATTCGATGGACCCGGTCGCAAAGCTAGGCCTATTGAAGATGGACTTCCTGGGGCTCACCAACCTGACCATCCTGGACAGGGCGATCAAACTGATCAAGGAGCGCCAGGATATCGATCTCTCGCTGGATGAGATTCCACTCGACGACCAGGCGACGTTCGAGATGCTGGGCGAGGCAGAGACTTTCGGAGTGTTCCAGCTCGAGAGTGACGGCATGCGCCGGTATGTGAAAGACCTCAAGCCCACATCCGTTGCAGATATCTCCGCAATGATCGCGCTCTATCGGCCGGGACCGATGGAGCACATCCCTAAGTTCATCGACTCGAAACACGGGCGGCAGGAGATCACCTATCCCCACGAAGACCTGAAGCCAATCCTGGAGGAGACGTACGGGATCATCGTCTACCAGGACCAGGTCCTGTTGATTGCCCAGGCATTCGGCGGCTACACGTTAGGCGAGGCGGACATTCTCCGGAAATCGATGGGCAAGAAAGACCCGGAGATCATGGCAGCCGAACGCGAAAAATTCGTGAGCGGCGCAAGCGCTAAAGGCTATCCCGAAGAGCTGGCCAATACGATGTTCGAACTGATCGAGCCCTTCGCAGGATACGCCTTCAACAAGGCCCACAGCGCCTCTTACGCAATGATCGCCTACTGGACGGCGTTCCTGAAGGCCAACTACCGGGTCGAATACATGGTCGCCTTGCTTGATGCGGCCTCAGGCAACCCGGAGCGGCTGGCCGCCGCCGTCCGTGAGACGAGGCGCCTCGGCATCAGGGTGTTCGGCCCCGATGTGAACCTCGGTGGGGTTGGCTTCTCTGCTGGCGCCCCGGGCAATGAAGAAAATAGAGAAGAAGATTCCGTACGGTTCGGAATGGCGGCCGTGAAGAATGTTGGCCCAGGCGCAGTCCAGCCCATCATTGACGAGCGCAGGGCAGCCGGTCCGTTCAAGTCAATTGAAGAACTGTGCAAGCGGGTCAAGTTCCAGGGCATGAACCGCCGGACGCTCGAGAGTCTCATGAAAGTTGGGACATTCGACTCGCTCGCCTCCCGCGCCGCTCTACTCGAATCGGTCGATCGAATCCTGGCGCTGATACAGCGAGAGGCCAAGCTCCGCGACTCCGGCCAGACGACGATGTTCGACCTCCTTGGCGATGAAGTCCCTACTCCCGCGCCGGACCTGGGCCTGACCTCTCAGGATGATGTCAACGAAAACGAAAGGATCCTCTGGGAGCGCGACCTGCTGGGTGTGGAAATAACCGAGAGCGCGTTTAGTCGCGAGATGCTGGCGAACGCAGAACACTTCATCGTCTTTGCCAGCCAGGTGACCGGCGACAGAAACGGTGAAAAGGTCGGCCTGCTCGGCCAGATACGCCGTGTCCGTGAGCTGTCCACCAAACGCGGTGAGACCTTCCTCGCGGTTTCGGTCGGAATGCTGGACGGCGAAATTGAGGTCGTCGTCTGGCCCAATGTCCTTGCGACGACCTCAGGTCTCTGGAAGGACGGGAAGTTCGTGTCGGTGATGGGCCAGATACGAGAACGCGATGGCCGCGTTTCCGTATCGGCGAACGAGGTCCGCGAATACCGGTACGCCGGCGAGGGCGCAAGCCCATCGACTTCGGCAATGGAGGAACAGGTGGAACAGCGGCCGGAAGAGGCAAGCATCGAGCCACATGCGGGACCGGGGCCAGGCCAGGCCGCAGCCAACAGCGACGTAAATAGCTCCGGGCCGGCGAGGTCGTCGAACGGAGCGGCCAACGGCGCGTACCACGTCGGCATCGGGAACAGTGCGTCTTCAATTGGCGAGAGCGCTGCCAGAGTCCACGGCTTAATGAAAGGCGGCAACTCCAATGGCGACGGAGCGAAGGAGGTGACCGTCGGCCTGATCGTCAGGGTCGTCGAAACCGACCACCCTCGGGAAGACCGCTATCAGCTCGAAGACCTGGTCAAGACTTTGCTCAACTTCCGTGGCGATGAAGCGGTGACACTTGAGATCAAGACCGCGGCCGATACGATCAAGATGGAAATGCCCTTCGTGCACGTTAGATCGTGCCCTGAGCTGACGGATCGTCTGACGGAGATGCTGGGCTCGGAAAACGTGCGCCCGCTGGCATGAGCGGCTCAGGCGCTGGCGGCGACCTCCATCGCGAGCAGCCGCTTCTTTAGCGGCAGGCCGACACCACCCCCGAACCCGCCAAGGCTGCCGTCCGCGCGCACTACGCGATGACAGGGAATCAGCAGCGGGATTAGATTTCGCGCCATTGCCTGACCGGCTGCGCGTGGAGCGCCCGGCCGGCCGGCTTCCGCGGCAAGCCAGGAATAACTACGGGTCTCGCCGGCCGGGATACTGCGGCAGGCATCCCAGGCGGCCGCGAAAAACGGTGGCGCATCTGAAAAATCGATTGGTATTACGCTCAGATCGACCGATTCGCCGTGAAGATATCGCTCTATCAGACCCGCGATCGGCTTGAACCAGTCAGGATCGTGGTCCCCCTCTAGCTGCGCGGGAAAGATCTTGTCTTCTGCGTCATCGCGGTTGGGCTCCGGAAGCGACATGCGCTTCAGACCGGCATCCGTCGCCGATGCCGCAATCCATCCCATGCTCGATTGCCAGACATCGAATCTCAACACCATTGAACCATCCTCTCCCAGCCGTGGGCTGCACGACACAGTTACCGGCCAAAAATACGCCGGAGCGCGCGGCGCATCAACGCCGTCCGAATCCGCTTCCACGCCGCGTTCATCTCCACGGCATCGTCCTCGCCCACCCTGTGGCCGTAGACGCAGGCCTGGTATCCGCCGGCGATGGCGTACGCCTGCGTAGTGATGGTAGGCAGCCTGGTGGCCAACGTCCCAGCGTACTCTGTCGCAGTCTGGCTATCGGCGCGCCGAAGACCCGCCAGCCTGCCCAGGCGGTTCATCTTCACATAGGCTCGCTCGGCGGGAGTCAGTTTCCCAAGACCGAAGTGCCACAGCGTCATCCCCAGGGTTAGCAGAGCGAGAATGCCTGCGATTGGCGCGACGATGATAATTATCGGAACGTCAATCCCACGCGCGAGCCCTGCCTGCCGCTGCTCGGCCGCCAGCAACCGTGCCGCCGCATCCAGTTCGCTCAGCTCTTCATCCGGGAAGAAATCGGCTTCAAAGAGTTCGCCCTCCGTGAGCGGCGGCAGGTCGCTCGTTCGTGCTGAGGCGGGGAGCGCGAGACCTCGGGAGAACGACGCAAAACCCGGAGTCGCCTCGACATCTATCCAGCCGTAGCCAGGGAAGTACGCCTGCGCCCAGCCGTGCCTGTCGGAACCCCGGATAATGAATCGCGTCTGCTCAGGCAGGAAGCTGCCTGGCGCGTAGCCCGCCACCATACGGGACGGCACGCCAACCGAACGGAGCATGACGGCCATCGCAGAACCAAAATACTGGCTGTATCCCTTCAACTGGTTATCTTTACAGGGACTCCGGGAGCCGTCATTCGGGCAGGGCTCGTCCACGGTGTCAAACAGGAAATATTCGACCGCGTCCTGATCCGGCCTCGGACCATCGATCGCCTGGCTGTAACCCTGGTTTTGCAGGAATCCCTGTAGTGACAATGCCTTCTCAAGCGGCGTCTCCGCCCCGGCTCGGGAGACTATCCGCTCGGCGAGACTGTGAACCGTAATCGGCAGCTCGTCCGGCAACTGCAAATACCGGTCCGTCACCCACGCCGGATAGTCCGTCCCAGCCGCGTTTAGTTCCTCGTCCGTCGCGGTCGAGATCAACTGATCGACCAGATACGGGTTGAGCCTCTTAATTGTCTCGTCAGGCGTGAACGAAATCTGCTCAATCGGTGGAGGGGCTGTGCGGCCGACGCGCAGGTTGTGCAACGAGCCGCTCCGGTCAAGGCCAAGCCATACCACGGTAAGGCCGTCAGGCAGCAGCTCGCTGATCTTCTGCTCAATCAATACCTGGCCGACAAGCGCTACTTCTTCCTTTTCCTTGTCACGGAACACGAATTCATCGCGCAGATCGTCGGCAAATCCGCGAACGTCCGCCGGGAGTGACCCGAGATCGCCCTCTATCATCGTCAGTATCCACTCAACCGGCGCAAGTACTTCGCTGACTCCGGCCTGCGAGATGGAAAGCGTGTTACCCACCGGCATCACCCAGTCCGTATCGACGTTCGGAATGAACCGCTGCGTAATCAGCTGGCGCGCTTTCAGGTCTTCCCGCCGCACCAGCACGTCGCCGCGTAACGCCCTCTGCTCGATAGTCGGGCCCGTCAGCCATCCTTGAGAGGTGTATTCCGTGTAGATCCGCCCGGCGTGGAGGGTTGGGAATACCGAGTCCACGAACATCACCGGCTCGTTCGGAAGGTTGATGGAACCCTTGAACGGCAACGCGTCATTGAACGGTGCGAACCCATTGGACCGACTGCCCTTGATACCGGAGAGCAATCGGGATACATCGTCTTCCAGCGTGCGAAACGGATCTTTGAACGTGTCCCAGACTGCGTTTACCTGATCGTTGCGAGGCTCCCAGAGAGGCAGGACCGCGGCGGCGAGAACGACCACGATGCCAAGCGTCGCGCCAAACTGAATGCTCAAGCCGCGCAGGTGGTCGGGGAACCTGATGCCTGCCGACTCCCATTGGATCACCCGCTGAATCGCTGTGATATGAGCGAACAGCACGATCGCGAGGGCCACGAATATAAACATCGTGTACTCATACTGGCCCTGCCTGTAGCTCAGATTGATCACGATGGCTGTGCCAAGGATTAGCGCGGTAAGCCAGACGTTTCTGAACTTGAAGAGAATCCAGGATGAGACGTAGGAGACTATCCAGGCCACGGAAAGCAGCAGAACCTCGAACGGCAACGGGTCTCTGCTGATGCCGCCCTCTCGCGCCGCTTCCAGCCAGAGGAAAAAACGTTCCCAGACGTCTCTTGACGTTTCGATGATGTTTCCACCGTCGGCGCTCTGGCCCACCTGCCAGAAGATGACGATCCAGCCAAATACGAACGCGGCAAGGTGGGCTATCGGCAGGCCGAAACGATGCCTTGCCGCCAGGATTCCCATGACCCCGCCAATGAACACCGTCGGCTGCGTCACCGGCCCGTTGAGCCAGCCCGCAAGCTGAACCGACCACGCGACGCTGGCCAGCATGCCGAGAAGAATGACGAGTGTAAGGCCATCCTCATAAGGCCGTATTTCAAAGAACCGGCCTAAAATCCGCTCCACGAAAGTCCCGATCCGTTCGTCGATGGACGGACCGACCTCAAGATCGGTGCGCTCGAGGCTCGCGCTCGCGCGACCGTGTATTTCGGTTGAAGTGCTCATCCGGCCGCCTCCGCGGCGGAATGGATCCGGTCAAGCAAACTCGGCAACTCCGGCTCAACCAGCGCCGCCGCGGGCGATACGCCCCTGCGCACGACATACGTCCGCACGCCATACGCAACCAGCCGCGCACGGCTGGTCTCTTCTTCAAGCTCCGGGTCCCATGAAGTGCGGTCGAGTAAGACCACGACCGCTTGTACGCCTCGCTTTTGCAAAGCGCCCATGGCGTCCACCCAATCGCCGTCCGGCGCCGAAGTGATCGCGACGATCGACGATCCCCTGCTGACTTCCCGCTCCAGTTCAGCCAACAGCGAGAACAACGGCTGCTCGCCTTCCGGCCGGCTCTTCGCTATGTGCCCGAAGACCTCGCTGCGCTGCCCCGGGCCCCTCTCCGGCGGCAGGACCATGGCTTCGCTTCCCACCGACGCAAAGCCAACCGGAAGCTGAAGGCCAAGATATTTATGCACCGTAGACGCCGCGATTGTGGCAGCCGTTTCGTCGGTCGAATCGGCGCCCTCTCCCATCGCCGTCTCGGCCTGCTGGTCCAGTACCACCCACATCTCGTTTGCCCGGCCCTGGTCGAATGTCTTGACCATCAACTTCCCTGAACGGGCCGTGCTGGGCCAGTGGATTCGGCTGATGCTGTCGCCTGCCGAGTAGTCCCGGACGGAGGAGACTTCCGGTGAGAGGATGTAGCTGCGGCGGCGCCGGGACGCGTCTCCCGCTAGGAGCGCCGACGGAGACGCGTAGTCCGGAAGATCCACAACTCGCGGATAGACCAGCACGTCCTGTTTTTCTGCGTACTCCGCCTCGTACGGGAAAAGGCCGAAAGGATCGGCGGCCCGAACCACCAGCGGTCCAATGGTATATTCGCCCCGTTGCCGGAGTTGGAATTCGATTCTGAATCGCCGGAATGCGATGAGGCCTGGAAGGCTAACGACCTCGGCGATTTTGAGGCCGGGAATCGTGGTCTGGTCCTCGACTTCCAGCCACGACTTGGGAGGACCGCCCCTGTTCTCAAGGGAAATCAGCTCACTTATCGTGTCGCCAACACTTACTTCCGTCGCCGGCCGCTCGACGGTCGCGGATATACGCTCGAATCCCCATCGCGACCATACCCACGAGACGGCGATAAGCAGTATCAGGGCGTAATTAAGCCTTACCGCAAGGTCGAAGCCGGTACCCAAACCGGACGCGAAAAGCAGTGCTATGAGCGCGAGCAGAAGATAGAGCCGGACAGTCCTGGGTGCCCGGCGGTCGAGCCGTCGCGACGCAGGCCCGCCCACCCGATCACGGCCCGCCCGCGCCCGCATGCCGCTGCGCGCGCTATGTCGTACTGTGGCAGATACTCCGCGTAATGCTACGAGATTGACCTTTCGGTTCTAGTCGATTCTGGTCACCCGGGCCATTCCGGGGCATTCGCGCGTCCCGCCGCATCTCCGGCAATGTGGCGAGCCGGCTTTACTTATCGATACCTACCTTGATGCTGAGGCTTGCGACCTCGTTCCTGAGCCAGCTCCGGGCACCGGCGTCATATCCAGCACCTCGGCCACGAGCGTGTTTCCGGTCGCCTCGCGCATCCTTGCAGCGGGAGTCAGAATCAGGCGATGGCTCATCACCGGCGCAGCGATAGTTTTCACATCGTCCGGGACCACGTAGTCACGACCCTCCATCAAGGCCCGCGCCTGGCTGCCGCGCATCATTGCCAGAGATGCCCTTGGCGATACGCCAAGCGCGATGTCAACGTGATCCCGGGTCGAATTCGACAGCGCGACGATGTACTGCTTCACCAGATCATCGATATATACGCGTCCGCACCGCTTGCTGAAGCCTAACGATGTCGGCAGGCGTCGCTATCGGCTCAAGTTCCTTGATGGGCTCTGAGGTCAAATGGCTGTTCATAACCGCGACCTCCTGGTCGGGGTCGGGATAGCCGAGCGATATGCGCAAGAAGAAACGGTCGAGCTGCGCCTCGGGAAGCGGAAAGGTTCCTTCGTACTCGATCGGGTTTTGCGTAGCCAGGACCATGAACGGTTGGGGAAGCTCATAGGTGACGCCATCCACCGTAATCTGCCCCTCTTCCATAGCCTCCAGCAGGGCTGACTGCGTCTTCGGGGTCGCCCGGTTCACCTCGTCAGCAAGAACGATTTCAGCCATGATCGGACCGGGCCGGAACTCGAAATCGTTGGTCTTCTGGTTGTAGACGGAGACACCGGTCACGTCGCTCGGCAACAGGTCTGGAGTGAACTGCAGCCGCTTGAACTTGCTGCCAGTGGACCGGGCAATGCTCCGCGCCAGCAACGTCTTCCCTACGCCGGGCACGTCCTCGATCAACGCGTGGCCGCCGCCGATCAGGGCGATGACGCCCAGCTCCACAGAAGAGCGCTTGCCAATGATGACCTTCTCGACGTTATCGACGAGAGCTTGTATAAGCTCTCTCGGGTCTGTTGATGTAGTCAAATTACGTCCTTAATAACCCCGAAGTGGCGCCAGGTTCCATGAGAACGTGGCTAACTGCCACTTGCCGGCGCACAGGGATCACACTACTGATCGCTGTGGTCCATGACTATGGCAAGGATCTGGGGTATTTGAACTCGATTTCGATTGGCACGGGGTCTCGGATCAGCCAGGCGTGAGGGCAATAGACACGAAGTGCCGCAATACTCTTCCTGCGCCCGCTCCCCATGCCGCCCCACGCCTCAAAAGAAAAATTTGGTGGGCGATAGAGGACTCGAACCTCTGACCTTCTGTGTGTAAGACAGATGCTCTAACCAGCTGAGCTAACCGCCCGTGCACGCTCATTATGCCGGTTTATGAACGCGGGGAATAATACAACAGGAATCTCAAGCAAAATTCGCCCGCTGTCGTGTCGTCCCCGCCTGTGGAACGAAAAGACCGCGCGAACGGTTCACAGAACCACCACCACTAATCCGCCTCGCGTGAAGAGTAAGTAATACACTTCGGTGGTTGTGAATCCCGTCACACTCCCAGGCCTCACTCTCAGGATTAATTCAAGGCGCACACAGGAAATTCAGGGAACATGCAGTTGAGCGCCTCCACCCCATCTCCAACCGACGATCAGCCGGATATCGAAGACAATCCCGTCGATGTAGAAGAGGGACTCCCGCGCAGCTTCCTTGAGAGCAAGCTCTGGTTCGCGGCATTTGCCATCGTCGGCGTTATCGTCGCGGTCACCGCGGTCATCCTTCTCACCCGCGCGGATTCGGTCGCTCAGGACTTCTCGTACACGGAACTGGTTCCGCCGCAGGAGACCCTTGACTTCTCCCTGACGAACCATCGCGGCGAGAACTTCACCCTCTCCGATCACGCCGGCGAAATGACCATACTGACGTTCCTCTATACGAGTTGCACGGATGTCTGCCCGTTCATCGGCGCCAAGCTCCGGCAGACGCTGGACATACTCGGCGACGACGCTGAAAGCGTGAACGTCGTGGCGATCACTCTCGACCCGGAGCGCGACTCGCCGGAACGGGCCGCCGACTACAGCCGCTCGCTGAGAATGTTCGACGACTGGAACTATCTGCTCGGCGAAACAGAAGAGCTTTTGCCCCTCTGGATCCACTACTTCGTGGGCGAGCCCGTCATCACCGGGCGCGCCGTCTTCGCCACGGATGAAGAGATCGAGCAGTATGGCCTCAGCGCCGGATTGACGGACCTGAATGAACGAACGGCGAACCAGACCCGGTTCGATTTCGGCGGCGGCTACGACGTTGGCCACGCAACGCCCGTCATCGTCATCGACAAAAACCAGAAGATGCGACTGGTGGCCGGGCAGTCGCTCGAGCCAGGCCGCTTCGCCGAAGACGTCCGTCGAATTCTTAAAGAAGGCTGATGTTCCATTCGCTTTCCAGGGGCATGTTTGCGGCAGGGTCAATCCGGTTCAGGATCCTCGCCGGAGCGCTGCTGGCCACCGCCGCGGTAGCCGCGTTCACAGTTCCCGTATCCGCCCACTCCGACGAGCCGTCGGCAGACGGCGCATGGAGCTGGTGGGTCTTCGACCCGCTGGCGATCGTGATGGTCCTGGGGCTGGGCATCCTCTACTACCGCGGGCTCAAAGACTGGAAGAAGCGCAGCCGGCCGATGCACAAGTGGCAGATCGCCTCGTTCTACGCCGGAATTACCGTTCTCTTCATCGCGCTGGTCTCGCCCATCGACCCGCTTTCGGACCATCTCTTCATCTTCCACAACGTCCAGCACTTGCTCCTCAGGGTCACAGCCCCCGCGCTGATACTCCTTGGAGCACCCCTCACGCCGGTGCTGCGAGGCCTGCCCCTGGGCTTGCGCCAGAGTCTGGTGCGCCCGTTGGTCTCAAACCCGGCGCTACGCAAGATCTACAGGACGCTGCAAAATCCCGTTCTCGTGCCCGCGCTATTTCTGATCACCCTCTTCTTCTGGGCGCTGCCGGGACCGCACGACGCGGCGGTAGACGACCTCGCCCTCCACTACCTGATGCACCTGACGATGACCAGCACTTCCTTTCTTTTCTGGTGGCTGATCATCGACCCGAAACCGCACCGCTCGAATGTCCACTACGGCGTCCGAATCCTGATCATGGCCTTAACGCTGCTTCCCAATACGGTGCTGGGGGCGATTATCACTTTCGCAGGATCAATCCAGTACGAGAGCTACGGCGACCCGCGCCTCTGGGGCATTGATCCGCTCCATGACCAGCGCGTTGGCGCCCTCATCCAGTGGCTGGTGGTGGACATGATGTCGCTCGCGGTCACGATCGTCATCTTCGGCATGTGGTATCAGCGTGAGCAGCAAGCCGACAGGGAGAAGGCGCGTCGACGGGCGCTGGAGAGAGCGGCTCGCTCAAGTTGACGCGCGCCGGCGCTCGGGTGGCGTAAGCTTCGCTCCCCCGATGACGCATAAGCAAGAGAACGAGAAAAGCATCACCATGCCTGAATTCACCGTCGCGTTCCTTGGCTACCGGGACGAGTGGGAGATGGAGCGCCTCAGAAGCCAGGCGCCTGACAACGTTGAAATCGTTGGCACGCCGCTCGGCGCATCGCGGGACGAGCATGCCGCGCTGGTTTTGGACGCCGATGTCGTGATCCCGTGGATGCGCAGCTTCGACATGGAGATGCTCAAGTCCGGCAACAAGCTAAAGCTCATCCAGGCGCTCAGCGCCGGCACCGACTACCTGGCGGTGGGCGAGTTGGCGGAGATGGGCATCCGGGTCGCCAACAACCACGGTGGAAACTCCGTCGCCGTGGCAGAGCACTCGGTCATGCTCATGGTCGCCGCGTACCGGCAGGTCTGGCAGCAGATGACGAACCTCTACGAAGGGGATTACCACGGCGACTTCTTCGAGATCTGGGAGGAGCTACACGAGCTGACGAACAAGCGGGTCGGCATCATCGGCCTGGGCCAGATCGGATCACGGGTGGCGAAGCGCCTGCGCGGCTGGGAGTGCGAGATCGTCTATCACGACGCTCAGGAGTTTGACGCGGAATACGAGAAAGGCTGCAATGCCACCAGAGTGTCGTTCGACGAGTTGATCGAGACGTCCGACATCATCACCCTCCACGTCCCGCTGGACCGGACGACCCGTGGCATATTGAGTGATCGCGAGTTCGAGATGATGAAGCCGACCGCGGTAGTGATCAACACCTGCCGCGGACCGGTAATCGACGAGGCCGCTCTCGTTCGCGCTCTGGACTCGAAACAGATCGCCGGGGCGGGCATAGACGTGACCGAGACGGAGCCGATCGAAACGGCGAATGCCCTGAAGAACCGTCGCAACGTCGTGCTCACGCCTCATCTAGCAGGCTCGAGCATAGAGGCGCGCGAAAAGGCCCTGGACTGGGCCATCGAAAACGCGTCAAGGCTGGCAGCAGGCAAAGAGCCCGGTGCAATCATCCTGCCGGTATAGGCGGCCATGATTCTGCCAGACAAAACACAGCCACAACACTGGCGGTGATTTATCAGTGTGAAATGGCGCGCTTGACGAGATTCGAACTCACGACCTCTTCCTCCGCAGGGAAGCGCTCTATCCGCTGAGCTACAAGCGCGTGCAGGTCAATACTATCGTGAAGTGTGGCGCCGGGGGAGAGATTCGAACTCTCACTACCTTCCCGACTCGTCGGGACGCTCTAACCGCTGAGCTGCAGGCGCATCGCAACGATTCTATTGTGAGTGTGGTGCCGAGGGAGAGATTCGAACTCTCACGCCCGTTCGGGCACTACGTCCTGAACGTAGCGCGTCTACCATTTCGCCACCTCGGCAGGTGTCACAGCGGCTCTGGTGGGCGATGCAGGACTCGAACCTGCGACCTCATGCGTGTGAAGCATGCGCTCTAACCAGCTGAGCTAACCGCCCCGGTTTTGAGTTCAAATACAGCAGATAACTGTTTTTGAACGTTGCGCACAGCGCTCTTACAGCAGATAATTGAGATCTCACCACATGCCTGGACTCAAAAATCATGGCGCAAACCAGACCTCCTCAATTAGATCAGCAGGGCGACCTTGCCGTCAATCTGATCAGCTTCCAGCGCTACCTGAGAGCGTCTAACTACTCCCCGCGAACCCAGGACACCTACTCCCAGTCGGTAATCCAGTTCGCCAAGTTCATCCGCACTAACGGCATGCCCGCAAATGTGGTTGACATCGCCAGAGAGCACGTCGAGCACTGGATCACGACTCTTCTTGAGACAAGGAGTCCGGCAACAGCAAACAACCGTTATCGCGGGCTTCA
>JADFHP010000068.1 GCA_022567135.1 Chloroflexota bacterium
TCGATCAGGCTGGGGTGGAGGACCTTGAGTGCGACGATGCGTTGAGATTCGGGGTCGAACGCGCGAAAGACGGCGCCCTGCGTCCCGGACGCAATCCGGTCAAGGATTCGGTACTTGCCGACTGTCTGCTGGCCCACGTCCTCACTCCCAGGCTGTGCGCATGTGCCGCGGCCCACACCGGGGTCTCATGAGAAGCCCGGCTCCCACGTGTCCGCGGCGGCACATTGCAGAGGGAAGCATGCAGTGTAAAGCGGTGGCGATGTTTGACAAGTTTTTGCCAGAAGTTTGACGAACGCTTTACGGTCGCTTTACGGCTTGCTCCCGGCGCCGTAGGCGGCTAGGGTGTCGGCCGCGGGCGATGATGGTTGGTTTGGGGATTGAGGGGGCGAGCCCATGAAGATGATTCGGCTGGAACATATCGATATCGTGTGCGCCGATCTTGCGAAGTCGGTGGAGTTTTACAGGAAGCTCGGGCTGGCGCCGGAGGGGACTATTGACGATGGGACGACGGTGTTCATGTTCAATGGCGATGACGACTCGCCTGTGAGGGTGGAGTTGCATCAGCAAGTAGATGACCAGAAAACGGGTATCGACCATATCGCGCTGGAGGTGGCGGATACGGACGATGCGTATGCGGAGGGGAAGTTCCTGGGCATCGATTTTCTTTTCGAGCCTCTGCAGAACATGCAGTCGGGGCGGCGGATTGTGAATATGCTTGACCCGGACGGCGTGCAGGTTCAGTTTGCCAAGTCGACTCGAAGGGGCGAGTACAAGGATTGGGGTTAGGCCCAGATTCTCTGGACCGCATGGGGATTCATGCGTTTGCGGCGAGATTCGATGGCGAGTTGCCCCCGATCGGGTGGGGACCAGGCCGAGCGATTGGTAGGCGCGGGGCTTGCCCCGCTCGCAATGCCAGCAACGGGGGATGGCGTGCCACCAGCGGGAGGGGCAAGCCCCTCGGCTACCGGGGATTCAGGCGTTGTTGCCCGCGGCGGACGCGGAATGCCCGCCGGATGTCATTGGACTACATCGGGATCTCATAGGACGCGAACTGCTCCCGGTCGCTGAGATTCTTCGGGGGCCTCAGAATGACGCATATGTGGGAGGAGGGTGCGTGACCCATCAAGCGTGTGCGGTGTTTATAAGGAGATCGAATCAGGATGAGTGAGTTGCTTGCGGGGGCTGCTAAGGCCGTTGTTACTCCGCCTGTCGGCTATCACATGGGCGCGTGGGGTTTGCGGCAGGGGCGGTCCACGGGCGTTCATGATGATCTGTATGTGAAGGCGCTTGTGCTGGCGAACGGTGATGAGCGGATCGCGCTGGTGGCGATGGACGTGGCGGGGATTACGAGGGGAATTCTCGAGGGTATCCAGCAGCGCGTTGCAGAGCTGACCGGGATTCCCGCCAGCCATCTTCTGGTGAACTCGACACACAATCACACGACGCCGGATTTCCTCAACAGGGTGCCGGAGGAGCTGGCAATATACGCCCGGCATTTTGCCGATGTCGCGGCGGGTGTCGTGTACGAGGCGTCGGAGGGCACCGCGCCGGCCGCGGCGGGGTTCGCGTTCGGCGATCTGGCGGGCTATACAGTGAACCGACAGTATCGTGAGCGGCCGGTCGATACGTCTGTTGGCGTGCTGAGGGTCGATGGCCTGGACGGCAGCCCCATCGCCCGGGTGATCAACTTTGCCTGCCACAACCTGTGCGTTGGCGGTCAGTATCTCGATTGGAGCGCCGATTTCACGGGCGTCGCGTGCGATCACGTCGAGCTGGCCGACGACGGCTCGGTCTGCATGTTCATATCGGGCGCGGGCGGCGATATTCATCCGTTTGACTGGTGGTTCGGGAATACCGATTCGGAGCATATGGAGACGTTCGAGGACGCGGCGGAGTTGGGGCTGGCGCTGGGCGAGGAGGCCCTCAGGATTCTCGGGCGCATCTCGGTGAGCGAGGGACTGGATATCGCCGTTGCCGGGAAGACTATCGAGATGCCGCGGCAGCGCGTGACTTGGACGGTGGAGGCGGCGCGGCGGCAGCACGAGGTCTTGCTCGAGGAGCTGGGCGTCTATCGCGGCGAGACGTGGGCAGCGGGCACGAACACGGCGACCGCGGGGATGCTGAACCCGGTGGTATACGGGAACGGCCGGACGCAGATGCTGCTGGCGGAGAACCAGGAGAAGCCGCCGATCAGGGCCGATCTTCAGGCGTTTCGGATTGGCGATCTGCGGATCTCGGCGAGTCCCGGGGAGTTGTTCAACGAGCTGGGTATTCAGATCAAGGATGGGGGCGGCCGGGACAGTACCTGGGTGGCGAGCTACAGCAGCGAATACATCGGTTACATATCGACCCGGCTGCCGCATGAGGAGACGGCGGTGATTCCGCTTGAGGAGATCGTGGATCAGACGCGGCATCGGCGCTATTACGGGACCACGACGAGCCCGTTTGCGCCGGAGGCCGGGGAGTTGCTTGTGCGGGAGTCAATCGCGCTGTTGGGGGAGTTGAAGTGAAGGCTTTGCTGCTGGCTGAGTTTGGGAAGCCGTTTTATCCGCGATTGCGGGAGCTTTTTCCAGATGTCGATTTCGTCGAGGCGGATTCGCCTGAGGAGATCGAACGGGAGGTCGTAGACGCTGAGGTGGTATTCGGGTATCTGACCGGGAGCCAGTTCGAGGCGGCGCGTAATTTGAAGTGGATTCAGACGCTGGATGCCGGGATGGAGGGGCTGTTCAACTCGGTCCCGGGCATTGCCGATACGGACATCATGGTGACGAACGCGCAGGGGGCGGGCGCGCCGATGATCGGCGAGCACGCGGTGACGATGATCCTGATGTTCGCGCGCGGCATGGACCGATTTGCAGAAAAGCAGCGAGCCGGCTCGTGGGACCAGGAGTACGGGTTGTCTATCGTGCAAGTGGCGATGAGAAAGACTGTGGGCGTGATCGGTCTCGGCAAGTCCGGCATGGAGGCGGCGTGGCGGTGCAAGGCGCTTGGGATGAACGTGATCGCCGTGGACAGGCACGATGTGGACGGCGAGCCGGTGGTGGAGGACGTGTGGGGGCTGGACCGGCTCGGCGATCTGCTTGAGCAGTCGGATTTCGTCGTCGTGACTGTGCCGTACACGCCTGAGAACGAGAACATGCTGGGCGCCGCGGAGCTGGCGAAGATGAAGTCGACGGCGTACCTGATCGTCACGTCACGGGGGCGCATCGTGGAGCATGGCGCGCTGGTGGCGGCGTTGCGCAACGGGGTGATTGCGGGCGCTGGCCTGGATGCGGTAGTGGAGGAGCCGTTGCCGTCCGACAACGAGCTTTTCGCCTTGGACAACGTGGTGATTACGCCGCATATCGCGGGCAACTCGCCGGAGCTGGATGAGCGGACATACGACGTGTTCGAGCGGAATATGCGGCGCTATATGAGCGGCGACCCGTTGCGAAACGTGGTGGACAAGGGGCTGCGGTATTAACTAGATGTCTCTGGACTACATGGGGATCGGGTCGTTTTTGGCCGTGTGCGGGTGCGAATTGCCCCAGGCAGGGTGTCCCCTGCACCCACATGGGGATTCATGCGTTCACGGCCGTATCGGACTCGGGTCGCCCAAGTGTGGTGAGATCCCTCGGCTTCGCTCGGGATGACAAGTGGGCAGGGGGCGGCCGTGTGCGGGTGCGCATTGCCCCCGAAGGCTGAGATCCCTTCCCGATGCAATCGGGACTCCGGATGGCAATTGCGTTGGTGAAGTGGCCGCTGCTGCGGTTCTCATGACGTGGAGTGCTGGAGCGCGCGAGTGGGGCAATTCGTCGAATGTGAACGCCTGAATCAATTAGACTGGTGCGGCGAAAGGAGGACGTATCGTCATGGTTGGAGGCGGAATCGACCCCACGAAGATCCCGACGGGTATGGAAGGGCCAGGCCGGAAGGCGCACAACCCCGGTCCGGGCTGGGTGTCCGAGCATGCGACGCAGATATTCCTCTTCGCAGGGGGCTTCGGCTTCGTCGGCATAGTGGTAGTTTTCATCGTGACCGCTTAGACGGGCGATGACGGGCTGCGGCTAGTTGTTGCGTCGTCTGATTTATCACGCGAAACGGTCCGCCTGTGGCGGACCGTTTTTTGTTGTCGCACGCGAGTTAGCCGGGGTGGCTTGAGTCCTCGTCTGCCGCCGCGGCTGCGGCCTGGCGGCATGCGCCTACGGGGTGGCGGGTGCCATCGTCGTGGTAGCACATGCCGTCGCCGCCGTTCTGGCCGGTGCAGTGGCCCGCGCACTCGTGGCGGGGCAGCGGAGTCTCTTCGATTATTTCAACGTCGAGCAGCTTCAAGCCAGCGTCTCATTTCTGCTATTCCGATTGAGTCGGACTGCTTAACTCTACGGCCAAGTGGCTATCTATGGAAGATGACCATCTTCAGCTCGGTCATCTCCTCGATGGCGTATGGCGGTCCTTCTTTGCCCAGTCCGGAGTCCTTGAGGCCGCCGTACGGCATCATATCGGCCCTGAACGTCGTATTCCAGTTGATATTAAGGTTACCCGAATCTACCTCGAGGGCAAAGCGCATGGCCGTATCCAGGTTCTGCGTGAAGATGGCTGCGGCGAGGCCGAAGCGTGTGTCATTCGCCATTTCGATGGCCTCGTCCACACCTGATGCCTTCGTCACTGTCACGGCGGGGCCGAAGAGTTCTTCTCGATAGACCCGCATATCGGACTGGACGTCGGCGATTATGGCGGCGGACAACATCGCGCCGTCGCGCTCGCCGCCCGCGAGCACTGTTGCGCCGCCCGCGGCCGCCTCGTCGATCCACTCTCCGACGCGTACGGCGTCGCGTTCGCGGATCATCGGGCCCAGGGCGACGGACTCTTCCGCCGGGTTGCCGGTCGGGATGGCTTCAACGAGCGGCTTCAGGGCATCCAGATAGTCGCCGTAGATCTCGGTATCGACGATGACGCGCTGGGTGGAGATGCAGACCTGTCCGGCATTGGAGTAGCCGCCTGCGACGGTGGCTGCAGCTACCTTGTCGACGTCCGCGTCGGGCATGACGACCAGGGGTGAGTTGGAGCCGAGTTCCATGGTGATCTTTTTCAGGCCTGCGGTGCGCATGATGTGCTCGCCCACTTCCTGCGAGCCGGTGAAGGTCACTTTGCGGACGGAGGGATGCTGGACGAGGGCGTCACCGATCGCGCCGCCGGGCCCGGTGACGCACTGGATCGCTTCGGCAGGGATGCCGGCTTCGAGCAGGACCTCGGTCAGCTTGAGGGCCGAGAGGGGGGTGTCTGAGGCCGGCTTGATGATGACCGAGTTGCCGGCCGCGAGGGCCGGGCCGACCTTGTGGGCGACCAGGTTGAGCGGGAAGTTGAACGGGCTGATTGCGACGACCACTCCCACCGGAACGCGCAGTGTGAAGCCGAACTTGGTTGCATTGCCGGGCGATGCGTCGAGCGGGATGGTTTCGCCGCCCAGGCGTTTCGCTTCCTCGGCGGACCAGGTGATCGTCTGGATGCACCTGTCGACCTCGGTGCGCGCCTCGTTGATGACCTTGCCCTCCTCGGCTGAGAGTGTTCGGGCAAACTCTTCGTGGCGCTCTCGGATCAGGTCGACGGTCTTCATCAGGATCGTGTAGCGATCGAAGGCCGTGATGGCCTTCATGGCCTGGAAGCCGCGCTCGGCGCTCTTGACGGCGAGCGCGACATCTTCCACGCCTGCCTGCGGCACAGTGTCAATTGTCGTGCCGTCGTACGGATTGAGAACTGAGACGGTCTGGTCGCGTTCGACCCATTCACCGCCAAGGTACATCTTCATTTCTGCCCTCCCCGGGGGTTGCCTCCCAGGCGCCAGTGCTACAACATCTGCAGGGCCCAGTGGCCCCGGCGCTCTAGCGCCGAGTATAGCCGTATCCGAGATTCGAAGGTGTGATCGGGATGTGAGAGGTCCGGTCGCGAGTTTGTTCGATCTCGGGCGGTACTTTATGCCCGCATTGGCGTGTGCTAGTTTTGGGCGCCCCATTATTTTTGAGTACCCGAGCCGTAAATGAGGAGCAGGTATGCCGAAGATCGCGTTGATAGGTGCCGGTAGCGTCGTGTTCACGAGGCGGCTGTTGCAGGACGTTGTAACGACGCCGTCGTTGGTGGATGCCGATGTTGCGTTGATGGACATCGACAGCGAGCGGCTTGATCTGATCGGCAAGTTCGCCGCCAAGCTGGTCGATGACGTGGGTTCGGGGAACACGATCACGACGACGACGGACCGGCGCTTGGCGCTCGAGGATGCCGATTACGTGATCACCACGATCAGGGTCGGCGACGACCTGCGCATCGATCAGGGGATGCCGATGGAGCGCGGCGTCAACCAGTCAGTCGCGGACACGATAGGGCCGGGCGGGGTCTTCAAGGCACTGCGCACGGTGCCCGTTCTGCTGGACATCTGCGGTGACATCGAAGAGGTGGCGCCGGACGCCTGGCTGCTGCAGTACACGAACCCGATGGCGATCGCGTGCTGGGCGATCAACGAGGCGACCGAAGTGAAGGCGGTGGGGCTGTGCCACAGCGTGCAGCGGACGAAGCAGGTGCTGGCCGAGTACATTGGCGCGCCGGAGGAGAGCGTGTGGGGGTGGGTAGCCGGAATCAACCATATGGCCTGGTTCCTGCGCTTCGAGCGCGACGGCAAAGACGCGTATCCGGCTCTGTTGGACGCACTGGATGACGACGACACGTATGCCCGCGACCCTGTGCGGTTCGAGGTGATGAAGCATTTCGATTACTTCGTGACGGAGTCGACGCGGCACATGTCCGAGTACGTGCCCTATTTCCGGACGACCCCCGACCGGATCAGGGATTTCGGGCTCGACGAGATCGAAGTCGATCTGGCGCGGCTGGAGAAGCGGAACGAGGAGTATTTCGACGCGATGCGGGCCGAAGTAAAGAACAGTGATGCGATTACGGCGGAACGCTCGGACGAGTATGCCTGCCGGATCATGGGGGCGATGGAGTCGGGGGAGACGACGGTCATCAACGGTAATGTGTATAACGAGGGCCTGATAGAGAATCTTCCCAATGAGAGTTGCGTCGAGGTGCCGTGCCTTGTGGACGAGGGCGGCCTGCACCCGATGCAGATCGGCGCGCTGCCGCCGCAGCTTGCGGCGTTGAACATGTCGAATATCGCGGTGCAGGAGCTTGCTGTGCAGGCGGTGCTGGAGAAGTCGAAGGACGCCGCTCGCCATGCGGTGATGCTCGATCCGCTGACGTCGGCGGTGCTGTCGCTGGACGAGATTGACGAGATGTTCGAGGCGATGTGGGATGCGCACGGCGACCAGCTCGCGGACTACTCGTAACGCAGGCACGCCTGCACGTCCTCGGGGAATGAGACGTTATCGGCCTTGTCAGAAGCGAGGTGCCTCCGAGACTGAGATCCTCGGGTCGGGGACGCCCGCGGATGACGATTGTGGGGGCCTCAGCGACGGTTGACTTCGGGAGGTCAAGCTGACTGACACACAGCGGGTGAATATGTCGGCTCTGTGCGTGGAGCCGGGCCGGTTTGATGTTGTTGACGCGCCGTTTCCGGAGATGGCGGAGGGCGACGCGTTATTGCGCTACGAGGTGGCGTCGATCTGCGGCAGCGACCTCCACATCGCGTACTTGGGCTGGAACGTGGACGGCTGGCCGCTACAGCCGGGCTATCCGGGCCACGAGGGTGTCGGCAGGGTCGTCGAAACGCGATCAGAAGCGTTTCAGGAGGGTGACCGGGTGCTTGCCGTACCGCACATCTGGAACTCGTTCGGTTTCGCGCAATATCAAGCAGTCGATGACGGCCATCTGTTGAAGCTGCCTTCGGAGGGCGATGCGGCGTCGTTGTCGATGGCACAGCAGTTAGGGACGGTGATCTTCGCTGCCAAGAAGCTTCCCGATGTGACGGGCCAGACGGCCGTGGTTGTCGGGCAGGGTTCTGCCGGGCTGTTCTGGGATCATGTGCTGAAATTGCGCGGCGTGGAGCGGTTGATATCGATAGAGCCGCTTGCGCACAGGAGTGAGCTGGGGTCGCGCTACGGCGTCGATACGGCGATTGATGTGACGGGCGATGCGGCCACGCAGGCGGTGCTTGACCTGACCGGCGGCGCGGGCGCCGACCTGGTGATCGAGGCGGTGGGCAGCACGCCGACCCTGTCCCAGGTGTTCCACCTGGTGCGTGAAGAGGGGCAGGTGGTGCTGTTCGGGTTGCCCGAGTCGTCGGGCACGGTGCCTTTCGACTATGACACGTGGTTCCGGAAGCGGGCGGCGGCGTATACGCGGCTTGGTTCGCAGGATGAGGCGGGGCTGGTGAGCTACGTGGAGGCGGTGGACTGGATCGTCTCGGGAGGCATCGACGTTGCGCCGATCATGTCGCACCGGATGCCGGGGGAGGAGACCCAGAAGGCGTTCGACATGGCGATGGACCGCGGGGACGGCGTGGTGAAGATAGCGCTGGAGTTTTAGGGATAGGGAGCGAACGGATGAATTCGACACCGGGAATCTCACTTGAGGGCAGAGTGGCCTTCGTTTCGGGGGCGTCCAAGGGGATTGGCATTGCGGTGGCGAAGAGCCTGGCAGCGGCAGGCGCGGATCTGGCGCTGACGGCGCGCGACGAGGCGGGACTCGAAGCGACGGCGGAGGCCGCCCGGGCAAGTGGCGTTCAGGTGTGGACGCATACGGCGGAGCTGGCGGACGCCGAGGCTGTGAAACGGCTGGGTGAGGCAGTCCTGGCCGACTGCGGCCGGGTGGACGTTCTGGTGAATAACGCGGGGCTGACGCGGCCGGAGCCGTTGTTCGAGGTGACGCTTGAGGCCTGGCACATGACGATGAACGTGGACCTGCTGGCGCCGTTGCTGCTGGTGCAGGCGTTCGGGCCGGGGATGGTAGAGCGGGGCCACGGGAAGATAGTCAACATATCGTCTCGTGCCGGTCTGAGGGCTTTGCCTGAGAACGCGGCTTACTGTGCGGCGAAGGGCGGGCTGCACATGCTGACGCAGACGATGGCGGTGGAGCTGGGGCCGAGCGGTGTTCAGACGAACTGCATTGCGCCGACGGTGATCATGACGCCGATGGCGGAGGCGATCTGGACGCCGGGGCCGCGGACGGACACGAAGCGCTCCAAGATTCCCATGGGCCGGTTTGGCGAGGCTGAGGAGGTGGCAGACCTGGTTCTGTTCCTGGCCTCGCCACTGTCTGATTTCGTAAACGGCACGATCATCCCGATAGACGGTGGCGAGGGCGCGGGGTAGGCAGCGGGCCGGCTGCCAGGCGGACTAACCAATAGACAGCCCCGGTGTGGCGCCGGGGCTGTCTGTTGGTTCTTGGGGTTATCAGGGTTATCGGTTATCCGATCAGTTGAGGTCCATCACCGTGTCGAGCTGTGCAGGCAGTTCGCGCCTGATGTTCAGGACCGCGCCGTTTGGCGGCTGGACCTGGACCGTGAACTGGTCACCGGTGGCCAGTACCGTTGCGCTGGACGTCATGCCGCCTTCGGTGGTCTGGAAGGTAACGGAGCCGGCTGTGTCGATGGCCGTGGCTGTCTCACGGTTGAGCAGCCATATGGAGATCTCGGCCTTCTCGTTGTTCTCAAGGAGGTTATCCCCGTCGTTGTTGCCCAGCCAGGAGATCGTCCATGGAAGGTCGTTCAGGAACTGGTTCTTGTCGCTGTATGAGATGACGGTGACTGAGCTTGCGCCGGCAGAGACATCCGGGTCCGTGCCGGAGCCATCGGCTGTGAAGTCAGGGGTCAGGTCTACGGGCTCACCTGCGACGGCGTTAGAGACGACGAAGGTCAGCTTGTACACGGTCGACGTCGGGCCTGCAAGCACGCCTTTGTAGGCGACCACGCTGCCTCGGGGTTCGAGAGTGCTCTGGGCTTCCTGTATGCCTGCGAAGACCGTTTCCTTGCTCCGCTCTGACGAGAAGATACCCGTCGAGAGGACAGTAAATGCAAATACTGACGCGACCACCACGAATGCGATAAGGATGATCGCGGTCTCAAGACCGGTAATCCCACGCTCTCGAGTCTGATTGCTGCTTTTGATCGCCACTCTCTGATTCTCCTTGGCTATTCCGCATAGGGCTTCATCAGCCACGCTCAGCTCCGGCATCGGAGTAGTGCGAGCCACCGCGGTTCTGGTCCCTCTCACACATAAGCTAGTCGCAGAGTTGACCCATCAGTACCGTGGTTTCCGCGGGGGGCATGGGGGTTTTCCGCCAAGGGTAGGGCCATTATTTCGTGTGCCGACCGACAGTTAGCCCGCGGTTATCAGACACTCGGCGCGAACTGGTTTATGAAGGCTGGGTTGAGAGATCTGCGGAGCCCGTGCTTGTCTTTGCTCGCGGAAACGACGCTGGAGTCTATTTCAAGAAACGCGGCAGAAACTGGGTCTGAAATCTGGACTAGGCGCCTGCGGAGGGCCGGTGCGGGCAGGTCCGTGCGGCTGTAGCGCGCCCCCGTCCCGCACGCGATATCACCCATATGACTCCTGCGGTTAACCGGATGCCATGCGCGCGCCGCACCCGGCGCAAGCGCACGGGAGGCGAACTATGCTGGCCAGATGTCACGCATGGGGGGAATTCGACGCGTCCGCGACTATCTCAGATCGCGTAAGTTGCTTAATCGGGTCCTGCTGCCAGGGATCCTGCTGATCGTTGTACTGGCAGCCGGCTGCTTTTCCTCCCCGCCGGCGGTCTCGGACGAGCGCGCCCAGGTGCTTGCGGACGTCGTGGAGCGGTGGATCCTGGAGGTCGAGGATCTCAGGAGCGTGCTTGAGGGTGTGACGGACGCGAAGTCATCTATCGGATCGGTCAGGGATGTGCGTAGCCGTGTACATGTCTTGCGCTCCATCATGCTGGAGGCCGGAGAGCGGTCGGAAGATGATGAGGCATACATTCAGGCGATGTTCGGCGACCGTCTCGGCAAGGTCACCATACTGCTCGACGCCGAGCGCAGGCGTCTCGGAGTCGACGGGACAATAGGGACCGAAATCCCCGACATGCTCGTGGTTTATCCGCGTTTCGGAGGTTCGTAGCAAAGTGGCAATGGGAGCGGCTGTCCGACCTGGGAATTGCGCGATTCGTGAATTGCCACACGCCGGCGCCGGTCCCGGTGCATGAGCCGGCGACAGGTGATAGAGGAGGCCATGCCGAGCCAACAGACAACCGAAGAAATTCATGATGGAGCCCGGGGGCCCTCCGGGGGTAGATCCGGGGTGCGCCCGTTGACGCTGCGCGTCGGGTCGTATGCGGCGGCGGGACTCCTCGTGCTGGCGCTGGTGGGTCTGGCTGTGGGGCCATCGAGCGGCAACTCGTCAGTGGCGATGTGGTCGCTGGTCCTCGCGTCGATGACGATATTGATGGGCACCGTATTTGTCACGCAGGGGGTTCCGGGGCGGCTCGAAGAAGAATACGAGAAGAGCCTGCAGGAGGTTACCCGTCGATTCGAGATTCTCTCAGCTCGCGACTGGTTGACCGGTCTGCTTACTCCCGCCGAATTCAGCGGTGCGGTGAAGATAGAGTTTGCGCGTTCGCAGCGCTACGGGCGCCAGATGTCGGTGGCGGTGATTGAGCCGGATCAGGAGTCGTTGGAGGCTCTCGGGCCGCGGGAGGGTGTTGGAGAGGCTGCGGCTCGCTTCATGGCGGACGGCATTTCTATGATTTTGCGGGAGACGGATGTGCTGGGCCAACGTGATGGCTTCGGGGTGACTGCCCTTTTGCCTGAGACGAATGCCGATGGCGCCGCGGTGGTGGCGGAGCGGATTCTTGCGCGCTTCGAGCGGTCGCTGCTGACGCTTCCCGACGGTGAGCAGATACCGGTGCCGGTGAAGGTCGCGGTCGCGTCTTATCCGGGGGATGCGGGGGATGCAGCGACGTTGTTGGAGCGCGTTGCCGGGCGCGCTGCGTGACGCCTGACGCACTCATGCGTAGAGGTCTAGCTGGCCTCCGCCGAGCATCAGCAGGGCGGCATCGCCCCCGCCGATATGCCCGGTTGCGGGCGAGTGGAAGTTGGAGACCAGCCTGAAGCCTTCGGGCGTGTGCTCAGAGGCGTACTCAATTGCCCTCTGGCCGCATTCCAGGAAATGTTCGCCGCGCCAGAGTTGGGATTGCGTTGCAGCGCCGGCCGCGGTGATTCTGACGGCGAGCGGGACGCCGGGAACGGCGGTCGGGGTGATCCGGACAGGCGGCTTCTCGAAGAGCGTTTTCGCCTTGCCATCAAACGTCGCCGGCAGATCGGTGTCGGCGCCTGAGATCAGATGCAGGTGGGCGTGTTCCTGGCTCTGGTGCGCCACACGTCCGAAGTTGGAGATGAGCCGGTAGCCTTCCGGGCACTGCTTGTCGCCCAGCGCGGTTGCGAGTTGCGCCGCTTCCGGTAGCAGGTCCGTTGTCCAGTATTCGGCCTGGGTTATGTGGTCCCTGGGGATTATCAAGAGCATGACCCTGGCCCAATCGAGGCGGTTGTGGAAGGCAATGAGGTTGCCGCCTGAGAGGAGCCGACCGTCATCGTCAATGAGGTGTTCTTGCCGCGCGGGCGCGGTGCCATCGACGATCTGGCAGAAGATGCAGTCGGGGTTGCTGATGGGCTGGGAGGGCCGTGCGGTCATTTGGGGATGCTATCGCGCGGCGGGGAAGCGGGGGTCTATGCCAGCAGTCCGCCGTCTACGACGAAAGTCGCGCCTGTGGTGAACGAGGCTGAATCTGAGCATAGCCAGAGGATTAAGCCTGCTATCTCGTCTCCTTCTCCGTGTCGCTTTATCGCCTGCATGGAGTGTAGGCGGGCCGACCGTTCGGGATCATGTTTCCAGTCCGCGGTCATTTCGGTGTCAATCCATCCGGGACACACGACGTTTACGCGGATCCCATCGTCTCCGTACTGTAGTGCGGCACTCTTTGTTAGCCCGACGACACCGTGCTTCATGGTTGAGTACAGCGGACTGCCCCCTACGCCCTTCAGGCCTGCCACGGAGGAGTTGTTGACGATGGCTCCACCGTCCTGTTTGAGCATCTGCGCGATTTCGAACTTCATGCACAGCCAGACACTCCGCAGATAGGCCTCCGCCATCAGATCCCAATCTTCGATGGAGAGTTCATGAAGCCGGCCGGTGACCCTGCCTCCTCCTGCGTTATTGAACGCGAAGTCGAGCCGTCCGAATTCGTTGACCGTGCCCTTTACCATCGCCTCGACCTGGTCGGGTTGGATGACGTCTGTCTGGATGAAGACGGCTTCGCCGCCGGCGTCCCTAATCGTATTGACGGTGGCTTCGCCCTCGGGCTGGCGTCGGGCGGCTACGACGACTTTTGCGCCGGCTGCGCCGAATGCGATGGCGGTGGCCTTGCCAATGCCTGAGCTGGCGCCAGTAACGAGGGCTACTTTGCCTTTGAGTGAGTCTGTCATGGGGTGTTCCTACGCCTTCAATATCTCCCGCTGCGCCAGCACGCGCTCCAGCAGCGGCCGCATGCCGAGATCCTGCGCGATAGCGATCGCCTCGTCCTGGAGTTCGGTAACCCTGCCTGCATCGCCGTCGGCGTCTCGTTCGATGAGGAGCTCTGCGTAGTCGGAGCACGTCCAGGCGAGCTCGGGGCGGAGGCCATTGTCCCTGGTGAATTTCAATGCATCTTCAAAATGCTCAATCGCGTTGTCTGTATCTCCAAGCAGTCGGGCGAGTTGGCCGCGGACACGATCCGAAGCAACTCTGACCAGTGTGTCTTTCGCGGGCATCAATCCGTCATAAACAACCTGGGCGGTGGCTGTGTCCTGTTGGCTCACAGCGTCCATACCGGCCGCCACTGTCCGGGACAACGTGAAACTTCCGTCCGCCGGGTCACCCATCCGCAGGATCTGAGCGTTCAC
>JADFHP010000069.1 GCA_022567135.1 Chloroflexota bacterium
TGGTCGCGTCGGTCCGTAGGGAATGCGTCAACAACCTCCCATCGCACTATCGCACGGCTTCCCGGCGCTTAGAATTTCGAGATGAGTTCTCAGGAACGAGTTCAGCGGAAGTCTGAGAGCGGGTGTAGCGGATTAAGGGAGCAGCCGACTAACGAGCGTTTTCTGACACGCTGGGTTGCCCAACGTCCGACTCCGGTCTTCCCTCGGTCGGCACACCGTACTAAGCAGCGCAGCGTGGACGTGTTACACTGATCCACGTATCGCCTTCCACTTCCTTGAGGGCATGGCCATGAAAGATTCCAATCCAAGAGACTCACCCCGTACCTTCGCCACCACACATTGGAGCGTGGTTCTCTTGGCGGGGCACAAATCGTCGCCGGATGCGGACGTGGCTTTGGCAACGCTGTGTGAGACGTACTGGTTTCCGCTTTACGCCTACGTCCGGCGCCGTGGCTACAATGTAAACGATGCCCAGGATCTGACTCAGGAGTTTTTCGCCCGCTTGCTTGAGAAAGACTATGTTGCCGCGGCCGATCCGGACTCCACGTCCGGAACGTCCTGCTGCGGTTCTCCGCGGGCGATTCTGAGCGACATCGTGAAGAAGTTGGCCAATCCCGCTTCAGCACCGGGCCCTGGCGTTTCAATTGTCAGTACAGGCGCCCCGGCCAGCCCAGACAGGCCGGTGAGGTCCGGTATGGCCGACACGCCGGGCGGCCGGGATGGTTCCGTCCCCTCCCTCTTCGAGAGGGAACGGATGTTTATTCGGCCGAACTCCGGGGACGCTTCAAGGCTGCGAGTTAGAACGAGCAGGGCTTCGGTAGTGCTTGCTGAGAAGCTGGCAGTGATCAGGCTGCCATCATCGTCGAACTGACGCAAGATCACGCCGCGCGGCATCCTGCTTGTGATGCCGGCCAGGGCTTCTCCAAATCCTCCGTCGAGCCGCGTTATTGCCCCCGTCGCCGCGAAGACGGTATCCGCTTCAGCGCGGGCGCGAGCGATTCGAGCAGTAAGGCCCACGGCCTGGCGCAGTTCGGCCCGCCTCTCCTCCACGCGTATGTCCAGTTCGTCCGAGAAGGCCGCTCGCCGCTGATTGGCTGATTGGGCGTCTGAAACCTGTCCAGTCGCGAATCCAACGGTCAGGATCATCGCCGCTATTCCCATTCCCTTCGCCAGAGCGCGAACCGGGTGGGGCCGTTGCGGAAATTCTGGTGGAATGAACGCAAACTCGGGCGTGGAGAGGCGTTTGACGGCCGGCCTCTGCCAGGGGCGCAGGCCCGCGATGGCCGCCAGCCCGACGTTTGCGGCATACTCCGCGCCGGGGAATTCCGGGTCTGCATTCAGGATCGGCGGAAGCGGTGACACTGGGTTGGGGAGGCCCTCCAACGCCCTGCCCACCAGCGCAGCGCGTGACGCGAAGGCGCCTGTGACGACTATCGGTATGTCCGGAGGCAATGGCGCCTCCTCGTTGACGGAGTCGTGATAACCGATTGTGGTGTCGATCTGCTCCCGTGCCAGCTTCCCGAGTTCGACGTCCTCGACATCCGGGTCCACGCCGACGTCAAAAACGATGTCGGGCAGGCCGTCCCTGAGAATTATCACGGAGAAGTTATAGGGCTCGAGGTCGAGGATCAGCGCCCGCTCCTCGTTGACTGCCGCGGCGAGGGCGAGAGGCCGCGGGCGGACATCAACCGGCCAGCCGCCCTGCTGCTTGATGAACCGGAGTTCCGACTCAACTACATCGCGATAGACGCCAAACGCGTAGACGTCGTATGCCCTGATCTCTTCTTCATCCTCTTCAAGGGTGAAATCGTCGGGACCGTCTTTCTCGTCCTCATCCGGCTCGACTTCACTGGCGTGCCAGTCGATCTGAACCGCTGATGAATCGAAAGAGAACCGCTCCTCCGACGCGGCGATGACGGCCGATTCCAGCGTAGTTTCGTCATCGACGGCAACGGTAAATCTCGCCTGAACGTGGGTCCGGCCCCCGATGGCGATGGCGACGTCGCGACCGTTGATTCTGGAGCCTTCGTAGAAGGACGCTACCAGTTCCCGAAGGATCTTCTCGAACGCACTCCGGTCGGCGACCGTGCCATCCCGCACTACGCCGTGCGGCAGCTCCGCCCGGCTCCAGTTCCGCACGCGGTTTCCGGTGACAAGGACGGCCCGCACGGTCCAGTCGTCGATGGAAATCGTCAAGAGTGAACCGAGCGAATCGGCGCCGGCGTTGCGAGCGATGCGCCGGGTGTGGCGCGCGGCTGCACTGATCCACGACCAGAACTGACGAGCCATTGTTCGGACAGACCGCTTCTTGCGCGGGTCGGTCCTGCGGGTTGGCAGACGCAATAGGCGCGTCACTGCCGCGGAGCGGCGCTTCGGTCCCGACCCGAAACCGAGGCGCTGAAGCGATTCCCGCAAATTCAGGTTTCTCATGGCGTCACCGCCGCGGCCGCCTGGCGCACTGGCGCATCGTCGGCCGGTGGTGCGTCTTCCATGGCGTATGGAAACTCGCTGAGCGAGGTGATGTCGACCTCGATGGAGTATTCGCCCTGTGACTCGCTCACCAGACTCTTCTGAACTCTGGCCGAACGGATCGCGCCAGACTCGAGCAGCTTTATGAAAGTGGTGATCTCATCGAGATCACCGGTGGCCTTGATAAATGTTGGGGTAGAGCGGTATTCGCCGCCAGCAACCGTTTCGATGCCCTCTTCCCTGGCGCCTGCGGAGAAGACGTCTACGCCGGCCAGTGTTGCGGCGGCCATCAGATCTTCGAGCACATCCGATTCGGCAGGCTGGCCGATGCGTCCGTCGAGCGCCAGCGCGCGGGAGTAGTCCCATCCATCGAGGCGAAGTTGGAGTTGTTCCAGGTCCGGCGCCGTCAGGGCGAGGATAGCGCGGCTCTCGTCGATGCGGGCCTCGATCGCGTCCCGCTCGCGGGCCGCCAAGAGGTAGAAGATGCCCACGATCGCGAGAGCGGCCGCGAAGACTCCGAGTATGCCGAGGGGCTGGCGTAAATAGCCGAGCGCGAGCAGTCCGACGGCTCCGGCCTGGTCGAGGCGTTCGTAGATCGCCGGCCGCGTTTCCGCATCGCGTGCTGAGTTGCTGGCCTGGATTTCTGTCTGCATTTAGGGCGAGACTCCTTCCAGCCAGGACAGTATGTCGGCGCCGCTTGCTGTCAGCCATGCTTCCACGTCAACGAACGCGTTCCCCTGAATGGAGGTGATGGTGTATGAGCGCCGCGCTGTAATCGGTGCGGCCTCGCCCGTCTCGAAGCTCGATAGATCGAAGAACTTGTGAATCCAGCCCTCGTCTTCCTCCACCTTGATCGAACTGCGGGTCGTGTGGATTCCCGGAACCAGGGCGGCGGTCATCTCGAAGGTGAGTTGAGTGGTTGAGTTTCCGGGCAGGACCAGCCCGCCAAGCGACCATTCATGGGTGAATCGACTGGTTATCGGGTTCCACCAAACGTCCGGGTCCGATAGCGTGGTCCCGCCGCTGCTGCCCGGCGTGTACGTGAACTGATCGTCTGCATAGTGCCGGATCCACCGCATCGTCAGCGGGTCGGCGCCGCTGTTCGTGACGTCTATTGCGTACGTGAATGTCTCTATAAGGCCGGCGCTGACTTCCGTCGGCGTTACAGATGTCTCGATGGTGAGCGTGTTCAGGTCCATGAAGCGGACCCGAGCGGTCGTTGGAGCATCGATTGTTCCAACATCCACGATGCGAACCGAGCCCGTGGTCCAGTAGGTGCCCCAGTCCTCGTTACCGGTTACCTGGTACTGCATGGTGACTTCGCCGCCGAACGCCGGGACCTCCACCGGCGGGGAGAGGTCCCAGCGCCAGAAGCCGCCCTGGCTCGGGTCAACAGTCGTGAACCCGGTGGTCGAACCCGGGATATATGCCGGGGTCCAGAACCACGTCTTGGTCTCGATCCTGTTGATCTGGTGAGGTACATTGTCGTCATTGGTGACGATCATGTCGTAGGTCAGTGTTGAGGTCGCGCCGGGTGGCGCGACGCTCGGGGAGACGTTGAAAGTTGCCGCGATTCCATCGTCGGGTGGCGGGTTGGAGGACGCGGTCACGGTGATCGTCGTCGTGCCGGTGGGCAGCACGAGTTCGAACGTCGCGCTCGGAGGGGAGCCCGTCATAGAGTCGAGGAAGTCCGGGTCATTCCCGATGAGCCAGAGCGCGTATTCCGCGCCACTTGCAGCGCCGGCGCCGGTGACGGCCGCGAGGCTCTCGTCGGTCTGGGCGAGCAGGCCGAGGGCGGTGCGTCCCAATAGCGGCCCGGCCATCATTCCGGTAAAGAGCAATCCGATGATGGCGAGCGAGAAGACGGCGATTCCCCGTTGTGATTCAGCGCGCGCGGTACCCGGTCCCGGCCAGGACATTAAGCACCTGAGGAGATTTATCAAAATATTAGCCACCGCGCATCGCCACGTTGAACTCGACGGTCTCTGAATAATCGGGCCGGACCGCTGAGGTCACGGTGAACACGGCGGTGACCAGGGAGCCGGTCCTGGCGAAGGTCAGTCCACTTGCCCCGCGCGCGACCACTACTGTGTCCGGTCCGCAGGTGCGGGTGAGCGAGCCGGCGCTCAGGCCGTAGCTGCAGGAGACGGGCGTGCCCGAGTCGTCCCAGTCGAACCGGGCGGTGGCGATGCCGGAACCTCCATCGGGCAGGTCCGTTGTGGCCGCCATGCGGATATCACGTGTCATCCAGCGGTTCGAGGTGAGGACATAGGTTGTGACGTCTGTCTGGCCGCGCCCATCGCTCGCCGTCTTGATGAGCTGGAAGAGCGTGCCGACGATGATGACTCCCAGCGCGCCGCCGACGGCCGTCGCGACCATGACTTCCCAGAGCGATGTTCCGCGCTGGGCGTTTCTGCCGGTGAAGGCTCTAATCGGATTTCTCATCGGTCTACCTTCACCAGTGCCACGCTGACGATCTCTTCGCCCGCCCTGGCGACCGCAATGGTCACGAGTTGAATGGCAGAGTCACCGCCGACAACGTCGCTGGTCGCGTTCGTCACACTGAATCCACTGGGGGTCGAGATCGTCTCGTACTGTCCGGGCGTTAGCACGAACGCTGCAGCATGGATCTTTTCGGCCTGCGATGCGGCGATCCAGGAGGCCGTCGCCTCGGTTGCGACGTTGCTTGATGTGGCAGCAGAGATCGAGACGAGGCCGAGCGCGGCTACGCCCGCCGAAGCGGTGATAGCTATGGCGGCCATCGCTTCGACCAGAGCCGTCCCCCGCTGATTCCGGCGCTGGACCGGCGAAGGGCGCGCTGCGAGGAAGGGAAGTCCTCCCAGGACGGAGATAATCGCCTTCAGCCGTTTCACGTCAGTCCCCCCTAATTCCCAAGGGATCCCAGGGCTGAATACATCGGCATCACCACCGCCATGGCGATGAAGCCGACGATCAGGGCGATGAATACGGTCGAGAGGGGCTCGACGAGGCCGACCAGGTTCTTAACGGCAGATTCGGCCTCTTTTTGATAGAAGTCGGCCATCCGCTTCAGGTTTGCGTCCATGGTCCCGGTGTCTTCGGCGACCCGCAGGGTCTGGATGAACGTCTCCGGGAAGACGCCGGTGGCTGCGAGGGGGCGGGCGAGTCCATCTCCTGCGAGAAGTCCCGCCCGTCCCCTGGCAAGGGCGCCTCGAATAACGAGATTCGAGGCAGTTTCGGTTGCCACTTCGACCGCTTCAGGCAGGGAGAGGCCGGCACTTGTGAGAGCCGACATCGCCGCTGACGCTCTCGCGATGTCGCTGTAGACGATCAGCGTCGACGCGGCGGGCACGCGAAGAACGAGCTTGTGAAGCTGCAATTTCCCGCGGGGAGTCTTTATGTATTTGGCCGTCCCGACCGTGACTATCAGGCCGCCAACCAGGAGAGGCAGCTTCTGCGTGATGAGGAAATCGGAGAGCCAGATGAGGATTTTGGTAGGAAGCGGCAGGCCCTGATCCAGGTTCACGAGCAACTGGGTCATGGAGGGGAGCACCACGGTTATCAGCAGGGTGACGACTGCGAGGCCGACTGTCATGACTATTGCCGGGTATATGAGGGCCTGTTTGGCCTGGGCAATTGCAGAGTCGGCTGTATCCAGGAAATCGGCGGCCTGGCGCAGTACCTCTGCAACGGGCGCTCCCCTGTCACTCGTGGCTACTGTCTGGATGAAGATATGGCTGAAGACGCTCGAGTGAACGGCCATGGCGTCGGCCAGCAGCATTCCGGAGTTGAGGTCGCGGACCATCCGCCGCACCACCGGCTCAAGCGGCGTGCCACGGCGTTGCTCGCCCGTCAACACCAGCGCCTGCACCACCGGGATGCCCGATTCGATCAGAGTCGCCAGCTCTCGTGCGAACGCGATTACGATTGCTCGTTTGATTTTTGGTGCCGAATCTCGTCGGAACATTCCGAAAACGCCCGTGCTCTTTCCGCGGGCGCGTGCGTTACGTGTGCGGGCGCCTTTCTTCTTGTTGCGCGCCAGGCTCGTGCGTGGGCGGCTGGTCTGGGACCGGTTCATATCGTGTACACGCTCCGCATCACTTCAACCGGCGTGGTAACGCCCCGCCGGGCCTTGCGCACCCCGTCTTCCCGGATCGTCCGGTATCCGTCCGCCCGGGCCTGGTCGGCCAGCTCGTCGTGGGATGGCGAACGGGCGATCAGGCCTTTGAATTTCTCGGAAGCCGCCAGTACCTCGAACAGTCCGGTTCGCCCGTGGTAGCCGGTGAATGAACAGAAGTAGCAGCCTTCGCCCTGCATGAATTCGGCCTCTTTCAGGCTGTCAGAGCCGCCCATAGCCGCGATCTCCTCCACGGTGGGCGTGTGCTTCACAGCACAGTGCGGGTCGATCTTCCGCACCATGCGTTGGGACACGACGCCGAGCAGCGCCGAGGAGAGCAGGAACGGCTCGACGCCGAGGTCGATGACGCGCGTGATGGAACGAATGGCGTCGTTGGCGTGTACTGAGGAGAGGACGAGGTGGCCGGTCAATGCGGCCTGAATGGCGATTCGGGCCGTCTCGGAGTCGCGAATCTCACCGACCAGAATGACGTCCGGGTCCAGCCTCAAGCTTGCCCGCAGCAGTGATGCGAACGTGAGGTCGGCCTTCTCGTTTATCTGCATCGAGTTGACGCCTTCGAAGCGGTACTCGACCGGGTCTTCGATCGTGAGGATATTGAGCCGGGCGTGATCCAGTTCGTTCAGCGCCGCGTACAGGGTCGTCGTCTTACCTGCGCCGGTCGGCCCGGCGACGAGGATGATGCCGTAGGGAGCGCCGAGCATCTTTTTCAGGTCGGCGGCGCCGCGGCCGTCCAGTCCCAGGTCGTCGAGGGAGAAGAGCTTGAGCGACTTGTTGAGAATTCGCAGCACGATCATCTCGCCATGGACCGTATCGGTGGAGGCCGCACGGACGTCAATATTGGCGGTGCCAACCCTTACGCCGAAGTGGCCGTCCTGCGGACGCCTTCGCTCGGCGATGTCCATTCCCGCCATGATCTTGAGACGGGAGAGCAGCGCTCCGTGCGCGGCCTGGGGGAGCGACACGACTTCCTGCAAATAGCCGTCGATCCGGAAGCGAACGCGGACCCTGCTTTCCATCGGCTCGATATGGATGTCTGTGGCCCTGGCCTTGGACGCCTGGGCGATGAGGCTGTCGATGGCGTGTATTACCGGGCTGTCGTCGTCCGATCCGTCATCGTCCGCGCCCTGTTCGAATACGAGAGGAATGTCGCGGATGGCGGTGATGTCATCGGTGTCGATTCCGTCGGGGGCGGCGTAGTGCTCGTCGATGGCTTCGACTACGGCTTCAGGCATTGAAGATGAGTAGTGAACGTCGATGGCGTTCAGGATGTCCCGTTCATTGCCGTACGCAGGAATGACCTCCATGCGTGAACGGGCTTCGATGCTCCGGATGGCGTAGTAGTCACCGGGGTCGGCCATGACCATCGTGAGCTTCCGGCCGTCGACTCTGGCCGGGAAGGCCAGATAGCGGCGCGCGACGAATTCGGGGACGATATGGGTCGCCGCCTCGCCGGGCTCGAGCACCGACCAGTCGAACGCCGGCAGTATGCCGTCGTTCGGTTCTGGCGCTTCAGGTGTGTCTGGCGCGGGCGCCGGTCCCGGTACTCTCCCTGAGTCTCTGATAGGGGCGGTGCTCACGCGGCAAGCTCCAGGAGTGCAGCTTCGTCACTCTGCCCGGACTGGCAGATCCACCTGTTTTCTACCGCCAGGCGTACGGCATGTGCCCGGGACCGGGCGGTCAGCTTCTCCAGGATGTTCGCCATGTGATTTTTCACCGTGCGTTCCGCGATCTCCAGGTTGGCCGCCACCTCTTTGTTGGCCTCGCCGTCCGCAACCAGCGAGAGAATGGTCAGTTCGCGATCGGTAAGCGGGCATGTCGAGCCCGATGTGATCTCGGACAACGCGGGTCGCAATTTTCGCTGGAATTCCGTGAGCAGACTGCTCAGGAGCACGGGCCGGCAGGCGATCTCACGCTCGAGCGGCAACCTGCCTTCCGCAACCTCCATGATCACGTTGGCGAGCCTTCCGGGGGAGATGTCACGCTGCACGCAGGCTCGAGCGCCAAGCGAGATCGCCAGGCTGAGACTGGCGTCGTCAACTCTCTCGGTAGCCGCCATGAGAACGGCTCGGCCCGTGCTCTCGATCATCCGGCTGGCGACGTCCAGCGTGATTGAGCCGGGGAGGGTTATGTCCAGCATCACCACATCCGGGGCGACTGCGGCGATGCAGTTGAATGCCTGGTCTACCGAATCGACCACGTACACCATCTCGAAACGGGGATCTGCTTCGAGCGTTGCACATGATCTCCGCCAGTAGAGGTCGTGAGAGTCGACAGCCAGGATCTTGATTCCGGTCATCACATCTGCTCCATCTCGTTCGCTTCGCTCTGAGGGCAATTCCCAGAGGCAATCAAAGGGCCGTAGGCCCAATATCTCGCATCCGCCAGGTGGTGCGGGGGTGGCGCAGGGGTGGCGCAGGTGTGGCCTACGGTTGTGGGCCGTGTGATGGCGGGTGGCCGCAGGTGTGGCGAAGGTGTGCCACCGTCCGATGCGGCCCCTTGATAGCGCGGTGGGCGTCGGAAGCGCTGGAGTCAAGAACGCCGCGCGGCTGCCTCGTGTGCGCATGGGATCGTGTGTGCATGCGCTCGCATATATATGCGCATAATATGCGTGTTCTATACTGCTGTAATTAGAGGTATTATTCCCCCCAGTATAAATGGGTGACAGACGATTGCCTCAAAGTACCAGACATAGAGGCCAAAAGGGCCATGACTTCTTCCAAAGAGTGATGCATAGTTATGTCAATGTTGGATGAGATTCAATCTACATGGAGGATATTCATGCGTATTCACATAAAACCGCAGAAGCGATCTACCACAGACCGTTCCGAGCGGGGCTTCACACTGGTCGAGCTGCTCGTAGTTCTTGGCATTCTCGGCGCACTGGCCGCGGTTGTCGTGCCTACGGTCTCCCAGTTCGTGGGATCCGGTGACGCGACTGCTAACTCGACGGAAAACCAGACGGTTCAGGCCGCCATGGACCTTTACATGGCTGACACAGCCGCGTCGACCGTTGCGGCCAACGCCGTTGCTACCGACAACTTTGCGGCGTCAGACCCGGTGCTGTACCCGAACTACCTGAGGCAGCAGACCACCAAGTGCACCTACACCTGGGACGCTACTGGACTGTTGGCACAGGCTGTCTGTAGCTGATAGTGACACCCCAAAATTTCAGCTAAATGCTGAACAGCGGACCGGGCGAACCTCCATCGCCCGGTCCATTGTGCTGGGCGCGTTCGCCCAGGCCCCTGTCGAAGATTACCCACCTGAAACGAGACGGCCGAGTACGCCTCAGCGCACCCGTCTCATGGATAGTGGGAGTTCAGACGCCTGGTCAAATGCACCGGTGCTGTGACGGGACCGGTCCAAGGGAGGATCTGGGATGGTCACGATTTTGGAGCGGGAAAGCGAAGCCACCCCGGCGATCGCTCAGAAGGTGCTCATAGTGGAGGACACCGCGGACCTGCGGGCCGCGATGGACGTGACGCTTTCTGAGGCCGGCTACGAGACCTGCACCGCGGCGCGCGGTGATGAGGCTCTCAAGGCTTTTTACTTATCGCAGCCGGACATCGTGCTCCTTGATCTGTCTCTTCCGGGCATGCATGGAATGGATGTCTGCGAGGCCATCCGGCGGCTTTCGAACGTTCCCATCATCATCTTTTCCGCCTTCGGAGACGTAGCCGAGAAGCTCAAAGCCTTCGAGCTTGGCGCCGATGACTATGTCGTCAAGGGCGGGGAGATGCGGGAGCTGGTAGCGCGGGTTGGCGTGGCCCTCCGCCGCAACTCGACCCCTCGGGAAGAGGCCACCGATGTTTACAGCGACGCCCAGATCCACATCGATCACACCCGCAGACTGGTGAATGTGCGGGGGGAGGCGGTGGAGCTCACCCGCACCGAGTACGAGTTACTCGTAACCCTGATCCAGTCCGCCCAGCCGATGCCGGCCCGCCAGTTGCTGCGCAGGGTCTGGGGCCCGGAGTACAACAGCGATGAGCTTGTGAAGTGGCATATCGGGCGGCTTCGGAAGAAGATCGAAAAGAATCAGGACGATCCGCAACTGGTGGTGACACGGCGGGGATTCGGCTACGAGTATCGGCGTCCCTCTGAGTGAACCGAACTTGTGAGTTGATCTCCCCGGGCTTTTGATTCGGGTCCTTTAGTGTGGAACCAAAAGCGGTCCCCACCAGATAGTGGAGACCGCTCTTATTATTCCTGCACTGGACGAGCAGGCTGCCCGCACTCCGCCTAGACGGCGCACTCTCCTTCGCCGCGTTCCATCTTGTAGATGATGGTGCGCTCCCAGTCCATATAGTTAGAGATATTGTCCCGGTTGAGCGGCCCAACGTCCTTGAACTCTCCGATGATGGCCGCAAACGGCTCGCTGCCCGCTCGCTCCACGAAAGAGTTGAACGTTTCGCCATCACGGCGCTGGCTCTTGTAGTAGTCAAGGATTGCCACTAGCACCTCGGGCGCCTTCTTGGCCGGTACGCGAGCCTTGATCCGCTCGCCTATCTTGACGCCGTTTTCGTACTGGCCGCCCAGGAACACCTCGTATGCCGGCACCTGGCCGCCGGGGCCCTTCATCACAGCGCCGTGGAAGCCGATGTTCGCGATGTGGTGCTGGCCGCATGAGTTGGGGCAGCCGCTTGCCTTGATGTGTATCTGGTTGACCAGCGGGTCCGACGTATCGTAATCGGCGAGCGTCTCTCGCAGCGCCTGGTTGAGGCCCATGGAGGCGGTAATTCCGAGCTTGCATGTGTCGGTTCCAGGGCACGTCACGATATCAGTGATCGTATGCCTGCCGGATGCGTTGAGACCGATATCCTTCAGGGCGTTGTAGACGTTGAACACGTCCTCGGTCTTGATCCACCGGAGCACCAGGTTCTGTTGAACGTCGATCCTCGCCCGGCAGTGGGCATAGTCGCGCATGATGCCGGCGAGGCCACTGAACTGGTGGACGAAAATGTCGCCGCGTGTCAGCGCGACGTGGACCAGGTTGTAGCCCTCCTGGCGCTGGGCTTCCACGTTGGTGCCTACCCATTCCTTGAAGTCGGCCGGACCATCGACATCGCTCAGCGAAATTCCTGATGGCGGGTCATTTTTGGCTCTGACCATCGCCTCTTCGTCCTCGACTTCCATCAACGACTCGAGGTCTATCTTCGGCTTCGCCCAGTCGCCCTTCAACTCTTCTTCGACCTGCGACCGGAATTCGTCGATGCCGATGCGGTCGATGAGGAACTTAATGCGGGCCTTCATGCGGTTCCTACGCTCCTCGTTTGAGCGGTTGAATATGCGCAGAGCGGCTTCAACTATCCGCAGCCAATATGGGTCGTCGGCTGGCACGAAGTCGTAGAGGGTGGGCGCTATCCTCGGCATGATGGAAAGGCCGCCGCCCATCACAATCTCAAATCCCTTCACGCCGTCCTTGATCTTCGCCTTAATTCCAACGTCGTGGATGGGCGTGATCGCGCAGTCGTCCTCGCAGCCGGAGAAGGCCGACTTGACCTTACGCGGCATGATCCCGCTGAGTTCATGGCGGAGGAAGAAGCGGGCGTAAGCGGCCGCATAGGGTGTCACATCGAATATCTCGTTGGCGCCCACGCCGGCCAGAGGGCAGCCGGTCACGTTGCGTAGCGTGTTTCCGCAGGCTTCCCGAGTTGAGAGTCCGACATCCCCGATGATCCGCATTAACTCCGGGGTATCCTGCAATAGCACGCTGTGGATCTGGATATTTTCGCGCGTAGTCAGGTGGCCTTTCCCAAGGGGAGCGAACTTCTCGACTACCTCGCCAACGGCGTCCATCTGGAGGTCATTGATACCGCCGAAGGGGAACTTGATCCGCACCATCTGCGCATCCGGCTGGCGCTGGCCGTATACGCCCTGCTTGAGGCGAAAGGCCATGAACTCGTTCTCTTCCCACTCCCCGGCGCGGAACCGCTCGACCTGCTCTTCAAATTCCGCGATCTCATCCGGGATGACCTTGAGGATGGACTGCGTATCCGGATTCGGCGCCCAGTTGGTCGTGCGATTTACGGTTGTCATCTTGTGTCCCCTTGGGGGATGTCTACGGTATTTGGGACTGGCGTGATCGGTATCTGGCGGTGTTGCCGGTTGTCAGATGGGTTGGAACAAAAACGCCCCGACGAATCGATGGCCGGAGCGGTCGGAAGCAAGTCATTCCGAACCGGTCCTCAGAGGCGGCAACAAGCGGTGGTTTTAGGGGCGGCGTTTTTCATAACAAACAGATGGATTCACCATAAGGCCGGCGCGGCACTCGGCCATCGTGCACCGTATTGTAGTCCGTGCGTGACTATCGCTCAAACCAGCCCTCGCGCCGACAGGTGGGCGCGCGGGGCCGTTTCGGTTGCGCTAAAGTCTCGTCTGAAACGCGAGCACGCATCTGTCACTGTAGCCCGGAAAGGCTGTTCTGTGGCCGAAGAATCCCTGGATGGTATCCACTTTATGCTGCCCACAACCTTCATCGGCGACTCGATGCCGATAGACGGGGACACAGAGAAGGAACTGGGCGAACTCCCAGGCTCGTTGGACCTGGAGGGTGCCTGAATTGCCTTCTTCAGAATCGCAGCCCGAATATGACGTGACGATCGCGCGCGACGTGATGGTCGCGATGCGGGACGGCGTCCGGCTGGCGACGGACATCTACTTCCCTTCCAGAAACGGAGAGCCCGTCGATACCCGCATGCCCGCGCTGTTGCACAGGACGCCGTATGACAAGTCGGTGACGGAAGAGACTCTTGCTTACTGCCGCTATTTCGCGCAGCGCGGGTACGTGGCTGTGATTCAGGACTGCCGAGGGACCTTCGCGTCTGAAGGCGACGTCGATTTTCTTTTTCCGGAGGCGGAAGACGGTTTCGACACCCTGGAGTGGATCGACCGCCAGCCATGGTCGAACGGCAAGGTCGGCTCATGGGGCTGCTCGTGGGCCTCCTGGACTCAGACGGCCATGGCGGCTCTGGGTCCGGAGAACCTTGCTGCGATGGTGCCCAATATGAGCGGATCAAACGGCCATGAATCGTCGATTCGCCACGGCGGAGCCCTCGAATTGCGATTTCTGGCCTGGGCGTTCTGGCACTCCGCGACGAACACGCAGGGCAGGCTGAAGGCAGATCCATCGGTGGACGCTGCGCTGAATTTCGGTGCGCCCACTTTTTCTGACTGGCTGACGCGGCTGCCCCTGAGAAAGGGCCAGACGCAACTGGCACTCGTCCCGCCGTACG
>JADFHP010000178.1 GCA_022567135.1 Chloroflexota bacterium
TCTACGCCGGCCTCCCGCGCCAGCGCATCAATCTTCTCCCGCACATCCCGGGGCGAGTTGGAGGCAATCTTGAACGATAAGAGGAGCCCTTGCTCTGTTCGCTTGAGACGTGGTCGTTCGGCAAGCCCTTGCCCGGTTTGGGGACGTATCTGGCGAGCGAAGCTTTTCGCGGAGGGCTCATCGGCGAAGTGGCCGACCGTCAGGCTGAGAAGCTCTCTCGATCTCGGGTTAGCCGACGATCCTCGCTTGCCACGCACCGCCCTTATACCGACACCGGCGTAATCCGCAAGTGACTCAAGTTCCGCCAGTGTTCCGGCACGATTGTCCGTATCGATCCGGAGCAGAAGGTTTATCCCGTCATCGCCTCGTTGCAGCCGCGGTCGCTCCAGGCTGCCGATATCGCTCCTCGAACGGACGCTGGCCACGAACTGACGAACCGTGGAATCGTCAGCGAACGGACCGGCTACAAGACTGAGCAGCGCAGGTTGCGCCGGCGGATCCTCAGGAGAAGTGCCGACGGTAGCCGCGCTGTTAGTTGTTGGCTGTCTGCTCGGCACTGAAATTGAGTGTTGCGGTGGTGGTCAGGCCCTGAAACGCGTTTCCTGTTGCAAACGGAAGCGAAACTCGGATGCAGAGCGCTTCGAAGGCCGATGCCCCCTGAACCCGCTCGCCTCCCTGAACGCCCTGCGCCGGGTCTCCGATGACGTTCAGCCCGGCTACAGAGCCGAGATCTGAGGGGCCGTATAAGACGACGCCATCGACATCGAAACCGGCCGTGGTGCATGTGCTGACCGCTACCTTGATCGTCATGTCCAGTTGCGCCGCCAGCGTGTCCTCAGTGGTGGTCGACGTTACCGAATAGCGCAATTCGAGTGAACCATTGTTTGTGACTGTCACTGCTCCCACGGATTCGTCACCCGGCGCCATGTCTGAAAACGACACCACGGCGCTCGCTGGCAATGCCGAGATGTCGATCGTGCCGGCCGTGAAGGTATTGGCGCCGACTGTCTCGGTGTCCGTGAATATTGCGCCGGTGACACCAATCAATGCAGTGGTGACCGACGCGCTGAAAAAAAGGGCGAGCCCGAGCAGGCGGGGGAGACTGTACGTGCCCCAGGATCCGTCTGGTCCGAGATGTATTACTAAGGAGCCCAATGCTGGCCTGCAGAGCGTCCACGGCGCATTGTGATGGCGTCATGGGGAGATACCGGGCGTGGTGCGCGCGGAGAGTGTTCGACCAGGAAGATGAGACTCCGGTCTGTGAACATTTCGAAAAAAGATGCGGGGCCAAGATGCATTTCTCTTTCCAGGAGTGGCACCCCGCGTGCCGCCTCAAGATCTTGAGCCCGGCCGTGCTGTGTCGGTAATAAGACCACCGGCGCCAGCACGTCCGGGCTCAGGTCAAAGACTGTTTAGTTGTTTGCGGTCTGCTCTGCGGCAAAGTTGAATTGTGCTGTAGTCGTCACGCCCTGGGAAGCGTTGCCAATCGAGAGGGGCAACAGAACCCTGATGCACAAGACTTCGCTACCCGCTCCCGCCAGTACGCGCTCGCCTCCCTGGACGCCCTGCGCTGGGTCCCCGATCACGTCGATCCCGGCCGTTGAACCGAGATCGTCCGGACCGTAAACTATCGTGCCGTCAGCGGCGAAGCCGCCTATAGTGCACGTCGTCACGCCGGTCTTGATCGTCATGTCGAGATCAGCGGCCATCACGTTCTCGGTCGTAGTGCTCGTAACCGCATAACGGAGTTCCAGAGAACCGTCGTTATCTACGGTCAGTGCTCCAACTACCTCATCGCCGGGAGCCATACTCGAAAAAGAGACCACTGCGCTGGCTGGCGACGCTGCGATATCGACAGTACCGGCGGTAAATGTGTTCGCGCCCACGGACTGTGTGTCCGTGAAGACTGCGCCTGTGACGCCGATGACGACTGCCGTCACCGAAACCGCAAAGAATAAAGCGGCGATTACCAGTCGGGTAACGCTGCCGCCGGCCAGGGAGGTCACACTCCCGACCATTCCGATTGACACTCTCATGAAACAACTCCTCAAGGCCTTTCCCGACGTGGTAAGGCCGGTGCCCAATGGACTATGTGGCAAACTCGCAGCCGATATGGAGTTCACTACCCAGGATGCAGAACCCATCGTGATATCAAACGATGTCTGCCCACTCGACTGATGATGAGCGATGTTACCCACGAGTGGTTCCGCTTATACCCCTAATCGTGTGGGCCAAACTACTCAAGCGCATCAGGCATTGCGCCGTGTGGCAACAGCGGATATTTGGCGGTCGGGAGGTGGAAAAAGCAGGGGTGATGCAGTGATCGCCAGGCCTGGGCTGGCCCTCGCGGCCTTCAGCTCGGGCGTGCGAACTCCGCAACGAACTCCAGGGTGATCGTCGTCGACGCGTTCTGCAGCGAGTTGTCGCTGGAGATCGGGAGCCGAACGTTGATGCAGAGCGTCTCCTGTGTCGCAGGATTCAGCAGTCTGTCGCCATGATCCGGGCCGGACGCCGGGTCCCCGAAAGCGGGAATTCCGTCTATCGCTCCAGCCTCACCGGGACCGTACAGAACCTCACCATCAGCAGCGAAACCGCCGTCATCGCAGTTCGTCACACCGGTCTTGACGGTCATTTTGAGAGCTGACGCGAAACGATCTTCGGTGGAGATGAGCCTCATTGCGTACCGGGCCTGCAGCGAGCCCTCGTTCGATAGTGTCAACGTGCCGGTTATCTGATCGCCGGGCGCCATAGAAACCAGCGATAGAGCGGCCCTCGCCGGGGACGCGGCAATATCAAGCGTACCCGCCTCGAACGCGTCGGCGCTGACCACTTCAGTGTCGCTGAACACCGGTCCGAACGTGGCGATAGTCACGCCGGTAACCGATACGCCCATGATGGCGCTCGCCGTGGCCAGGCGAGCTGCGGTAGAGCCAAGAGTAAGGCTAATACCAATCAGGTTTGTAAAACCCAGCATTTCCGCTTCCGCACCTCACGGCCGTCGCCGGGCTAGACGTATCTGGTCACGCCCAACCTCATGTAACGCGGGCCGCGATTCGGCATCCGCGTCCAGCTATGAATCCATGCTAGACAGACCGCTCCGGGACTTGTGTGCCCGACGCGCTCATCGACCGTGAGCCAGAAGGCTCGTGGCGGAAGTCGATCGGGCATCGAAATCGACGCCGCGCCTGAGCTCAAGGCCTGCAAGTGGAGGATTAAGCCGCGGCGGGAACACTGTGCGGCCAGGCTGGAGATAGTTATATGCTGTAGCCGCCCATCGAACTGAGCGGGAGTAACTCAGTGGTAGAGTATCTGCTTCCCAAGCAGAAGGTCGCGGGTTCGAGCCCCGTCTCCCGCTCCAAATACGGATCTAATTGAAGCCCGGCACTCAGCCGGGTTTCTCTTTTGGCCTGTTTACGCCAATCTTTACGCCAATGATGGGTATACAAGTGGGTATCGCGCAAGCATTTCTGCCACTCGCCCATCGACACCTCTCGCATCCTCCGCGACCATGCCGGTATGCGATGGAGCGAGCGCCCAGGACCGAAGGTAGAAGTCCCGCGCCGCTACCTAGAGACGCTGGCTGACCCAGACGTGCTTGCCGGTGCTGATTGAATCTTCGGCTACTTCTCGCGCCCTTTGCCTGATTCGAGAACCGCCCCAGAGCCGCGAGCAAAAAAAGACCCCGACCAGTGCCGGGGCCTCTCTGTTACTGGAGCGGT
>JADFHP010000179.1 GCA_022567135.1 Chloroflexota bacterium
TTCTCGGCGGTGATCTGGTTCTCGAGCGCAGCCGGGATCAAGATATCCACGTCTAACTCGAGCAGTTCACCGTTGGTGATCCTCTCGGCGTCAACCAGCTCGATCACGGACTCGTGGCAGTAGACCGCCTCGAGCTTGCGAGACTCGTTCTTCACCTCCATCAGGCTGGGCACGTGGAATCCTTCCGGCCTGTATATGCCACCCTTTGAGTCCGAGACGGCGACTACCCTGTACCCATCCTGGAACAGAAGATTCGCGGCATGCTGGCCGGCATTGCCAAACCCCTGCACCGCCACAGTGATCTCAGACGGCTTCCACTCCCGCTGCCGCTCGATCTCCTTGATCACGTAGTAGACGCCGCGTCCCGTCGCGTCATCGCGGCCCAGACTGCCGCCAAGCGGAATCGGCTTGCCCGTGATCACCGCCGGCTCCCGAGTCCGGCTTATGCGCGAGTACTCGTCATACATCCAGCCCATGATCATCGCGTTCGTATAGACGTCCGGCGCGGGAATGTCCGTATCCGGGCCGACAACGTGGGCAATTGCCCGCATGTACCCGCGGCTCAGCCGCTCCAGCTCCAGTCGGGAGAGCGCCTTCGGGTCTACGGTCACGCCGCCCTTGCCGCCGCCGAACGGAATGTCCACGACGGCCGTCTTCAACGTCATCCACATGGCCAGCGCCTTCACCTCGCTGACTGTGACACTGGGATGGAAGCGAATGCCCCCCTTTGCCGGCCCACGGGTGTCGTTGTAGCGCACGCGATACCCGATGAACACCCGCTCGGAGCCATCGTCCATCCGCACCGGGATGCCGACCTCCAGCACCGCCCTCGGCACCTTCAGCCGCTCCAGCGCCTCCGGGTCGATCTTCGAGTAGCGCGCCGCAAGGTCCAGTCGCCTGATCGCATCCGCGAAAAGGTCGGTCTGGCCGTCCTCGTTCGTCATGGTCCGCTCCCAGAATAGGCAAATAGTAAGAAGCCGTCGGAGCCGTGCGAATATTTAGACGCGACTAAACGCCAAAACGATAGCGCACACCGCGAATCGTACCCTCTCCCCGTCTAAGCCAACCGCGGAAGCGTGAGTCCTACTCCATCCGCGACCCAACAAAACGCGATAGCGCACGCGCCGTCGGGTCCGTCCGCACGTTCACAATCGCAGGTTTTCCAGATGCAAACGCCCGCTCCAGCGCTGGCCGGATCTCGTCCGGCTCCTGCACATCCTCGCCATGGCCGCCAAGCGCCTCGGCCAGCTTGTCGAACCGGGTGTAGCCAAGCTCACGGCCCGGCTTGCGAACGCCCTCGACACGCGCCGTCCACCCCTCGTTGTTGCTCACCACGACCACGATCGGAATGTCGTGCCTGACCGCAGTGTCGAAGTCCATCAGGTTCATGCCAAGCGCCCCGTCGCCATGCACCGCAACGACCTGCACCTCCGGCTTCGCCACCTTCGCCCCGATGGCATACGGCAGCCCAACGCCCATGCAGCCGCTCGGACCAGAGTTCAGCCGATGACCGGGGTAATACACCGGAATCGACTGCCGCCCGTAATGCAGAATCTCGTTGCCGTCGATCGTCACAATCGCATCGCGGTCGATGACGTCCCTGACTTCCTTGCACAGCCGCATCGGATGAATCGGCACCTGGCTCGAGTTCAGCAGCTCCTGCGCCCGCTCTTCCCGAATAGCGTTCTGCTCCCGCAAATACGCCACCCACTCAGAGTCCTCATCACCACTGAACCGCGAGTCGCCGGAAATCGCGTCGATAAGCTGCCGGACCACCGTTCTGGCGTCACCGACAAGCCCGAGATCGACATTGCGGTTATGCCCGATCTCCTCCGAGTGAATATCGATCTGTATGAACTTCGCCTCCGGACCAAGCCGCCTGCCAAACGTGTAGATCCAGTTCATGCGGGTACCCACGACCAGCACCACGTCCGCCTCACGCAACGCCGTCGAGCGCGCCGCCAGCAACGACAGCGAATGGTCCTCAGCGACGAGCCCGCGCGACATCGGCGTCGTAAAAATGGGGATCCCCGTCGCTTCTATGAACTTCTGCAGATCAGGCCCCGCCTCCGACCAGTGCGCACCGCCGCCGGCAACCAACACAGGCCGCTTCGCAGCAGCCAGCATATCGACCGCCTGCCCAACAGCGTCGGCGTCAGCGCCCGAGCGCGAGCGTTGCGCGGCGCGCGACGGGGCAGGAACCTTCTCCTCCTCGACCTCCCCGTACAACACGTCCTCGGCGCAGTCCACGTACACCGGCCCCGGCCGCCCCTCGGTCGCAAGCCGGAACGCAGTTGAGATGTGCTCGGGATAGCGCGCCGGGTCCGTCGGCCGCATCACCGCCTTGCTGATCGTCTCGAAAATCGAAACCTGGTCCAGCTCCTGGAAGGCGTCGCGGCCGTAATCCTCGATCGGCCCCGCGCCGCCAAGCGTCACCATCGGAGCAAGATCGAGAAACGCCGTGTACTGCCCCGTGAGCAGGTTCAGAGTCCCCGGACCCGATGCCGCGGTCGTCACGCCCGGCTTACCCGTTACACGGGCATACCCGTGCGCCGCCATCGCCGCCGCCTGCTCATGCCGGAAATCGATCGCCCTGATGCCAAAATCCTCGGCGTTGTTGACGATCTCGTAGATCGGCCCGCCCATCAGATAGAAGATCACCTCCACGCCCTCTTCCTTGAGCGTGCGTGCGATCAGGTAAGCGCCGGAGACTTTTGCCATCGATTCCCTCTATGACCAGACCTGTCTGAATTCGCCGTAGGCGATTGTAGTTCAGAGAAGCCCCGTCGGAGCGTGATGGTCCCGAGTGGCCTCGTTATTCGAGATGAATCACCGCCACCACCCCGTCTTCATCGCCCAGGACCTCCGTCGAGTGGCCCTTCCCGTGCGTATCGTCCAGCAATAGCACTTCACCTATTCCGAATTCACGCCTGCTGCCATCACTTACGGTGGCCGCGAATCTTCCCGCAACGACAACCATGAACTGCCTCACCGAAACCGGATGCCATGTCTCGCCTTCCAGTCGAGAGATGCGAGCAAAAACCCTGTCTGTGTGGCCTTCACCATTTCTGAAAGTCCCATCGGCGGCGCAGGCGGCGCGTAATCCACCTCCTGAAACTCAACCTCAACGTCCTCGAACTGCGATTCGCCAGCTTCATCGGCATATAGACGCGTGTACTGCATGGAGCCTCCCGTAATAGCCCGATTGTCTGCGACCAGCTTTAATCGACTTGTAAAGCGCCTGTTACTCCGCCGTCAAGAACTCGCCCCAATCCCCCGGCAGACTGGATTCACAGGAACATTCCCGGTCCAGCCAGCGTTCTTAATGATGAGAGCCACGCACAGACCGGCCACTCACAAGACCAGGCAGAGCAGTGACATGATCGTCTACTCACAAGAACTGAAAACCATGATCGACAGCAGGGACTCCTCTGCCACGCTCCCCGTCGCGCCTGCCCAGCCCCTGGTACTCGCAGGCATCCCATTCGAGCAGCCCAACCCCTCCGACACCCGGGTCCTCCGCTCGATGGCCCTCTACCTGAGCGGCATCCACCAGGTGACCATCGACGGCATTTAGCCCCGCCGCCCACGCCTCCCCTCCGGTGCTCATGTACGCTACCCCCTGATTCGTTGCGTTCAAGATCACCAGCACCGACAGGAGTTTCGTGGTACCCCCGTTTCACACCATCGCCAACCTTCCCCGGCAGATTACG
>JADFHP010000070.1 GCA_022567135.1 Chloroflexota bacterium
GCTCGGCATGAAGCCGCTGCTGGAGCGGGTGCTGGCGCAGCGGAAGATATTGAAGGCGTGATCGGCAGCCACGCGGCCTGCCAGACGGCCGCGAAAGCCCTCCTATCCTGCAGGCAGCACCAGAACAGGGGTCCGGGCTGAGCGGACGACGGTGTCACAGACACTACCCAGGACTGCTCTTCTGAATCCTGTGCGTCCGTGTGTGCTCATTACGATGATGGCGTTCTTCTCTTCATCCGCCGCCTTCATAATTTCAGCGGCAGGTATTCCGGACATAATCCGGTATTTCGCCTTGACCCCGGCAGATTCAGATCTGGATACGAATTCGCCGAGATATCGCTCGCAATCTGCCTGCAACTCTTTCACTACAGGATCATTAGGATTCGAAAAAGCCCTTTGCAGGACTCGAGCGTAACTAATTTCGGCTCCAGCCGCCCGAGCGAAGCTCTCCGTCAAGGAAATGACTTTTTCACTCAGGGGAGATCCGTCCAGTGGCACGACGAGCGTTGAGGGAACGTCGGGACTCTGTTCTGAAACCATGAGGGCGTCCGGGTTGGCAACCATCACGGGGACAGTGGTGTTGTGGAGTACCTGATCCGTAACACTTCCAAGAACGCTGCGCGCAAGAGATGAGGCCCGCCTTGTCGCGACGGCGATCACGTCCGTCTCCAGCTCTTTAGCGGTCGCGACGATCATTTCCGCCGGCTTGCCCGGCCGTACTTCGACGTCCACCTCGATTCCCGTGGCGGCGAGTTTATCGGCCAGTTTACGAAGATATTCCTGGGAATCATGTTCCTGGACCGCTCCCTCACCTTTCTTCCTTGAGTCGGTTGACGGGACGCTGAGCAGGGTCAGTGAGGCGCCGAGACCCTTGGCCATGCCTCCCGCCCACCTGCCGATTCGCTCTGACTGGTCAGAACCATCGAGCGGCACGAGGATATTTTCAATCATCGCCAAACCTCCTTCGGCAGCGCGACATCGCAAGGGTTGCCAAGTCTAAACCTCACAGGGCCGGACGTGAAACCTTTGGCCTATTATCCAACCTCATGGCGCCAGTCCTCACGCGCTTTGCAAGACTGGCACATTGACTGCGCGTTCGATCAGCCTCCTGGTGAATTTTGACGCCAGGTTAGAGATGGAAGGGAGTGATCGGTACGGGACCGGGCGGCCAAAGAGCGGCGATCCACGCAGCAAAGCCTGGCGCCTCTGTCGTGGCAATTGAATCGAGGTCGAGTATCGGAGGAGCCGCGATCCACGCGGGCACGATACCCAGCAAGACATTGCGTGAGGCAGCCCTTTACCTGACCGGCTTCAGGCAACGAGTGCCGTCAACACGGTTTTCAACTACCCGACTCTCGCGGAGTGCTACAAGACGACGGCGCTCGATGCGTTCAACCGCCTTACCGGCGCGCCATCAACATCGTCGGCCCACTCGTGAAGCCTGGGCTCGCTCGGCTGTTCTAGCTTCGATGCCTCAGCGCACGGGTCTTGATGGATTGCCCGTTCACCGGTAGGCTTGCGCACCGGGCTGGCTTGCTTGTCATTTGAGTTCTGTTTTTGGTATATCAGACGCCGCTAATGGTCCTCCGCGAAACACTTTTCCCCGAACAACATGCCCCCCCATGGCAGAAAATCCTGGTGGTCGCCTCATACGCGCTAGCGATCTTTAGCCTTATTCTGACCATCGTTTTCACGCTGCAGTACCTCGATTCAAGGTCTGACGGGAAAGAAGCGGTTGAAAACGATGCCCTTCTGAAGGCTGCGTCAGCTCGCAGTGGCCTGGACGATGCGATAGGGAATGTAGAAGACCAGGTAGCAGACATCGTCGAAAGACTTGAGAGTGGCGAAATCCCGGGGTTGGATGGCGATTCGAGTGATTACTACGCCCCTGGAGGGGTACAGCTAACGTTTGACGGAATAATCGCCAGTGACCCCAATATTGAGAAGTTAGGTGTCTTCTACGTCCCTGGGCCAGACGGAGAGCTTCTGAACCCATTTTTAGGTCAACCTCCCAGCGCGATTTCAAGTAGGTCCAAGGGGCAAGACCCATTCGTCTATACAGACCCCCCGACAGCTGACATGCAGGGAAAGGACGATACGAATCGTTACCACCTCCCGCTCAACAACGGAAGCAACTGGACCGAGCCGTTCACTGATCCCGAAACGGGACGCGTTGTAGCTGAATTTGGCATGCGGTTTGGCCCGGCCGCGGCCCCGAGGGGAGTCATCTACGCAGACTTTGCCCTTAGCGGGATTGACAACATTGTCCAATGGCTGAGTTTGAGGGAGACGGGATACGGCTTCCTGCTGTCGGCCTCAGGCGATTATCTCGCTCATTTTGATGACTCCTATGTTGCAGATGCTCTTAATGTGGCACGAATAGGTGAGCCGCAGTCCTCGATTCTTCGCCAGGCAATTGAGCGGTCGAATGCGGGCCAACGGGTAGTCGACGACTACCCTGACGAGCTGACCGGGCAAGATTCGCTTCTGGTAGTTGAGTCACTGTCAACAGGCTGGTCGATGGGTTATGTCGTTTTCAAGGGCGATGTGCTCTTTCGCACCAACGAGACCAAGCAAGCATTGATGCGGATGGTTCCCGCCATCATCAGCCTCATATTTTTCCTTTCCCTGATCTGGAGTGGGGCGTACGCCGGGAGCTGGCGGGGACTCTGGTTCACATCCGTGTCGTTGGCACTGGCATTCATAGCGGGCGTGGGGTTGATCTGGTTCTGGCACTCTACGACACCCCCCCAACTGGAGAGCGCCAGAGTGAATCTGGGTCAGGCAATTGCAGATCAGAGAGCGTTTTTCGAGGAGGGTTTTGATAGCGACGATGATTTTGTCGACCAACTCCTTTTGGAAGCCGGCGCCGGCATTTTCTTGACCTCCGTCGAATTCGAGACTACTGAGCAGATATCTGTTTCAGGCGTCGTGTGGCAGACATTCCGGGATCGTCAGCGTGCCCGACTTGAAACATCAGGCGAATTTACCGCACCTGTCTTCCAACAAGGAATCTACTTCCCCGATGCGATCAAGGGCACGGGGCGTATTTCGACAGGAGCCGGATCTCAGGCGTACAGTCAGAGAAGGCAGGGCGCAAACGAGCAGTTCGGATGGAACTTCTCAGCGCTATTCCCAACTGAATTCGACTTCAGCCGCTATCCGTTTGATCGCGAAACGCTCTCTATCCGCATCAATTCCACAGATTTGGGACGCGCTTTCTTACACGTCCCGGACCTCAAGAATTACGATGACTTGTCCCCAACATCACTCCCAGGCGTGCAAAAGGGTCTGGAGATAGATGGGTGGGATCTAGACCGGAGCTTCTTCAGCTATTCCGTACGAGACTACGGCACTGAATTTGGACAGATCACGGCGCAAGGACTGGATCACTCAACTGAACTGGCGTTCAATCTGCAAATAAGCAGAAGCTTCGTTGGACCATTTATCTCCAACATGCTGCCGCTGATCATCATCGCGATGCTGCTTTTCGTCGCCCTGACGATCACCACGAAGATGCCCTATTTCGTCCTCGCGATCGCGGGCAGGACGCGCGCACTCGGCGCCGGCGAAATCATGGATGATGGAACCATAAAACACGGTGGCTCACCCACATATGGCTTGATCGCGACGACGGCAGTCTTGTCGTACACGGTTGCGCTGTTCTTCGCGATCGTCCTCGCGCACGCACGTCTCCGCGGCCAGTTCCCAGACGCGGGGATTTTGTACATCGAGTGGTACTACTTCGCAGCCTACATGGCAGTCCTGGGAGTAACGATTAACGCGATTCTGTATGCAGCGCATCTTGGTGGCGGGTATATCCACTTCCGAGAAAATCTGATCCCACGGGTTGCCTACTGGCCAATGAACACGTTCTTCCTATTCGTGGTCACCTGGGTCTCGTTCTGGGGCGAATGACCATATAAACCCGCGATCAGGCGTCCGGCCACCAGGCGTATTGCATCGGCCCGGCTATCTTTATTCGACGGTCACCTTGATGTCTTCGCGATTTCGGTCGAACGCCTCAAGCGCGCGGTTGACCTGCCCCCAATAGTTGTACCAGTCGCTGTGTTCTTCGCTGGAAGGGCAATCGGCACAACCGCATTGGCCCTACCGGCGACACCTTCAATATCCAGGTTCTCTCGGGACGCTTTGGGGGAGAGAAATGGCGTCTGTCCATCGCGATCCGAGCGGCGGCGTTACGGGAGGAGGGTTAGGCTTGCGCCCGGCTGACCAAACTGGAATCGGAGTCCGGCAAATAGCGTAGGAGTTCGAAATGAAAATCACAGATGTAAAGCTATCCGACCCCTGGTACTCCAGCGTCAGGGCAATGGCCGACGCGACGGTGAAGGTCCCCGGGGTTCGCGCCAGCATGATCCTGGAAGTGTCCACCGACAAAGGCATAACGGGCGTCGTGCCGATGAACGATCCGATTGTTCAGATTGGGCATGAAGGCGTGTCATTGAACAAGGTGCTCGTCGAGCAGGCGTTGAAACCACTCGTTGTCGGCGAGGATCCTCTCGATACCGAGCGGATCTGGGACAAGATGTACTGGGGCAGTGTGCGGCGGCGGCTCCTTCCACCTCGCGTCGTGCCGCGAGAACGACCGATGCTCCATTTGCAGCGAATTCTCTCGCCGTCGCAAGTCCGATACCCGAGGTTGCTCCCGTGACGAGGGCTACCTTTCCATCGAAGATTCCCATGGCGTCCCCCTGATCTGTGATGAAGCCTCGGCAGTAGACCAGATCAGGTGGGTGGGTGCAAATGGGCGGGAATCACTTTTCAGCGCAGATTACTGTCGCGATCTGGAGCGGCTGGGATTCCCGGCAAGTGATAGTGAACCCATTTACGGTCAACGCTCGAACTAGGTCGGTGACCCAAGTGGTCTGCCTGATGATCATCCCCAGATAATCGGCCGAGGGTTTCCACGTAGACGACCGGGACAGGAGCCTGCTGCTGATGCACCAGTACCAGTTGAATCCGCGCAGGAGGAATCGGTTTTCAGGCAACGTGAAGTCCTGGATCACGATCACGCCCCCGGGATTGACTTTCGCTACTAAATCCTGAGCGAGGACTTGTACATCGATCAGCTTGGGAATGAACGACCCGGTGACCAGATCAAACGTGCCGGGCAACTCACCCAGTTCCTCAATGGGCATGCAGCAGAATCGAACATTGTCATGCCCGGCTCTCAATGCACGTGCTCGTGCATACTCAACGTTCTCCGGCGTGAGGTCGATACCAACTATCTCGGAGCGTGGAAACCGCTTCGCCAACCCGAGCGTCACGTTCCCCGTTCCTGATCCCAGATCGAGAATCCGCGCATAGGTTCGGTCTGGAGGGATCAAACGGAACATCCGTCGCTGCCACCAGAGGTCCATCCCGAGAGTCGTGCAACGAAGGACTCTGCCATAGGAAGCGGGTGTCCGTCGGAAGATGTTTCTTATGGCAGCGTGATCAACGGGACCACCAGTGGTGGCCACATCATCATCGGATCGGGGGATGGCGTCTGTCATGGGCGTGTTCGGAATAGTGGTCCAGCATGGTGTCGCTCAGCCCATGCGAAGTAGACGGCCCAGAAGATGCGGCAACTGCTGGGGCAGACCCGTGTCTGCGTCAATCCACGCATGGCGTCTCCCACTCCGTGGCAGTAAACCAGATTTGGTGGGTGGGCGCAAATGGTGGCGATGCCGTTGCTAGTACTTCGCAGATATAGCCGTGTAGGCCGCGTTTTGAGCCGGGGATGCGGGCATTGAAGCCCTTAGGGTACAGCTGGCAGGAAAACTCAGGCTGTACGAAGAGGCATTTTCGTGCGTCTGAGCGATCACGGCGGCGGATGGGCCATCAAGTTGTGGCACTTGACCTCAGTAGTTGGGAAGTCGTTCACCCGCACAGTCCGGAGTGCGCTCGATGGAGACGAAGACGACGTCAACCCCGCCCACTGGTGACCCGCCTAGGATGTCGAATTGGGAAGGCGGAAGTGGTCCTCGGCAGGGCCTACTCGACGTACAGGGTGTCGTCGCGTTCCACAACCCGGCCGCGCCCAAGCGGAAACACCAGGGTTAAGGCTTTTTGGATACTGCCGAAGCCTGGGATTTTGGCAAAGACACCCTGGGGTCCGAGCACCATCCTGCCCGTTCGCACGTCGTACTTCGCGCCGTGCCACGGGCACACCAGGCACCCGGCCTCGTCAATGCTGCCATTGGCCAGGTCACCGCGCAGGTGCCGGCAGCGCCGAGTGACCGCAAACCTCTCGCCGTCAGCGTTGCCGACGGCATACCGGCCGGCTCTTTTCACGGTCCCGGGAGTCATCTCAGACGCCGGCCCAACTTCCACTTCGTTAGGCATTGACGCAGGCTAGCCTAGATGTTGTTCCTGGTCAATCCCAGTTGCTTCCGCGTCGTCCGGGCAGGCTCCCCCAGCATGCTTAGCCACGTCTCCAGCTATAGGCGGGGGGCTACCAGCAGATGGCCTTACCGCTAAGATCAATAGTATGAGTTTGCGGGTGTGACCTGCCCCCGGGCAGTAGACCAGATCAGGTGGGTGGGTGCAAAGGAATCCACCTACCCGAATCGCGGCCTACCCGATCTCCACGGTCGCGGGCGGCTCGATTACCGCGTGCACCGCGAGAATGGTGGCCTCAGAGTCCGTGTCGTTGCGATAGCCGTGCGGCTCGTTGACGCTGGCGGCGAAGTAGTCGCCCGCAGCCAGCACGGTCTCATCCAACGCCCCATACGTGAGCGTCACTGCGCCGTCCAGGCAGTACAGGCCTGCCTCGTGGTCTGGATGAAAGCAGAGCGGCACCTCTGCGCCGGGCTCGAGCCGGTTCAGCACCGCGTAGGTCGATGCCGCGCCGGAGAAAGAGCCCGTCAACTCGTCACGCGTTATCCCGTCCGATGAACTGGCGCGCGTACCGGCGCGAATCACGTTGGGATGCGAATCGGCCTCGTCCAACGAGTCGGGATCATCGACGTGGACCGTCTCGGGAGGTGTCACCGGGAACATCGTGACCATCTCCGCCGGCGTGTCGGTGCGGTTCACGAACGCATGAAGCGTTCCGGGCTTCGCCAGCACGGTATCGCCGCCCCGCACGGTGATCCGATGGCCGTCAAGCCAGCACTCCAGCTCGCCGCTGATCATGAACTGCGTCTCTTCCGCCTCGCCCGGATGATAGTGGTACGGCACGCTCGAGCCGGGAAGGAACGTGAGATGGCCAACGTGCAGGCTGGCCGCGCCGGTCTCCGGCCCGGAGAGCGAGTACCGCGGGACTCCCGGATACCGGTCGGCATGTTCCTGCTCGCTCCGCCTCAATACCGGCATCGTTTCCCCCTGAAAAAGTCCGTCTGCAGCGCGATAGTACACCCGCGACTACGCCCGCGATAAGATGCGCCTGCAATCGTGAGACGGCTCCTGGCGGCCCCAAAGAGACACCCCGCGACATGACTTCCTCGAATGGCAAAAGCGACCACACGGCCGACGTACTGATCGTCGGCGCGGGCGCATCCGGCGCGGCCGTCGCTGCGTGGCTCGCCGAGGCCGGGTTCGATGTCGTCTGCCTGGAGCAGGGCCACTGGCAGAACCCGGACAAGTACGCCACTCTGGACCCCGACTTCGACTTCCAGTCGATGAGCAAGTGGTCCTACGACCCCAATAAACGCGGCTTGCCGGAAGACTACCCAATTAACCTGGATGACTCGCCAGTCACCCCGGTCATGTTCAACGGCGTCGGCGGCAGCACGATTCTCTGGACCGCGCACGCGCCCCGCTTCCATCCGTCCGATTTCAGGGTGAAGACGCTGGACGGCGTGGCCGACGACTGGCCGCTGACCTACGAGGAACTCGAGCCGTACTACGACATGAACGACCAGGTGATGGGCTGCGCGGGCATCAACGGCGACCCCGGCAACCCACCGCGCGCCCCCCGTCCGATGCCGCCCCTGCCCATAGGCGCCGACGGCCTGAAGCTGGCGCGTGCGTTTGAAAGCCTTGGCTGGCACTGGTGGCCGTCCGACAACTACATCAACTCCATCCCCTACGGTGAGGGCCGCGACGCCTGCAACTTCTGCGGCCACAACAATCTCGGCTGCGTCCAGCGCGCCAAGGCCAGCACCGACCTGACATACTGGCCGCGTGCTCTGAGAGACGGCGCGGAGCTGAAGTCCGGTTGCCGGGTCAGCGAGATCACCGTCGATGCCGAGGGCCGGGCATCCGGCGCCAACTATTTCGACCAGAACGGAGAGTTGCAGCACCAGCAGGCCCGTGGCGTCGTGATGGCGTGCAATGGCATCGGCACGCCCAGGCTCTTGCTCATGTCGACGTCCGATGCCCACCCTCAAGGCCTCGCCAACTCGTCGGGGCTGGTCGGCAAGAACCTCATGTTCCACCCGGTCGCGTTTATCGGCGGCTTCTTCCCCGAACATGACCCTGAACATGATGGGGAGTGGGTCGGCCCGATGGCCAACATCCTGATGTCGCAGGAGTTCTATGAGACCGACCCCGAACGCGATTTCGTGCGCGGGTACACCTACCAGATGGCCCGAGGCCTTGGCCCCGCATGGACCGCCCGCGGCGGATTCGCCGACCGGGCGCCGTGGGGCGAGGACCACCACCGAACGGTCCAGAAACGGCTCGGCCGCGGCCTGGGCGTGGCCGTCATGGGTGAGGACCTGCCCGAACCCCACAACACGGTGACGCTGGACCCGGTCATGAAGGACAGCAGCGGCCTTCCAGCGGCGAAAATCAATTACACGCTGAGCGAAAACTCGCGCAAACAGCTCGACCACGCCATCGAGAACGGCCGGAAGCTCATGCAAGCCGCCGGGGCGGAGGAGATCGTGGTCAACCCGTTCATCCAGGAGTCCGGCTGGCACCTGATGGGCACTGCGAGGATGGGCGACGACCCCGAGTCATCGGTGGTAAACCGCCGCGGCCAGGCCCACGACCTGGATAATCTCTTCGTAGTGGACGGCAGCGTCTTCGTCACCGGCGCGGCGGTGAATCCCACGCCGACTATACAGGCGCTGGCCCTGCGCACCGCCGAATTCATCGCCACCGAGCGTACGGACCTGAAGAGGTAGCCACCGGCGATGAGCACTGATTTGAGCCTCCTCTCCGCCGCTCTGGACCGTGTCGTGCCGGCAATCGGCGACCTGCCCGGCGCGGGTGCGATGGGGCTGGCGGAGGTGATCGTCGAAAATGCCCGCCAGGACCGGCGCTTCGAGACCGCGCTAAAAACGGTGGCGGATGCCCTGCCCGACGACTTCGCATCACTTGACCCAGCCGCTCAGGACGACGCGCTGCGAAACATCGAGTCAGCCCAGGGCGAGGCGTTCGGCCTCTTCCTCGACATCACCTACTCGTTCTACTACATGCGCCCCGAAGTCCACGAGCGCCTCAACTGGCACGGCCGCGCGCCGCAACCCGAAGGCAACGAGCTGCCGCCCTTCGACGATTCGGTACTGGAAATAGCCCGCCAGCGCGCCCCCCTCTGGCGAAAGGTGTAACGCTCAAGGAATGACCCGGACACGCCTGACCTCCGACTCCATCGACGTTCGTGACGCCTTCGAGGCGATCGAGGCCTATTTCGACCGCGGCTGGTCGGACGGACTGCCCGTGGTCCCGCCCACGCCTGAGGCCGTGTCCGCGGCTCTTGAAGCAGCGCACCTCGCGCCGGACGAGATCCTGGGCGTGGAGCCCACCAAGGGCGCGGTCGTCACCGCAGAGAAGGCGGCCATAAACGCCGTCATGGCCGGATGCCGACCCGAGTACATGCCCGTTGTCGCGGCCGCGGTACAGGCGATTACCGCAGATGAGTTCAACCTCCACGCCATCACAGTCAGCACGATGGGGGCGGCGATACTCCTCGTGGTGAACGGCCCCATTGCCCAGGAGCTAGGGATCAACTCCGGCGTCTCCGCGTTCGGGCCGGGCCACCGGCCCAACGCCACGATCGGCCGGGCAATCAGGCTCATCGTCATGAACGTGCTGGGAACGCGCAGCGACGCCGGCCTGGACAAGGCGACGCTCGGCCATCCCGGCAAGTACAGTTGGTGCGTTGCCGAGTCCGACGAGTTCCTGCCCTGGGAGCCGCTGCACGTCACGCGCGGCCACTCGGTCGACGAGAGCGCAGTCACGGTTTTCGCCGGGCTGAGCGGTCTCCAGTTCGGTCAGCACGAGGCGAACACACCGGAGGGCATTCTCGATGCGTTCGCCGAGCTCCTCTACCCGCTGGGCCCCGGTGTCCAGCAGTTCGTGATCGTGATCTGCCCGGAGCATGCCGAGCACTTTGCGCGCGCCGGGTGGAAGAAAGAGCAGGTCGGCGAGTACCTGTTCGAGAACGCCCGCAAACCGGCCTCCGAATGGGCCGGTGCAGGCGCGCCGAGCGGCGGTAGTCGGGAGGACGGCGACGATGTGCTGAGCGCCCTCGCATCGCCGGATGCTGCTGTGCCGATAGTCCTCGGCGGCGCAGGCGGCGCATGGAGCATGGTGATCCCAACCTGGTCGATGGGCGCAAGGTCGAAGGCCGTGACACGCGCCATCGGGCGGAGCGGGTAAGATGTCCCCACAGGAGGCCGACATGGCAGCACAGAAGACATTACGCGTACTCGACCCCACCGCCACCCCCTCGTTTGCCACCGCAGGAATGGCCGAGCGGCCGATCTCGCTGGCGGGCAAACGCGTCGGCCTGCTCGCCAACAACAAGATCAACTCAGAGCAGTTGCTCGACGCCATCTACGACGTTCTCGCCGAGCGCTTCGACGTCGCGGCCTCTCACCGACTCAACAAAGGCGATGCCTCACGGCCGGCAGAACCTGACATCCTGGCCGACTTCTCGAGCGAGGTCGACGTCGCACTATTAGCCAACGGCGACTGAGGCAGCTGCTCGTCGTCCAGTGTGTACGACTCAATGCAACTCGAAGGCCTCGGAGTTCCGGCAATAGCCATCTGCACGGAGCCATTCGAATCGGGCGCCCGGGCGATGACGGTCCTCGGCGGAATCCCCGACTACCCGTTCGCCGTCATCCAGCACCCCATAGGCAGCCTCACCCCCGAGCAGATCCGCGAGCGCGCCCTGGAAGCCACCCCGCAGGTAATCAGCTCGCTACTGGCGCGAAGGGCGTAACCCCCCAAACGTAGGGGCAATTCAAGAATTGCCCCCACCGCCCACGACCTCGCGGGACAACCCGTTGCCCGCGTAATACCCAAGACCCCCGCGGGCGCCCGCGCCATGACCCGGCCAGAAACGCCCCAATCCCGATGTGGGTGCAGGGGAAACCCTGCTACGCGCAGGAGAAGTCGTCCGCTCCCCAGCGGTTGAACGGGCGGTCGTCCGGCGACTCTGCCAGCCTCGCCCGCGTCTCCGTCCAGAGCTGCGTCCAGATCTCCGGATCGTGCAACTCCGACTCCGGGCTCTTCTTGCTGCGCGCCACGAATCCGGGGAACGAATCCCGGCCCGTCGGCTGGCCGATCGGGTTATAGCGCAGATCGAAGCTCCACCGGATGTCGTCGCTCACGTTAGGTAGCGAATCGTGGATCGTGCGGGCTGTCAGAAGAAGAACGTCGCCGCGCTTCGTCGGCACCGGCGTCATCGCATCCTCATCCCTGTATTCCTCCGGGATCTGCAGACCGCCCTTCGTATTCTTGTTCGTTCCCGCCGGGCAGTGCGGCAACAATCCCTGCCGGTGTGATCTCGGCTCCACCCGCAGACAGCCCGCCTCGACCGGCGCGTCGAGCAGCGAGAACCACATCGTCAGCATCTGCGTGCGATCGGCCTCTTCGTTTACGACACCGTTGTCCTGATGCGCCTGCGTCGCGCCAAGCAGCGCCCGACCCGTCTCCGGGTCCTTCGGCACGATCGCCTCCGGCGGCTTGATCCGGACGTGCTGAACGGGGTTCGAGTAGATTTCCGGGCCGATTATCGACTCCGCCACATCGAGCAGCTTATCGTTGGTGAGCGCGCTGAAAACGGCCGGGCCGGTCCAGAACGGAGTATCGTGCCGGACGCCCTTCTGCGGCAGTGAGAAATCGAAATACTGGGAGTGCACCTTGCCGGAGTCGACGTAGATCTGGCTGAGTCGCTTGCCGAACGGCAGATCCTCGTATTTCGACTCGATCTCGCCTGCCTCAAACAGCTCATCGGCGAGGGCGTCGAGAACGCCGTCGTACTCGGCGATTATCGGGTCGAGATCGGTCTCAGGATCGAGCACGTCTTTGACCAGCAGATAGCCCTGCTCATCGAACTGTTCGACCTGTTCCGGTGACAGTGAGCCACCCATGACAGCACCCTCCAGGCACGCTCCCGGCCTGCGCCGCGTCTCGGCAACGGCAATCCGGGGCCACATGTTTGCGAGGCATGGTATTCGCGCCCCGTGCGTCCGTAAAGATGGGTTACCGCCATGAGATGGGCTGAGATGTTCTCGATAGGCGCGATACTTCAAGTGGCGCAATTGATCTAGATGGACGACCTAAACTATCGGTGTAGGCAACAGTCCAACAGATCAACTTTCGCCTTCCAAATGGCGCCCGATCAAGGGAACTACCTATGACCACGCAGGCTCACCCAGCTGCTCCCACAGTGTTCATTTCCTCGGTAGTCAAGGAATTTTGGGATTTCCGAGATGCACTTGCCTTCGTGCTTCGAGAGCGCGGCTGTGTTGTCAACGTCTCGGAAGAGCCCGACTTCTACATTAGCGGCGACAAAACTGCGGTAGAAGAGTGCTTTAGCAACGCGGAGACGTCTGATTTCTTCATCCTTCTCGTGGGGGATCACACTGGGACGATTTATAACACGGAGAATCACATATCCATAACGCGAATGGAGTTCAGACGAGCGAGGGACGCTCAAAAACGAAACGGTCAACCCGCGCTGTTGATGTTCCTCAAAGCTAGTACAGCAGAGGCTGTGAAGAGCAAACCAGGAAGCGCCGCAGCCGACTCTCTCGAAGAATTTGAGCATACGCGCTCATTCGTCGAGGAGATTCAGAAACCGATTGATCCAGAGGCCCCTAGCTTTCTAAAACGATTTCGGCAGTTTCAGGAAGTCGCGAACCCAGTGTTTGAGCGGCTCAATCTCGGCCGCAATGTCAGCGAGTCGGTGACACGGCATCTGGTCCGAGCGGAGTTGGCGGAGAACTTGGGCAAGATGGTCGAACGTCACCTACCGACTGCCCGAGTCACACATCAAATGCTTCGGAAGATTCGCGACGAAATACCACTTGACAAGGACGATATTAGCGGAGGCCGGCCCATCCGCCTCGATGGCCAGCAACTCATTAGTCTCGGATACGGATTCATAGGTCGAACATACGGCCGCAACCTCTCCACAGATATGATGCAGCGGGCGATCGGAGAAGGCGTATTTTTGAAACTTGGTGCTCCAGGCGCCGGAGCAGTCGTCTCTAACTCGCACAGGGCGCTGGTCCAAATTGTCCGAGATATTGAATCGCTCACCGGGCTCGACGAAGACGCTGCCTCACCTGATCATTGGGCGATGAAACTCAATAGTGCCCTCGCGAATAGGCCACGAGGTCAGGAT